>DATCFG010000159.1:0-24722 GCA_036509655.1 Solirubrobacteraceae bacterium | reverse complement strand
GGCGGGCGGACGGGCGAGGGGACGGGCGGGCGGACGGGCGAGGGGACGGGCGGGCGGACGGGCGAGGGGACGGGCGGGCGGACGGATGGGCCCTCGATAGAGAGGCGATCCACGACACGCGCAAGGCGCTCAAGCGCCTCCGCGCGCTCGTGCGCCTGCTGCGCGCGGAGCTCGGCGAGCAGCAGTACAGACGCGAGTACAAGATCCTCCGCGACGCGGCCCGGAGGCTGACGGGGGCGCGCGACGCGGAGGTGATGGTCGGCACGCTCGACGCGCTTCTGGAGCGTCACCCGCGCAAGCTCGGACGGCGTCCCCGGCTGATCGAGCTGCGCAAGCTGCTCGTCGCCGAACGCACCGCGGCGGAGCGAAAGACGCTCGGCGATCGAGCGATGTTGGCGGAGGTGCTGTGCGAGCTCAGCGGCCTGCGCGAGCGGGCCCGGCGATGGAGCCTGCCCGAACGGCCCGGCATCGCCCTCGTCGAGCGCGACCTGCGACGGATCTACCGTGACGGGCGCGAGCGCAAGCGCCGCGTCGCGCGCGGGAGGGGCGGGGCGCGCGCCACGCACGAATGGAGAAAACGCGTCAAGGACCTGCGCTACGCCGCCGAGATCCTCGGCCGGCGCCCGCTCGCCCGCCGCGCCGATGGGCTCGCTGAACTGCTCGGCGAGGAGCACGACCTGGTCGTGCTCGCCGGCCTGCTCCCCCCACCCGGGCGCGCGCCGTTCAAGGGCAAGCGCGGCAGGCGGGCGCGCAAGGCCCTGATCGGGCGAATCGCGCGCCGCCGCCGGCGTCTGCGCCAGCGCGCGCTGCGCGAGGGCAAGCGGGTGTACGGACGAGCGCCGAAGAAGTTCGTGCGGCGCGTCCGCCGCGCTCACACACGACGGTAGGGCCGCTCCGGCGGGGTCGCGCCCGCCCGGCTCAGTCGACGCTTACGACGGTGAACTTGCGCTTGCCCCGTGGCAGTGCCACGGAGACGGTGTCGCCGGCGCCACGCCCGAGCAGGGCGACGGCGACCGGGGAGTCGGCCGACAGCCGGCCCTCGGCGGGGGCGGCGTCGTGGGAGCTGACGATCCGCCAGCTGTGCTCGGCGCCGTCCTCGGCGCGCACGTGCACGGTCGAGCCGAAGGAGACCGCGCCGCCGGCGGCGGGCGCATCCTGCACGACGACCGCGTTGGCGATCTTCTCGCGCACCCGCGCGATCTTCGTCTCCAGGTGCGCCTGTTCGTTCTTGGCGTCGTGGTACTCGCTGTTCTCCTTCAGATCGCCCCACTCGCGCGCGGTTTTGATCCGCTCGGCGATCTCGCGGCGACCCTCGCCCTCGAGCTCCTCCAGCTCGGCTTCGAGGCTCGCGAGCCCCTCGGCGGTGATCAGGTTCACGACGTCGGTCATCTGCCTGGACCCTACTCGACCGGGCGAACTCATCCCACGCTCGGGACGAGGTTGGATAAAGATGGCGATGATGTTGTTTGTCTTTTAAGACTGCGTATAACTTTGGTTCTACGCGGTCTCTTTTTTGTATACAAACATCCGGCGTCTTTATATCTTTATAAATACTATAGTATCTATCCTTTTTACTGATATCCCGGGTCGGGATTGAAAGTGCTCAGAAGTAGGTCGTCGGCGATGTCGAGAGCAGCGCGTAGTCCTGCACGATCGCGGCCTGCACGAGCAGCTGGGCGGAGGCGGGCGAGCCGAACACGAACACGTCGTCGCTCAATCGCAGGTGTTCCCAGGCGTAGTTGACGTAGCCCTGCACGAGCTTCGTCCCCGGCGGGTCGTGGGTGACGGAGTCGAGGTAGAGCATGTTGCGGAAGTAGACGGATACGAAGAAGGGGTTTTCTTTGCCGAGCCGTTCCGAGGTGTAGTAGGCGAGCGCCGCCTTCGCGGTCTGGCGCGCCTGGTAGAGGTAGGCGCTGTTGCCGGTCGCCTGGTAGAGCATCACCCCGGCGCCGATCATCGCGCCCTGGTTGTAGCTCCACTCTTCCGGTTCGATTTTCCCGTGCACGCCGATGTGGTCGGCGTACAGCCCGTTGGGCTCGGTCAGGCAGGTGCGCACCCATTCGTAGGCCATCTCGGCGAACTGCAGGTACTGGGCGTCGCCGGTCAGCCGGTAGAGCTGCAAGCCGAGCTCGGCCGTGGGCGCGTTGGTGACGGCGTTGCGTTCGATGTCTTCCAGCGAGTTGGAGAAGGGGATGCCGCCCGGACAGGCGATTCCCGGCTGCGCGTCCCAGCCCGCCATCTCGAACGCCATGATCCCCTCGGCGCCGCCGAGCACGCCCGCGACGTGGGTCAGCTCGTACATCCGCGCGAGCTCGATCCCGATCCAGGCGTTGTCGTCGTAGTACTTCAGCCCGCCCGGTCCCGCCGGGGGCGCGACGGTGCCGTCGTAGGCGGCGAGCGTGCTCGAGTAGGTCCCTTCCAGGGCGCCCGAGTTGTTGAGGTCGAGATACGATTTCAAGCCGACGAGCCGCGCGTTGATTTCATGCGCGAGGGTGGTCTTCAACGCCGGGATGTACGCCATGCTCACGGTCGCCGCGAGCGCCTGGGAGAACGGCCAGAGGAACGAGAACGGTTCCCCCTCGTACAGGCCCGAGCCAGGGATGTAGTAGGTCTTCTGCATCGCCTCGAACGCGAGCTGCGCGCGTTCGACGCTGACGGGCAGCTTCGGCTTCCTTGGTTTCTTCGGCTTCTTCGCGGCGGGCTTCTTCGCGGTCGATTTCGTGCTCGCGGGGGACGTGGTCGCCGGCGTCGTGCCACCGGCGCTCGTGCCGCCAGCGCTCGCCCGGCGGGCCGGGTGGGCGGGCTTCCGATCGGCGAATTCGGAGGCCCGGGCGATTTTCACGGGGCGCTGGGCGCCCGCGGGATAGGGGGAGGCCGCGGGATGGGGTGACGCGGCCGATGCCAGCGCGGTCGCCGACGGCAGGCAAGCCACGGCCACCAAGGCCAGCAGGACCGTGCCGCGGCGCAGGATCGCGCTGCTGCGCAGGATCGCGCTGCTGCACAGGACCGTGCCGCGGCGCAGGATCGCGCTGCTGCACAGGATCGCGCTGCTGCACAGGATCGCGCTGCGGCGCAGGATCGGCACGCGCGCGCCAGGGCGGTCGAATCTCATCGTTGACTCAGGGATCGGATCTCATCGTTGCTCAGCAAGCAGAACAGTCGAGCCTGCCATTTGATTTGGTGTACGCATCCTCTGCCATAAATCCTTCAATAAAGCCCACCGGCGATGCTGAGTCGAAGCAGATCCTTCGACTACGTGACCGTCGGCCACGTGACCGTCGACGTGATCGCCGCCGACGCCTCGCGCCGCCCCGGCGGCGGCGCCTTCTACAGTGCGCTCCAGGCGGCCCGGCTCGGCCTGCGCGCGCTGATCCTCACGCAGGGCTCGCCCCCGGAGATCGAAGCGCTGCTCGCGCCCTACCGCGATGAGCTCGAGCTGCGCATCCTCCAGGCCCCGGCGACGACGACGTTCGCGACATCCTGGCCGAGCGGGCAGCGCCGCCAGCGCGTGCTCGCCTGGGCCGGTCCGATCGCCGGTCCGATCGAGGTGGACACCCAGATCCTGCACTTCGCCCCGGTCGCCCGCGAGACCCCGGCCACGTGGCGCGGGCACGCGGACTTCGTCGGGCTCACACCCCAGGGACTCGCGCGCACGTGGGACCCACACGCCGGAGAGACACGCCACGCGGATGCGCACGACGGCGCGATCGGCGGCGAGGAGGCAGGCGGTGCGGGCGAGACGGGTACCGCGGAGATGGCGGACAACGCCGGAGAGGCCGGCGGCGAGCTCCGCTCGGCGCCGCTGCCAAGCGATCGTGACGCGCTCGACGCCCTGCTGCCACACCTCTGCAACGCGATCGTGATCAGCAAGCAGGAGCGCGCCGCCTGCGCGCCGCTGCTCGCCGCGGCCACCGCCACCGGCGCGGTGCTCGCAGTCACAGCCGGACCGGGCGCCACGAGCGTCCAGCTGCCCGGTGATGAGATCACCCAGGTACAGGCCCCCGCGGTCTCCGAGCCGCGCGACGATCTCGGCGCGGGCGACGTGTTCGCGGCGGCCTTCTTCGTCGCGCTCCACGAAGGTCTCTCCCCCGCCCAGGCCGCCGCCTTCGGCAACGCGGCTGCGGCGATCCGGATCGAAGGCGTCGACGCCGACGCGATCGGCGATCGACGCGCGATCGAGGCCCGGCTGCCCTGAAGGTCCGGCAGCCGCGTCAAGCGGCCGCGCTCGACTCCACGGCGAGCGCCTCGTCGATCAGCCGGGCGAGCTCGGCTGCCGACAGCGCCCCCTCGCAGCCGCACGCGCGCATCGCGAGCAGCAGGCTGCCGCCGACGGGGGCCATCTCGACGACGGATACCCGAGCGTCGGGGGCCAGCTCATGCACGGCGCGGGTCAAAGGCTCGACGAACACGGCGCCTGCCTTGTAGGCGCTGCCGATCAGACCGACGGGGAAGCCCTGAGCGCCGTCATCGTCGCCGGCGCCCTCATCCCCGCTCGCGGATGCCGAAGTGCCCGCGGCGTCGGCCAGGCCGGTGCGGCGGATCACCGCCGCGACCTGCTCACCGAGCAGCGACGCCCCGCGCCGGTAGATCTCGCACGCGACCGCGTCACCGCCGCCGGCGAGCTTCGCGGTCTCGATCGCGAACGCCGCGATCTCGCCCTTGCTGAGCGGCTTTGAGTAGACGAGCGCGGCGAGCGCCTCGACGCTCGCGACGCCGAAGTGCTCTACCGCCGCGTCGCTCAGCGCGGTCTCTGGGCCGGAGGCCTCGCGGTCGCGGAGCGCCGCCTTGATCGACTCGATCCCGAACCAGTAGCCACTGCCCTCGTCCCCGAGCTGATGGCCCCAGCCGCCGGCGCGCCAGGCGCGTCCGTCGAAGCCGACGCCGAAGACGTTGCTGCCGGTGCCGGAGATCACCCCGACACCGGGCTGCGCCTCGGTGGCCGTGGCCCACGCCGCGACGACGTCGTTGACGACGAGCCAGTCCTCCGAGCGGGCGGCGCGCACGTGCCGGGTGACGGCGTCGGTGTCGGTGCCGGCCAGCGCGATCACCTCGGCGTCGAGTCGCTCCCCATCGATGCCGGCCCGCCCGACCGCCTCGTCCGCGGCCTCGAGCAGCGCATCGACCGCGGCGCGGGTGCCGACAGCGTCTTCGTTGCTCGGCCCCGCCCGCCCGAGGTGGAGCGTTTCCCGCTCGAGGTCGAGCAGCGCGGCGAGCGTCTTCGTCGCGCCGCCGTCGATGCCGAGCACGAAGCGCCCGCTCCCGCCCGCCTCCGCGCTCGTCCTCTCCACGGCGTGCGTGTCCTTCCCCGCATGCGCGCCCGGCGGCGCCAGCTCAGGCGGTAGCTGGACGAGCGGGGAGCGATGCACGCGCGGATCTTCGCAGGCCGGCATCCTCGTCGCGGTGCTCGGCGCGCCCAGCCCGGTGGGGGCGGAAAAGCCTGGACAGTTCGTAGCCATACGTACTCGTTATTGACAAAGATAGGAACTTTGTCTAGCCTGCGTACATAATGGCGTCAGTCGTCAACGAGCGCAGTGCTGCACGGCCCCACCGCTGGCGCGACCGCAAGCGGTATATGTGGCTGCTCGGGTTGATCGTGCCCACGCTGCCGTTCCTCGCCTGGGGCCTCGTCGAACTGACGGGCTGGGGCGTCTTCTGGTTCTATGGGCCGTTCCTCGTGTTCGGGATCTTCCCCCTGCTCGATCTCGCCGTCGGGATGGACGCGGCGAACCCACCCGACAGCGTTATCAAGTGGCTCGAGCAGGATCGCTACTACCGCTGGTGCACGTACGCCTACATCCCGATCCAGTACGCCGGGCTCCTGCTCGCCTGCTGGCTGTGGTCGAGCGGGAAGCTGAGCACGGTCGATGACATCGGGCTGGCGCTGACGATGGCAATGGTCAGCGGGATCGCGATCAACACCGCGCACGAGCTCGGGCACAAGCGCGCCGCCAACGAGCGCTGGCTGAGCAAGGTCGCGCTCGCGCAGAGCGCGTACGGGCACTTCTTCATCGAGCACAACCGCGGCCACCACGTGCGCGTCGCCACCCCCGAGGACCCCGCGAGCTCCAGGCTGGGCGAGAGCTTCTGGGAGTTCCTGCCGCGCACGGTCAGCGGCAGCCTGAAGTCGGCCTGGGAGCTCGAGCGCGAGCGCACGGAGCGGATCGGCAAGCGATTCTGGAGCCCGGGCAACGACATCCTCAACGCGTGGGCGATGACCGTCGTGTTGTTCGGCGCGCTGACGGCGATCTTCGGAGTGGTGGTCCTGCCGTACCTCTTGATCCAGGCGGTGCTCGGCTTCAGCCTGCTGGAGGTCGTGAACTACCTCGAGCACTACGGCCTGCTGCGCGGCAGGCGCGAGGATGGGCGCTTCGAGCGCACCGCCCCGGAGCACAGCTGGAACTCGAACAACGTCGCCTCGAACGTGCTGCTCTACCACCTGCAGCGCCACTCCGACCACCACGCCAACCCGATGCGCCGCTACCAGGCGCTGCGCCACTACGACGAGGCGCCGCAGCTGCCGACGGGCTACGCGGGGATGATCGTCACCGCCGTGATCCCGCCGCTGTGGCGGCGCGTGATGGACCGGCGCCTGCTCGAGCACTACGGCGGCGAGCTGGAGCGTACGAACGTCCACCCACGCACGCGCGCGCGGGTGCTTGCGCGCTACGGCGCGGCGCGGCCTGCGTCAGACTGAGCCGCGATGGCGACGGTCGAGCAGCGCACCCCCTACGCGGAGGCCGCCCGCGAGCTGCTGCGCGACACGCTGCTGGACGCCGCGCGCGACGAGCTGCAGCGGCGCGGCTGGGCGCAGATCACGATGAGCGACATCGCCGCCGCCGCGGGCGTGAGCCGGCAGACGCTGTACAAGGAGTTCGGCTCGCGCGAGGCGTTCGCGCAGGCATTCGTGATGCGCGAGGTCGACCACTTCCTCGCGGCCGTCGAGGTAGCCGTACGCGAACACCTCGACGACCCGGCAACCGCCCTCTCGGCCGCGTTCGACGTGTTCCTGACAGCCGCCGCCGAGGACCCGCTCGTGCGCACGCTGCTGAGCGGCGAGGAGGCATACGGCTTGCTGGCGCTGGTGACGACACAGGGCGAGCCCGTGGTCGCGGGCGCGACCGAGCGCCTCTCGGCGATCATCCTGGCCGGCTGGCCGGCGGTGGACCCGGCCGATGCGAGGCTGCTGGCCGAGTGCCTGGTACGCCTGGCGATCAGCTACGCCGCGCTCCCCGCCGGGCCGGCGGGGATGACCGCCGCCTCGGTCACGACGCTGCTCGGGCCGTACATCGAGCGCGTGCTCGCGCAGGCGCTCGCTACTGGCTGACCATCGCCCGCAACGACTCCTTCAGCGAGCCGGTGGTCGCGATCACCGCGGAGGGCTCGTAGCCACAGTGGGCCATGCAGTTCTCGCAGCGCGGGTCCTTGCCGCGGCCGTACTGGGTCCAGTCGGTGCTCTCGATCAGCTCCTTGTAGGTCTCGACATAACCGTCGGCCATCAGGTAGCAGGGCCGCTGCCAGCCGAGTAGGGAGTAGCTGGGGATGCCCCAGGCGGTGCACTCCATCTCGATCTTGCCCTCGAGGAAGTCGAGGTAGAGCGGGGTGTGGTTCAGCCGCCAGCGCTTGCGGTTGCCACCGGCGAAGGCCTTGGTGAACAGCTCGCGGGTCTGGCGCACGCCGAGGAAGTGCTCCTGGTCGGGCGCTTTCTCGTAGGCGTAGGCGGGCGCGATCATCATCTGGTCGACGCGCAGCTCGTCGTTGAGGAAGTTGAGCACCTGCTCGACGCTCGAGGGCGAGTCGGTGCTGAACACGGTCGTGTTCGTCGTCACGCGGAAGCCCGCCTCCTTGGCCGCGCGGATCGCCTGAACCGCCTTGTCGAACACGCCGTCGCGGTCCACGGCCTTGTCGTGCGCCTCGCGCAGGCCGTCCATGTGCACCACCCAGGAGAAGTACGGCGAGGGCTTGAAGCTCGCCATCTTCTTCTCCAGCAGCAGCGCGTTCGTGCAGAGGTAGACGAAGCGCTTGCGCGCGACGAGCTCCCCCGCGATCGTGTCGATCTCGGGGTGGATCAGCGGCTCGCCGCCGGCGATCGAGACCATCGGCGCGCCACACTCCAGCACCGCGTCGAGCGCCTGCGCTACCGGCATCCGCTTGCGCAGGAGCGGCTCGGGTTGCTGGATCTTGCCGCAGCCGGGGCAGGCGAGATTGCACTGGAACAGCGGCTCGAGCTCGACGATCAGCGGGAACTTCTCCCGGCGCGCCATTTTCTGGCGAGCGAGGTACCAGCCGATGCGGGCGCTCTGGCGCATGGGAACGGGCATTAGATCCCCTCCACGGTAGCGCCGCTGGAAGCGGTCCTCGCCCAGACTTCGAGCGGGCGCACCGCGCGGCGCAGCACGGCGCATGCCCGGAGCACTCCATTGACGGTCGCCAGCGGCCGGTGGACCTCGCGGTCGGGGGTGTCGACGACGACCCGCACGACCGCGAACGGGCGCCCGACGGCCGCCTGGGCCAACCAGGCGCTCTCCATGTCGACCGCGATCGCGCCCGCGGCCGCGAGGCGCCCGCGCGCGTCGCCGACCACCAGGCGCCGCGCCGAGGCGATCGTGCCGACGCGCGCCCGCAGGCCCGCACGGACGAGCTGCTCGACGAGCGCCTCGGCCCCAGGGCAGGCGATCACGCCGCCCTCGGGGTCGCGCAGCTCGCCCGCCACGACGAGCTCGCCGGGGCGCAGGGTGTCGTCCAGCGCGCCGCAGAAGCCGACGACCGCGAGCGCCCGCGCGGGGGCGGCGGTGAGCCGCTCGAGCGCCTGCTCGGAGCGGCCCGGGCCCATGCCGGTGCGCACGACCTCCACCGGCCGCCGCGCGGCACGCACGGCGAGACGCTCGAGCGAGAGCGGCGTGACGACGAGCAGCTCGCTCATCGGGGAGCGCCGAGGTGCTCGAGCGCCGCCGACGCGGCGCGCCCGCCGCTGATCGCGGCGCTCTCGAGCGTGGCCGGCCAGCCGGTGGCGGTGTAGGCGCCGGCGAGGGCTAGTCCGGGGATGCGCGTCCGCTCGGCGGGACGGCGGCCCTGCACCCCGGGGACGGCGGCGAACGTGGCGGCGTGCTCGCGCGAGAGCTCGACTCGTTCCACCCGCGCGTCGGACGCCGCCGGCAGCAGCGCCCGCAGCGCCGCGACGTAGCGCGTGCGGACCTCGGCCGGTGCCATCGCCATCTCCGTGCGAGCGCCGGAGATCGAGATCGCGAGATAACGACCGCGCTCGATCCCGTTCGACTCGCTGCGGTCGAAGATGTACTGCACGGGTGTCCTCACCCCTGCGGCGAAGGGAAGCTCCCACACAGGTCGATCGTAGAAGACATGCACGTTGACGATCGGCGCTGCCGCGAGCGCACCCGGGCGCCGCCGTGGGTCGAGCGCTCCCTCGGGAAGCAGCTCCTGCGCCCGCCCTGCCGGTAGGGCGACGATCACCGCCGCGGCCTCGATCCGCTCCTCGGGCCCCTCCACGATGAACCCGCCCGTCGCGGCACGCACCGCCCGCGCCCGCCAGCCGAGGCGCACCTCGACCCCGGCGCTCTCGAGCGCCGCCCGGGCGGGGAGGTCGACGATCCGCTGCAGCGGCGCCTCGTGGAAGCCGATATCGCCGGCCGCGGCGTCCGCGAGCAGGCCGCGTTGGAAGACGAACGCCCCCAGCGCGAGCGAGGCCTCGGCCGCGGGCAGGTTGAGCGTGGGCAGCGCGATCAGATCCCACAGCGGCGCGTGGGTCTCCGGGCCCTGTCCGTGCTCGGCCAGCCACGCCCCGAGCGTCCGTCGATCGAGCGAGGGATCGTCGGGGTCCAGACGCGCGAGGCCGAGCGCGGCCCGCGCCGCCCCCACGCGAGCGCGGAGGGGCAGGTGGGGATAGTGCAAGAGCGCCCCGGCGAGGTGCAGCGGCGCCGGGAGCCGGGAGCGGCGCAGCGCGGTCGGCGGACGACCGGGGCTCAAGATCGGGATCTCCAGGCGCTTCTGCACGCGCGTGAGGTGCTCGCTGCCGAGCCGGCGCAACAGCGCCCGGTAGTGCTCACAGCAGCGCAGGAACACATGCTGGCCATTGTCGAGTAAGAGCCCGTCGCGCTCGAAGGAGTAGGCGGCGCCCCCCAGGCGCGGTCGCACCTCGAGCAGCGTGACCTCGGCGCCCGCGTCGGCGAGCGCCAGCGCGGCGGTGATGCCCGCCACCCCGCCCCCGACCACGACCGCGCCGCCGCTCACCTCGCGCTCCCGATCGCGCTGCTCGCCGCCACCCAGGCCTTCTCCCAGCCGGTGAGCCCTAGCCGCCGGCGCAGAACCTCCTCGGGACGGGCCTCGATACGTTCGAGCAGGCGCAGGTAGATACCGGTCATCGCCCGCACGCAGGCCTGACTGCGGCGGTCGAGTAGGGGCACGAGCGCCATCCCGCGCGCGAACCAGACGCGGGCGCGGGCCGCCTCGAGCGCGACGAGCTCGGCGGTGCCCGCCGGGACGAGCTCGTTGCCCTGCCCGATCCGCGCGAGCAGCTCCGTGGCGGCGACCGGCTCGGAGCCGCTCCAGCCGGCGCGACGCAGGTCCGCGGCGGGCAGGTAGACGCGCCCGTGCACGGCGTCCTCGCGCACGTCGCGCAGGATGTTCGTGAGCTGCATCGCCACGCCAAGGTCGTCGGCGAGGCCCATCGCCCGCTCGAGTTCGGCGCTGCCGAAGATCGCAAGGCACAGCCGTCCGATCGTGCCCGCGACCCGGCGGCAGTAGAGCACGAGCTGCTCCTCGGTCTCGTAGCTCGCACCGATGACGTCGCTGCGGACTCCCTCGATCAGCTCGAGGAAGGCCTCGAGCGGGATCGGGAAGCGGGCGGCGGCATCGGCCAGCGCGCGAGCCACGGGATTAAGACCCCGCCCGCCCCCCCGCCCGCCCCCGTCGCGCACCGCGAGCACGATTTCGGCTGTGGCGTCGAGTTCGGCGAGCGGGTCGGCGCCCGGCCGGAGCTCGTCGCCGATGTCGTCGATCTGGCGGGCGAGCGCGTAGACCGCGCACATCGCTCGTCGCTTGGGCGGAGGAAGCAGGCGGATGCCGTAGTAGAAGTTCGCCGCCTCGCGGCGAGTTAGCTGCTCGCAGTGGCGGTAGGCGGCGGCGAGCTCGATCGAGGCGGTGGCGCTCACCGGCGCGCCTCGCGCAGCGTGCGCGGCAGCGCTGCAAGCAGCGCGCCCCTGCTCGCGCGCGGCGGCCCCGCGAGCACGTCGTAGCCGGCCGCCGCGATCGCGCCGAGGGCCGCCCGCCCGCCGGCGACGAAGGCGGCCACGGCGAGGCGCGGGCGTCCGCGCAGCGTGTTGACGAGCGCCTGGCCGGTGTCGAGCAGCAGCGCGGCGCGGTGGGCCTCGTGGGCGATCAGCGCGCGCACCGCCGCCGAGGCGTGGGGCGCCGCGAGCGCCGCCTCGCTCACCCCGAAGCGCTCGCGGTCCTCGCCGGGGAGGTAGATCCGCCCGCAGGCGAGGTCCTCCGCGACATCCTGGAGGTGCTCGACCACCTGCAGCGCGGTACAGACGGCGTCGGAGAGTCCTACCCGCTCGGCGTCGGCGAGGCCGAAGACGCCGAGCACGAGCTCTCCAACCGGGTTGGCCGACAGCTCGCAGTAGCCGAGCAGCTCAGACCAGGTCGCGTAGCGGGCCACCCGCTGGTCGCGCCGGTTGGCCTCGATCAGCCGCTCGAACGGCTCCCGCGGGAGCCCGCACGCCCGCACGGTGGAGGCGAGCGTCACGAGCAGCGGATGGCGGGCCTGACCCAGATAGGCGCGGTCGAGGTCCTCGGCGATCCAGCGCAGCGCCGCCTCGCGATCGCCGGAGGACTCGTCGCCGATCTCGTCCACGAGCCGCGCGAAGCCGTAGATGGCGAGCAGATGGCGGCGCTGGCGGCGGGGCAGCAGACGGCTGGCGACCGGAAAGTTCTCGCTCCCAGCCTGCGCCATCACCTCCGCGCTCAGGGGCAGCTCGACCGCCTCCTCGCCACTCTGCGTGAGCCCGGGCTCGACCTTGGCCACCTCCTTGCCACCCTTCCCGAGCCCGCGCTCGACCTTGGCCACCTCCTTGCCACCCTTCCCGAGACCACGCTCGACCTTGACCGCGCGCGGGCTCACGCGCAACCCGCACGGTGCAGGCGCCCGAGCGCGGTGAGCGGGAAGACGAGCCGGTAGAGGTGGTAGTTGAGGTAGAAATCGCCGGGGAAACCAGTGCCTGTGTGCCACGGCTCCTCCCACGTCCCCGCCTCGGTCTGGGTCTCGGCCAAGAACCGCAGGCCGCGCTCCAGCGCGGCGGAGCGCTCGCCGGCGGCGTGGAGCGCGAGCAGCGCCCAGCCGGTCTGCGAGGCGGTGCTCGCCCCGCGCCCGATCCAGGCGGCATCGACGTAGGAGCGGCAGTCCTCGCCCCAGCCACCGTCCTCGTTCTGATGCTCCTGCAGCCAGGCGACGGCGCGGCGGATGCACTCCTCGGCGGGGTCTACGCCGGCGGCGAGCAGCGCCGGCAGCACCGTGCCTGTGCCGTAGATGTGGTTGACCCCCCAGCGCCCGAACCACGAGCCGTCGTCCTCCTGGGCGGCGCGCAGCCAGGCCACGCCGCGCCGCGCGGGCTCCCCCGCGCCGTGGCCGAGCAGCGCGAGCGCCTCGACGACGTGGGCGGTGACGTCGGCGCTCGGCGGGTCGATCACGGCGCCGAAGTCGAAGAACGGCAGCTCGGCGATCGGCTTGCGCGTGTTGTCGGCGTCGAACGCCCCCCAGCCGCCGTCGCGGCTCTGCATCCCGATCATCCAAGCCAGGCCGCGCTCGATCGCCACGCGCCGGCGCGCTTCGTCGGGGATCCGCGTACGGTGCAGCGCGAGCAGGCTCTCGGCGGTGTCGTCGATGTCGGGGTAGCCGTCGTTGGCGAACTCGAACGCCCAGCCGCCGGGGGCGAGGTCGGGGCGGCGCACCTGCCAGTCCCCGCCGGTCAGGACCTGCTTGCCGATCAGCCACTCGGCCGCGGCGACGAGCGCGGGGTCGTCGGGCTCCGCGCCGGCATCGTGCAGGGCGATCATCGCCAGCGCGGTGTCCCACACGGGCGACTGGCAGGCCTCCAGGCGCCGGCCGCGCTCGTCTTCGATCAGGAAATCGTCGAGCCCGCGCAGGGCGCGCTCGATCACGGGGTGATCGAGCGCCATCCCGCCGAGGTGCAGGGCGATGATCGAGTAGACCCATGGCGGCTGGATCCCGCCCCAGCCGCCGTTGGCCTCCTGGCGGCGGATCACCCAGATGGTGGCGCGGGCGACCGCGAGGCGGCGCAGGGGGCGCAGTGGATGGCGCTCGTAGGCGTGCAGGATCCGGTCGAGCAGCCGGAAGGCAAGCGCCGTGCGCGAGCGGGTGGCGAACGACGGCGCCACCGGCCGGCCGCCGCGCAGCTCGGGGATCTCGACGCCCAGCGGGCGCACCGGGCGGTGGGCGCTGACGAGCGCGATCGCCACCGCCGTCTGGCGCGCCCAGCAGGCGAAGTCGTAGATGTTCAGCGGGACCCACGACGGCAGCAGCACCGCCTCTGCCGGCACCGCCGGGACCCGCTCCCACGGCCACAGGCCGAAGAGCGCGAGCCAGATGTGGGTGAACACGCGCGCGCGCTCGACACCGCCCTGCTCGCGCACCCAGCGTGCCGCGCGGTCCATGTGGGGCGCCTCGGGCGCGTCGCCGGCGAGGCGCAGCGCGAGGTAGGCCTCGATCGTCGTGGAGAGATCGCCGGGCGCGCCGCGATAGTTGCCCCACGTGCCGTCGGGCCGCTGCTCGCCGCGGATCCAGCGCGCCGCGGCGGCGGTCTCGGCCGTGGTGCGGATGCCGAGGAACTCTCGCATCAGCAGATCCTCGGCGTCCATCGTGACGTTCGTCTCGAGCTCGCCGCGCCACCACCCTCCCTGCTGCTGGAGCGATTGCAGATGCGACCGCGCCCGCTCGAGCGCGAGCGCCCAACTGCTCGTTGCTTGCGCAACACCCGGCGGCACGCCGACAGACTAGTGACCGAGGCCACATAAACGAAGCCCGGCACACAGACCACGTAGGCCAAGCCCCGGCCCACAGGCCACGTCGGACAAACTCCAACTCACGGATCACGTCGGCAAACCGCGACGGGTGAGACCGCACCCGCTAGATTGGCCAACAGATGCCCAGCGGCGAACCGCCCCCCTCGCCGGCGAGCACTGACCTCGCCGGCCTGCTCGCCGCACGGCGCGGGGAGGAGCTCGCGCTCAACGACAAGCATCTGAACCCGAAGTTCGGGCGGGTGCTGCGCACGCTCGACTTCGACCGCAGCTGGGTGGCGGCGGAGGGCGCCGAGCTGATCGACGCGCGCG
Organism: Solirubrobacteraceae bacterium; assembly: GCA_036509655.1. Classification (GTDB taxonomy): domain Bacteria; phylum Actinomycetota; class Thermoleophilia; order Solirubrobacterales; family Solirubrobacteraceae; genus Palsa-744. The sequence continues at coordinate 10,358 of DATCFG010000159.1, read as the reverse complement.
GCGATCGCTACCTCGACCTGCTCGGCGGCTACGGGGTGTTCGCGCTGGGCCGCAACAACCCGCGCGTGCGCGACGCGCTCGCGCAGGCGCTCGCGGCGGGGACCGCCAACCTGCCGCAGCTGGGCGTGACGCTCCCCGCCGGCCTGCTCGCCGAGGAGCTGCTGGCAAGGATGCCGGAGCGGATCGACGCCGCCGTGCTCTCCAACTCCGGGGCGGAGGCGATCGAGGCGGCGCTCAAGCTCGCGCGCATGGCCACCGGCCGCCCCCGCGTGCTGTTCTGCGAGCGCGGCTTCCACGGGCTGACGATGGGGGCGCTGTCGGTGAACGGCAACGCCGAGTACCGCGAGCGCGCCGGGCCGCTGCTGCCGGGCTGTGAGGCCGTTCCCTTCGGCGACCTCGACGCGCTTGCGCGCGAGCTCGCGCGCGGCGACGTCGCGGCGTTCCTCGTGGAGCCCGTGCAGGGCAAGGGCGTGCACATCGCCCCGCCCGACTACCTGCCGGCCGTCCAGGAGCTCTGCCGCCGCCACGGAACGCTGCTGGCCGTGGACGAGATCCAGACCGGGCTCGGGCGCACGGGGCGCCTGTTCGCGTTCGAGCACTGGGACCTCGAGCCGGACATCGTCACCGTCGCGAAGGCGCTCTCGGGCGGCTACGTCCCGATCGGCGCGACGCTCACCACGCGGGCGGTGTTCGCGCGGGTGTTCGACACGATGGAGCGCGCGGTCGTGCACAGCTCGACCTTCGCCGGCAACGACCTCGCCGCCGTCGCCGGCCTCGCCACGCTCCAGGAGCTCGACCGGGCGGATCTCGTCGAGCGCTCGCGGGCGCTCGGGGAGCGGCTGCTGGAGCTAACCCGCCCGCTCGTGGAGCGCCACGAGATCGTGCGCGAGGTGCGTGGCCTGGGGCTGATGTGGGCGATCGAGCTAGGACCGCCCGCGGGCGGCGCGGCGCGGCGGCTGTGGAACATGGTGCAGGCGCGCCAGCCCGGCCTGTTCGCCCAGCTGATCACGGTCCCCCTGTTCCGCGAGCACCGGATTCTCACCCAGGTCGCCGGCCACCACGTGAACATCGTCAAGATCCTCCCCCCGCTCGTCATCGAGGAGGAGGATCTCGTGCGCTTCGCCGCCGCCCTCGACGAGGTGCTCGGCCGCGCCGCCAAGCACCTGCCCAGCGCGCTCGCGCAGCTGGGGCTCGGCATGGCGCGGCGCAGCGTCGGCTGACCACGGCCCGCCGTCCCTCGTGGCTACGGTGCGGCAGTTCGTCGGCCGCGGCCCGGCCGATCGGGCTTTGTCTCCGTATGTGCGTAGAGTGAGAAGCTCCTACGAGGAGGCCCAATGGACGAGCAACAGACGAGCAAGGATCGCCTTGCCAACGCCGCCAGAGCACGCAGCGTGGCTCAGGAGCGTCAAGCCGAGCGCACCGCCGAGATCGCCGGCAAGCAAGCCCAGCTCAAGCAAGAGGCCCAAGCGCGACGCGAACAGCAGCCCAAACCGCGATAGGTCAGAGCTGATCGGCAGCGGCGCTCGCTGGGAAGACGTGTACCACCTGCGAGACGACGGAGCGCTGGTTGAGATCTCCCGTGGGATCTACCGCCTGGCCGATGCTCCAGCGACAGCACACCTGGACCTCGTCGCGGTTTGCCGCAGAGCGCCGGACGGCATGATCTGCCTGAGCTCGGCCGCCAGCTACTGGGATTTGACCGACGAGCTGCCCGACTCAGTCCACCTCGCGGTCGCGCGCGGACGACACCGCCCCACGATCGCCTACCCCCCCACACGGGTGCACGTCTTCGCGGCAGACACATTCGCGCTCGGGCGCATCCAGCAGCCGATCGAATCGGGCGAGACGATCGCCATCAGCTCGCCCGAGCGGACCGTCGCCGACCTTCTCCGTCTCCGCTCGCGCGTGGGACGAGACCTCGCTTTGACAGCGCTTCGACGGTACCTGCAGAGCCGCGACGCCAAGCCGGGCGAGCTACTGGCATTGGCGCGGGGGCTGCGGATCGGCACCGTAATGGCCGAGATGATGGAACCACTGCTGGCATGAGCAGCCGCACCCTGGAAGCGATCTCGCTCGCGCTCGGCGAATACGACCGCCGCCTCGTCTCCCACACCATCTCCCGCAGCGAAACCCGCAACTCCTTCTTCGAACACGACACGCCGCCCACCGAGTCCGAAAGCGTCACCTACCACACGCAGCGCCACCGCAACCTCAACCCCGGCGACATCGCGCAGCTCCCACAGAGCGGCGCAGCGCGCGCAGGGCGGGCAGGGTCCCTCAGAGCTGATCACGCATCGCACGGCGATAATGTTGAGTTAAGTGGGGGAACATCCGTCGCATTCTATGCGCGCGCCGCGCGCGCTTTCTCCCTGCGCTCGATGATCGTGGCGAGCAGCAGACTCGCCTCGAATAGGAGGTACAGCGGGACGGTCTCGAGTAGGAGGGTGATCGCGTCGCCGGGCAGGAAGGCCGCGACTGCACCGCAGGCGAGGATCGCGTAGCGTCGGTTGTGGCGCAGCTGATGCGGCGTGACGACGCCTGAGCGCGTGGCCGCCAGGATCGCGACGGGCACCTGGAAGACCAGGCCCATCGCGAGCAGTATGACCGCGGCGAAGTGGTAGTACTGGCTGGCTTGGACGAGCACGTTGAACTGGCCGCTGTTGAAGTTCTGAAAGAAGCGCACGGCGGCCGGTAGGACGACGAAGTAGCCGAAGGAGACCCCGGCGACGAACAGGAGCGGAATCGCCAGCGTCAGCGATCTGGCGATGCGTTGCTGCTCGGGGTTCAGCGCCGGCAGCAGGAAGCTGTATAGCTCATAGAGGATGATCGGCAGCGCCAAGATGAACGCGAAGATCAGCGCGACGCCGATCGTGGTGGTGAACGGCTCGCCGATCCCGAGCGTCACCGGCTTGTCTCCTTCGGGCGCCTTTGAAAGGCGTGCGATCGCCCGGTGCAGTTGGGGGGTAGCACCTCGCAGCGACGCGCGGGTCGCTGCCGTTGCGCCGCTGCTCGGGCGCTCCAGCGCGCTGACGACGAGTTGGAGCTGCGTTGCGACCGTGCGAGCGCTTTGCTGGACGGTGTAGGTGGCGCCGAGCGGGCCGCGGCCCGCTTGCACCTGTTTTTGGGTCTGGTGCGCGAGTGGCTTGTTGATGATCGTAAGCAGCGCGTGGTTCTGCCACATGCAGAAGCCGAACGCGATCGCGAGCGCGACCAAAGACACGATCAGCCGCCCGCGCAGCTCCTCCAGATGCTCGACGATGTTGAGCCGGTCTTCGTGGCCGATGCGACCGGCGGGGGCAGCAACGGCCATGATGTCACGCTGCGGCGAGGGGAGCTCTGGGCTCCTCGACGGGCGCGATTGCCGGCTCTGCGACAGGCGCTAGGACCGGCTCTGGGACAGGCGCGACGGCGGGCTCCGCGACAGGCGCGGGCGCGGCGGTAGCGGTGCCAGCCGCGGTCGCGACGGGTTGCTGCTGGGCGGTCAACGACGCCTGCGTGCCCTCGCCGCCCAGCGAGTCCTTGAAGCCGCGCATCCCCGCGCCCAGTGACTGGCCCATCTCGGGCAGTCGCTTGGCTCCGAACACGAGCAGCAGCAGGATCAGCAGAAAAGCTATGTGGATTGGATTGTCGAGACCCATTTCTAAATCAGCTCCTTTTGATGAGGGGATCGGCCTTGGCGAGCACTTCGGCCTTGGTGAGCGGGCGGTCAAAGCCCTGGTTGGGTGTGGGGCTCATGCCGATCAGCAGGTCGATCGCTGCGGCATGGCGCGCCTCGATCTGCACGATGCTGCCCGCGGAGGCCAGCACCTGCTTTGATTTCAGCGAAGGGGCGGCGCCGTTGTAGGCGCCGACGCCAGTGTTCTCGAGCACCGAGGCCAGCGACAGGAACGTGCTTTCGCTGCTCACCGGGAACACGAACGTCGGTTTCGCGACGGGTGTTCCGCCAAGCTGCTTGATGGCGGCGGTCAGCGCCACGACGTGGTCCTGCTCCTCTTCGCCGAACAGCGTCGCGTAGCTCTTGGCCTGACCTGAAAGCCCGACCTGCTTGCCCTTGACGTTGTAGAAGTCGGCCTCGAGGTACTCGAGCGTGAGGGCGAAGTTGAGGATTTCAGCGTCGCCTCCACCCGTTTCCGCGAGCGCCTGCGAGACGAACGGAGTAACCGCCGAGAGCCCATAGACAGAGCCCGCGGCCAGCGCGCCGCGCAAGATGAAGCTCGAGCGGGTGATACCGCTGACCTCGACCGCCGCCAGCTCGGGGTTGGCGAGCGGCCTGTTCTCAGCAAGTGTGTTGTTGGACATCGTTTTTCAGCTCCTTTTCTAAAATGAGCGCTCAGGCCAGGAACGGCTTGATCGCCGCCAGGACCGTGGACATGTCAGCCGGCTTGGCAAAGGCGCCGTCCGGTGTGACCGATTTTTTGACGAGCGTGCCGAGCGTCGCCGCGTGGCGCCCCTCGACTGTGTGGATCGAGAGAGCCGTGGCCAGTACTTCGGGGCTCTGAATGTGGGGCGCCTGACCCAGATAGGCCGACGCGCCGAGGTTCTCGACGGTGTAGGCCAGCTCGGCGACCTGGGTTGCGCTGGTCACCGGGAACTTCCCTTCGGGCTTGGCGGCCGGGGTTCCACCCAGCTTTCCCACAGCTCCTTTGAGCACTTCCACATGCGTCATCTCCTGGCGGCCGAAGTCCTTGATCAGACTTCCCACTTTGCCGCTGAAGAAACCCGATGCCACGACCTTTTCGTAGAACTCGGTCTCCAGGTACTCCAGGGTGAGCGCGTAGTTGAGGATCGCCAAGTCGCCCGCATGAGCGCTCGACGAAGAGGTCGTCGCCGCCGGTACGGCCGCGCTCGTGGCGGTGGTGGCGGCTTTTTTGCTGCTCCCGCAGGCGGCGAGCACAAACGCGCCGAAGCTCGCCCCGGCGCCGGCGCCCGCCATCTTCAAAAATCGCTTGCGGTCGACGTCGTCGCGCACGAGCCGCTCGACGATCCCGGCCGGCCCCGGCGCGTCGTCATTGGGTGGACTGGGCATCTTGGACACCTCCGATTGATGACGTTTGGAGCAGACACCCCGTTGTGACTGCCCTTTTAGATCTGCGAAAACTGCTGCTGCACCTACTACGCAGCTCCCAACCTCTTGGATCAGACGATGAAGCCGGTGCCCTTCACGGCGGCGAGCACCTTGGCGGCGGTGAACGGCGTGTCAAACGGACCGTCGGGGGCGATCATTTCGCCGCTGGGGTCGTTCAGGAGACCGATCACGCTGGCGTGACGCGCCTCGATCGTAAGGATCGACACGGCAGCCTTCACGTAGGCGCCCTTCTTGATGTTCAATGCCTGTCCGGAGTAAGCGTGCACGCCGGTGTTCTCGAGCACCTGCGCCGTCTTCAGGAACATTTCCGCGTTGGTGTTGGCGCCTTTGAAGTCGAACTTCGGTTCCTTCGCCGCCTTCGACCCAAGCGCTTTCTTCAGGAACGCGACATGGGCGTTCTCGTCCTTGGTGACGACCTTAAGGAACACCGAGGCCTGCGAGCTGAGCGGCAGGTTGGCCGCGGTCGCGCCGTTATAGAACGCCGCCTCCAGGTACTCCAGCGTGAGGGCGTAGTTGAGGATTCCAACGTCACCCTTGCCGAACGAGGCCGGGGGACGGCCACCGCCGGCAGCAAACGCCGTGGGCGCAAGCGCCGACAGGACCGCGCCGCCGCTCATCACTCCCGCCGCGCCGACCCCTGCCTTGGTCAGGAAGCTCAGACGGGTATCGCCCGAAACCTCCTCTGCCGCCTCACGAACAGCACCGTCGACATCGACCTCGTCAATGTTGAGCTGATAGCTCATTGCTTTGTCTCCTTGTCGGTTGCCGAATCCCCGGCGGCCGGGAGAGTCTCCTGGTCGCGCCATTGACCTCCTATACGTGGAGGAGGCGGTTGCGGATCAGAAGATGGCTCGGGCACGGCATCGGGAGAGCGCGCTGACTGCCGCCGGCGCCGGCGAATACACCCGATCGCGCAGGGGGTTGATCGATTCAGGCCCCGCAGGGGTTGGGTGATCCAGGAGATCCTCGCGTGCGTACAGTTGGTCGATGTCCCGCTCGCGGCGTACGGCCGTAGATTCAAAGGACAGGCTGAGAAAGCTTGCCGACGAGGAGCTCATGCAGCTCGTCGCTGCCGGTGATGCCAATGCGTTTGAGATCATTTTCGAGCGCCACGCCGACGCCGCGTTCTCGCTGGCCTACCGCATGTGCGGCAGGCCAGCGGTCGCCGAGGACGTCGCACAGGAGTCCTTCCTGGCGCTGTGGCGCAGCGGCGCTCGCTATGACCGCACGCGCGGGAGCGTGCGGTCATGGACGCTCGGTATCGTGCACAATCGCGCGATCGACGGATTACGCCGCAACAGCGTCCACGACCGCCGCCTCGCCAGCGCCGAGGGGCTCGAGGAAGACCTCGAGGCGCCCGAGCGGACCGACGCCCAGGCCATCGACAACGCTGCATCCGATGAGATCCGTGTGGCGCTCGACGAGCTGCCCAGCGAGCAGCGGCGCGTCATCGAGCTAGCATATTTTGGTGGCTTCACACATACCGAGATCGCCTCGATGCTCAACGCGCCGATCGGGACGGTCAAGGGCCGTATGCGCCTCGGACTGGAAAAGCTTCGCGGCCACCTCGGAGACTGGCAGGCGGTAGGGACATGAGCTCGCGTGAGAAGGGCCTCGGCTGTGAGCAGAGCGTCGATGCCGCCCCCTATGTCCTCGGGGCGCTCGACCCGCCCGACAGCTTCCGTGTGCACTTCGACGGATGCGCGACCTGTCGAGCGGAGGTCGCCGAGCTGCAGCTCGTAGTCGACACCCTGCCCGCGACCGTCCCACCCGTCCTCGCCCCGCGGGCCCTGCGCGAGCGGGTACTCGCGACGGTCCGCTCGGAGGAGGAGCTGCTCCGGGCCACCGGCTACCAGATGGACGAGCCGCCAAAGCCCGTGAGCCGCTGGCGATCGCGCCGCGGCCCATTGCTGACGGCATCGGTCGCGCTCGCGGCAAGCGTGGCGATCGCAGCCGTAATCGTGCTCAACAACGTCGGCTCAACCGCACCGGAGCGCGTGACCGTCGCGCAGGTTGCGCCGAGCATCCCCGGCGGGCACGCGTCTCTGCGCCTCCTCGACAGTCGCGCTGAACTGGTGGTCTCAGGCATGCCACAGCCGGCGCTCGGCAAGATCTACGAGGTGTGGCTGAGCCACGGCTCGGGCTCGCCGCAGCCCACAGACGCGCTCTTCAACGTGACCGGCACGGGCAGCGGGTCGGTCAACGTCCCCGGCAACCTGCACGGAGTGAAGGAAATGATGGTCACCTCAGAGCCACTCGGCGGCAGCTCTCGCCCGACGAGCTCACCCGTCTTGCGCGTCGTCCTCCACACATAAGCGATCTGACCGTCATCGCTTCGCGTCCAGCAGTGGTCGGGCGCCAGCCTGGGGACTGAGCCGGTGTGACCCCGACGAGCACCAGCTTGCTCTCGCGCTCCGCGGTCGCGTGCATCAGCTCGGCGAGGCGGTTCGTGTCGGCCATGCCGGCCTCGTCCATCACCACGACCGTGTTCGGGCCGAGGGTCGTGCGGCCGCTATCCAGCTGTGCGAGCAGCGCGCTCGTGTTCACCGCGCGCTCGAGCTTCGCGTCGGCGCCGAGACGCTCGGCGGTCGCGCCGGCGATCGCCGTGCCGATCACCTCATAGCCCTCCCGCCGCCACGCGTCCGCCGCGGTGGAGAGGACGACGCCCTTGCCGGAGCCGGCCTTGTTCTTCACCACCTTCACGCGCACACCACCGATCCCGACGCCGCGCCGTCCATTCCCGCGTCGATCTCAAAGCTCGATGAGGGCGCCGCCGCGGGCGCCCCGGACCACGGCGTCAGCGCGCTCGTGCTGGTGGCCAGGCCACACCTGGGAGTGGTGCTCAGCAGCGCCCGTTCGCCCCCAAAGAAATGCAGTTCCAACCCACTGATCGGGAGCTGCGGCAGTTCTCCCAACACGATCGTCAGCCGGCCTGTGAGCTGGTTGGCTTCGATCTGGCCCGCGAGCTTGATCCGCACACCCGCCACGGGATCTTCGGCGAACCAACGCCCCGGGTTCGCCCAGAGATGGGGACGCGTTGTACACGAGGCTCGAATACGGCGCCGGGGCCCCACCGACTCCAGAGTTGGTCGACATGAACGCGACCCCGACCGCCGCGCCCTTCGGACAAGCGTCACCCTCGGCCTGGATCGCGGTGCACTCGGGCAGGGCGGCGGGGTTCGCGACAAAACCCGGCGGCAGGTTCAGCGCCACTTCCTTCGCGTCCGCCGCCGGCACGGTTTCGCCACCGCCCGTCACGGCCCGCTTCCGCGCCGCCGCCCGTCACCGCCGCGGAACTCACCACCGCAGACGCAAACACCGAGTTCACCTTCACCCGAACCTCGATCTGCAGCACATCCCCGGGAGCCACTTCAAACCCTTGATAACTGCAACCCAACGTCGGCATCAACCTGCACGACAGCGCCTGCCCATTCCCCAAGTCTTCGCCGGAGATTCCGCTCGCCGTAAGCCCGTTTGGCAACGTGTCGGTGACTTCGATCGGGCTCGCACCGGTTCGGCCGCACGGATAGAGCTCGACGGTCTCGTGCCAGTAGAATGGGTCCCGTGACGACACGCGAGAAGATCCATCAGCTGGTTGACGAACTGCCGGAGGCAGACCTCGATCCGGTGGCCGAGATCCTCGCCTCGCGGGGCGGGAACGGTGATGTGGACGAGGGGGGCGACCTCGATGCTTGGTCTGACGGCGCGAGCAAAGACACCATGCGCATGCTCGATGAGGAGGAGGCCGCGATCGGCTTCTCCCGGGAGCAGCGCAACCCGGCATGAGGCGTGGCGAGGTCTGGTGGCACGAGCCGCCCGATGACAAGCGCCGGCCCGTGCTGATCCTGACCCGCGCCGAGGCGATCGACTCGCTCAACAAGCTCGTCGTGGCGCCAGCCACCGGCACCGTCCGCGGTCTCCCCTCCGAGGTCCCGGTCGGGCCTGACGACGGGATGCCCCGCGACAGCGTGATCAGTCTCGACAACACCACCCTCGTGCGCAAGGCATTGCTGACCAAGCGCATCACGACGCTCGGAAGCGAGCGAATGGACAAAGTCTGCCGAGCGCCCACCTACACGACCGTTTTATTGGGGCTTTCGATGCGCCCGAGAGGATTCGAACCTCTGACCTTCGGTTCCGTAGAGGGGCAATAACCCACATTATTGGCTCTGTAGAGCCATATTAGGGCCTAGAATATGTCCCGAGATCACCTCAGATTTGCGCAGTTCGGGACATGGTTTGGGACACGGTTTTGCCGCGGACCCGCAGGCGACGACTACAACGTCAATCAGGCCCAAACGAACGGAGCCCCAGGGGGATCACCGCCGAAACGGGAGAGCCTTACCTGGGGCATACACCTGCGAGGATAGCGCGATCCTCGGAGATATTCCAGCATCCCCATTGACCGCGTCTCGAGCGACGGCATGGCTCACCGCCGCGCGCTTCGCGCCATACCTCTCTGAGGCAAATGGCGAGCACGAGCACGCTGTCGCCCTATACGTTTGGAACGCACGCGTCTCTGCGGCTGTCTTCGAGACGCTGCACCACGTCGAGGTGCTGCTACGCAACACGATCGACGCGCAATTCGCGCCGGTCATCGCTGCCGCGCAGCCGTCGGACACGTGGCTCGAAGACCCGGCGATCCTCAACGCCGCCTCTCGCAAGCGCGTCGGGGAAACCATCGAGCGCATCGGCAAGGAGGGTAAGGCGCCGACGCGTGGCCGCGTCGTCGCCGGTCTCTCGTTCGGGTTCTGGCGCGCCCTGTTCGATCGCAAGTACCAACAGCTGTGGGTTGCGTATCTACACCGCGCGTTCCCGCACGGGTCGGGAGAGCGCGCCGAGGTGGCCGGCCTGATGTCGAGGCTCGTGCCATTTCGCAACCGCCTGGCGCACCACGAGACGATCATCCGCCGCCCGATCAGCAGCCACTACGACGAGATGCTTCAGCTCGCCGGAATCATCGACCCCGACGCGCGAGCATGGATCGAGAGCGTCACCCGAGTACCCGAGACGCTCAACGAGCGTCCACAACGCCACTGAACCCCGCGCAATGCGGGCGAACGTCCGTCCCTGCTCATCGCCGGCGAAACCCGTTCGCGGGCGCGTCGATCCTGTTCTCCCGCAGCCACTCTCTGAGGTCGTCGGGGTTAAAGCGGACGTAGTGGCCGAGGCGATGGTGGGGGATGTGTCCTTCGCGTGCCTGCGCCAGCAGCCACGTCGGAGGGACGCCGAGCATCCCACTGGCAACCTTGGCGTCGATCAGCGCGAACGG
>DATCFG010000158.1:0-4731 GCA_036509655.1 Solirubrobacteraceae bacterium | reverse complement strand
GGCGACGACTCAGACGCCCAAGTCCTCCGGACGCTGCAGGAGATGGAGCCAGCCGAGGCTCAGCACCGCATCGACGCGATGCTCCTTGCCTGGACAGGGCACGAACTGGGGCAAACCCTCAGCTTCACTGCCAGCGATCTCGCACAGATCGCAGGCTGCGACGGTCAGGAAACCGAGGCGTACCTGTCCGCCTTCTCGATCGAGTTCGGCGAGCAGCCGTCCCACAGCGGTCCGGTTGACATTGAGGACGTTCGGGCCGTCCCGATCGTCGCGGACGGTCACGGGCGCTACCTATGTGTGTCCGCGCCCAGCCTGATCTGGGCACTCCGTCCGTTCGTTGAGAAAGCACTCAAAGACCATGACGCGGGCTCCTTTAAGCGATTCGAGCAGCACCGGCGAGCGATGGTCGAGCGGCGTGCTACCACGGCGCTCGCCAGAGCCCTTCGGGCAGACTGGGCCCACGAAGAGATCCACTACGACGGCGCGCGCGACGATCAGCACGGTGAGATCGACGGGCTGCTGCGCGTCGACGCGGCGCTGCTCATTGTCGAGGCAAAGGCATCCAGCATGCGCCCTTCTGCCCGACGTTTGGCCCAAGACTCATTCCGCGACTGGCTCAAAAAAGAGGTCACCAAAGCCGCTACGCAGACACGGCGCGCCCACGAGATGCTCCTCGACGACAGCACACAGCTGACGATCACTGACAGAAGCGGCCGACCCTTGACGCTCAACCTGGATGGCATCGGGCACACATTCGAGCTGATCGTGGTACTCGAGGATCTCTCGTCGGTCGCACCGTCGGCGTGGCAGCTCGCTGACGCCGAGATACTCCCCAGTGGCCCGACACCGCTGCTGATCTCACTGCATGACCTTGAGCTCATCTGCGAGATCGTTGAGCGCCCCAGTGAACTGATCCATTACCTGAAACGCCGTCAGCGGGTCGACGAGATGCGCTGTGCCATAGCGCCCGACGAGCTCGATTACTTCATGCACTACCTCCTTGTCGGCCTCTTCTGGGAAGCGGGCTCAGACGGCACCCCGACGGCCCCCGTCCAGCTTCTTTCCCACACGGAGCAACTCGACTCGTATTTCTTCTACAAGCGAGGCCTGAGGCAGACGCCCGCGCCGCGTCCGTCCGTCAAGCACCACAGCGACGTGCGCGAGCTACTCGATTGCCTCGACGAGAGCAAGGCTCCTGGGCGTCTGGATGCCGCTCTCGCAATTCTCGACTTCGACGAGAAGGGAAGGCGCAAGATTGTCTCAGCGATGAAAGACCTGAAGCGCCGCTCGGCACTCGACCGTTCCGTTCACGATGCCACCATCGTCAGCGGGGATCATGCAGTCACAGTTATGACGGCGCCGTCGACACGCTCGGGTGAGGTCGTTGACCGTCTGCCCAAGTACGGGGTCCTCAAGAAGCACCAACTCAAGCTCGCCGTGTGGGTTGGCTTCGGCGGGTGGGCTGGGCCGCCAGAGCCAGTCCAGATCGCTATCGCCCTAACTGCGCCCTGGCAACCAAGCCCCGAGCTGGATACTCTCGTGGCCTCGCTCCCGTCGGCAGGCAAGAAGGGTAACTTTGATGGCCGAGCCGAGGCACGTCGCAGGCAGCGACAAGCAAGAAAAACCCGCAGGGAAGACACGCCTGATGGCTAGTAATGCGTCTCAAGGCTTTCCGAGTGTCGCCGCGCTGATCAGACTCCTCGCTCAGCTCGACGCGGTCGTCGAGCGTCAGCGTGCACGTGCCCTCCCTCAGGCACCGAGAGACGGCACGAAGGAGATCAGCGCGAGAGATGCGTGAGCGGGTGTGCATGGGCTCTGTGCACGCTAGCGGTCAGTTGCCCCATCAAACCTTGATACCGGCCGGAAAGCCTGTATCATACCTGCCGTTATGCCGGTATCAAGGACTGAGGCCGTGGCGTTGTTCCCTACCAGCGGCGCGATTCCTGAGGAGTTGCAGATCGGCCGGGCGTCGGCGATCGGCGACATGACGAGCGCCGCGGAGGGCGGCAGCACGCTGATCTTTGCCGAGGATCGTCGTCTTGGCAAGTCGAGCATGCTGCTCGCGATGACCGACCGGATCTTGCGCGACGGGGAGGATCGGATGGCGTTGTCGGTGGATCTCCGTGACGGGATCACCGACTCCGGTGTCCTGGCCGTGACGTTGCTCACGCAGGCCGCCAAGCAGGGGGCGGGCGCGAAGGTCAAAGCGATGACGGCGAAGGGTCTGCTCAAGAAAACGCTAGCGCCGGGTGCCGCTGCCGGGGTGCGGGCCGCGGGCGTGCTGCTCGGCGAGCAGGATGACGCGGCCGCGGTCGGCAAGCTCATGGATCTGCTGGCGCCCAAGGGGGCAAGCCTGCGCGGAGCGCTGCTCGCGCTGGACGCGAATGGGCGCGCCGCTGGTGAGCGGACAGTGATCGTGCTCGACGAGGCGCAGGACCTGGTGCGCTGGAGCGACTCCGACGAGGTCCAGCAGGAGCTCGCGAACGCGATCAAGCGCCCCGGCAGCACGGTGAACTTCGTCTTCAGCGGTAGCGAAAAGAGCACCCTGCTCGCGCTCTACGAGGACGCGAAGGCCCCGCTGCACGGTCTCGGCCGGCGGTTTGCGTTGCCGGAGATCAGCCGCGATGACTGGTACTCCGGCCTGCGGGAGCGCTTTGAGCGCTGCGAAATCGCGATTGAGCGCAACGAGCTCCAGCGGATCGTCTACCAAAGCGATGGCCATCCGCTGCGCACGATGCTGATCTGCGCGCACACGCTCGACTGGCTGTTCGAGGACACCGTCACTGTCGACACCGCCCAGCGTGCGATCAACGACGCTGAACGCCACCCCTCCTGGAGTCTCCCGTGAGCGTCTGGGATCGCCTGACCCAGGCACGGGAGCCGGCGGTTGAGCGGATCGTCCAGACCGTGCAGGAGCAGTCGTTCGCGGGGCTGGTAGGAGAGGCCGATGTCGGCAAGAGCGCGTTGCTTCATGCGGCCGTCGCTCGCCTGTCAGATGAGTTCACGATCGTGATGCTCGACCTCGACGGCGCCTGGTCGCCCAATCGCCTCGCTTGGCGGTGGGCGCGCGAGCTCACTCGCGCCGTGATCGGCACGGTCGCGCTCTCCCATCTGGATGCGCTGAGCCCCGGAATGTGGCCCACGAGCACCCGCAGCGCACTGCTGCAGCTGCCTGCGCAGCTCGGCCGCGAGGTCGCCACCCTTGCGGAGGCGCCGGTGCCGCCGCGCGGTGTCGGCAAGCCCGACGTGCTGGACGGGCCAGTCCAGGCGACCCGCAGGCTCGCCGAACAAAAGCCGCTGCTACTCGTTCTCGACCATCTCGAGGCGCCGCGTGCAGCCGGGCTCAGCTCCCCCGACGTCGCGGAGCTCCTCTGGCGGGTGCGCTCAGGCGGCCAGTACACGCCGAACCTGCACCTCCTCGTCTGCGCGCGAGGGCCGGCACAGGACCTCGCCGCTGGACCCGACGCGGCCTACCGTCTGGACGGCCGCTGGCTGACGCTCGATCCGCCCTCACCGGAAGCGTTCAGCGACGCCACGCGCGCCGACATAGCCCTCTGCCGGCTAGTCCACGCGCGCACTGGCGGACACCCCCGAGCGACGGTCGAGCTACTGGAAGAGCTCCAACGGGAAGGCCAGCACCTGCGCGACGCCGACTCCCTCATCGGCGCCATGACAGAGCGTCACAGCGACCTTGCCCGTCGCTACATGCAACATGCCCGCTCCGTACACCGGCTCGGCGCCCACCTGCTGCTGGCGATCGTGCAGGGCCTCGGTCCTTATGAGGCGACACCGGAGATCGCCGCCTCGGAGATCGCGCCCGCGATGACCCGCCTGCACCTCAATGGCCTAGTCCGCCGTACCGGGCCACGCGAGTGGGCAAGCGCAGACCCACGAGTCGCATGGGCCCTCGGTGCAGGCCGCAGCTACGAGTTGACACAGGCCCCACATCATGGGTCCTCGACGCCGCTGGCGCCACCTGACTTGATGCGTCACCCGTCGGAAGCGCTCACAACCCGCCAACGCCGGATACTCGAGCAGCTCGCTAACGGCCGAACCAACGCAGAGATCGCCGACAGCCTCGGCCTCAGCCTCAGCACCGTCAAGGGGCACCTCCGTAACGCCTACCGCCAGCTCGGCGTCGAGAACCGTCGCCAGGCGGTCGCTGTGCTCGACCGCGAGGGACCCGTGGCGAGCAGCTAACGAGGCGCGGCTCGACGTGGGTCGCCATCCAGTCGCGGTAGCGGTTTAGTTGGATTTGGCTCTGGATGGGGTTTTGGTAGCGGTCGGGTTGTGCTACCTAAACCGCCGAAAAGTGCCGATATCTGTTGACACAGCAGCGAAAGGCCGATTCGCCAAAAACCCAGTAAACAAGCCAAATCTCGGCCCTAAAATCTGCATCTCCTAAGCGGTAGAATCCAGGTTCGACTCCTGGCGGGGGCATCACCACAAAGGCCCTGGTAATCGGCATGTTTTGGCGGCGATGAACTAGACGACTGGAGGCCGCGCAGGCCCGAAAACCCCCTCTGCTACCTAAACGCTACCAAAACCCCATTTCTACTGGACCGAGCTTTTCGCTGGCGGCGGCGTGCTGATCGCCGTCCAGGTCGAGGCTGTCGTCGATGTGATGGCGAACGTCATTGCCAGAGCAGCCTAATGGCGCGCGACTTGAGCGGCTCGATACCTCTCCGCGGCATCCTTGCCTGCGATTAGGCTGGCTGTATGAGCCCTTCC
>DATCFG010000157.1:0-11634 GCA_036509655.1 Solirubrobacteraceae bacterium | reverse complement strand
GAGCAGCTCGCTGCTCTTTTCCGATTCGATGTTGAACTTGATGCCCGGGGTCTTTTCGATCAGGGAGATCAGCTGTGGCGCGGCCTGATCGCTGTAGCCGCCCTCCCAGGTTTCTTCGTGGCCCGTTGCTTTGTTCGTCAGCTTGACTTCGAGGACTTTGCCCTTGTTCTTGAGCTCGACGGATTTGACTTCGCCTTTCGGGATTTCTTCCGTGACGAGCGTCTTGTAGCTGTGCTGACGGCCGCCACTGGAGCCCGTGCTCGCGAGTTTCGTGAAGAAGAACGCGAGCACCACCACCAGCAGGATCGGGAACGCGGCGCTCTTGAAGAAACGGTTCATGACGTTGATCTAACGGGTTCTGGAGCCGACTTCTGTCGTGGCCGCCAGTGCCCCAGCGTACCACGGAGGGTCGATTTTCCAGCGACTTCGGCGGGGATCGGGCGGGTGGGGCCTACTCCTTCTCCAACGAGGCGACGAACGGAAGGTTGCGGTATCGCTCCGCGTAGTCGAGCCCGTAGCCGACCACGAAGCGGTCCTCGATCTCGAAGCCGACATACCGCGGAGGCTGGTCGAAACGGGGATACTCGCCGAAGGCGAGTGTCCCCCGGCTTCGGCCGACCTTGCGCCGTGCGGGCTTCACGAGCAGCGCGCAGACCTCGAGCGTGCGCGGGTTGCGCGAGCCGAGGTTGCGCATCAGGTACTGCAGCGTCAGCCCCGAGTCGACGATGTCCTCGACGATCAGCACGTCGCGGCCCTCGATCGCCGCGTCGAGGTCCTTGAGGATCCGCACGACCCCCGACGAATCCGTCGCCGAGCCATAGGAGGCGACCGCCATGAAGTCCACCTCGACGGGGATGTCGATGTGGCGCATCAGGTCGCTCAGGAAGAACACCGCGCCCTTCAGCACCCCCACGAGCAGCAGCGGCTGGGGTGGGCGGGTTCGATAATACGCGCGCGAAATCTGCTTTCCCAGCTCGGCCACCCGGCGCTGCAGGTCCGCGGCGCTGACGAGCACCTCTCCGACCTCGCTGCCCTCCTCGCCCGTGGCGGCGGCGAGGCCCGTGGCGGCGGCGAGGCCCGCGGCGGCTGCGGCATCGACGGGCGCTTGCGCGGGGATTGCCACGCGGGGGAGTGTAGTCATCGCGGCGGGAGCCTCGCCATGCTCAGGACCCCGTCCTCGATCCGCGCGCTCACGTTCCCCCCAACGTGCAGGTCCAGCCTGCCGCCACCGCCCGTCCCACCGCGCCGGCCCAGCGCGAGGATCTCCCCCACGCGGTCGCCCGCCTGCGGCACATAGGCACCCGCCGCCCGCTCGGCGAGCCGCACCACGACCAGGCGCGCGAGCGCCTGCTCGAGCCCTTCCAGGCGTGCGATCGCGATGCTCTGGCTCCCCGCGAGCGTGTCCGCCACGAGGCCGTCGAGCAGGTCTGTCTCCTCGCGTAGCAGCTCCGCGGTCCGCAGCACGTTCGCCTCCGCGGCCGGGTGCACCGCCCTCAGCGCCGCCCCCAACCCATGCCGCACACGCCCGCGCGCGTACGTGTCGCTGTCGTTGCTCGCGTCCTCGCGCCAGCGCAGTCCGCGAGCTTCGCAGTACGCGCCGGTCTGCTCGCGCGTCACGCCCAGCAGCGGCCGCACGAGACGCCCCTCCACGGCCTTCATCCCCAGCAGCGCGCGGCGCCCCGGCGAGGCCGCCAGCCGGTAGAGGATCGTCTCGACCTGATCGCTCGCCGTATGCCCGGCCGCGACGAGCGTCCGCGAGGCCCCCGGCGCGTCCGCCCGCTCGTCCAGCCTCTCCGGCGCGTCCGCCCGCTCGTCCAGCCTCTCCGCCGCCTCCGCCGCCCCGTCCAGCCTCTCCGCCAGCCCGATCGCGGCCCCATAGCGCACGTCTCGCGCCCACGCCTGCAGGTTGCCCACCTCGCCCTCCGCCCTGCTCGCCCTCACCACCTCCAGCTCGACCCCCAGCGCCTCGCACAGCGCCACGCAGTGGCGCTCGTCCCCGTCGGACTCCCCCCCGCGCAGCCCGTAGTTCACGTGCAACGCCTTCACGCTCCCCGCCTCCCCCAACGCAACCGCGACATCGAGCAGGCAGACAGAGTCTCTGCCGCCCGAGAGCATCGCCACGACCGAGGGTGTGGGCAGATCGTTCGGGTGGGTGGGCAGCAATAGCCCTCCGGCCCTCACCGCCTCCCGGACCTGCTCGACGATCACTGGCCCTTCCGCGACGCGTTGAACAGCTCGGTCGGCTCGTTGAACCCCTTCAGCACCACCTCGCCGATCAGCTCGAACTCGAGCCCGTCCTGGCGGCTGGCGGCGTCGACGACGGGGCGCGTCACGAGCACCTCGCCGCCGGACGCGCGGGCGACGACGCGCGCCGCGCGGTTGACCTCGCGGCCGTAGTAGTCGCCGTCGCGATACAGCGCCGCGCCGCTGTGGATCCCGATCCGCGGCGGCGGCGAGCCCGCTCCCAGCTCCGCGGCCAGCCCGACCGCCCAGCTCGTCAGCGCGCCCGCGTCGGCGCCGACGACCATCACCTCGTCGCCGAGCGTCTTGATCACGCGCGCGTCGATCGGCAGCGTCTGCTCGACCGTCTCGACGAAGCGCTCGACCGCGCTCACCGCCTGCGCCTCGCCCTGCTCCTCGGTCAGCTTCGTGTAGCCCGCGAGGTCCGCGAACGCGATCGCGACGCGCATCCGCCCCTCCTCCGCGGTCTCCTCGTCGTCGAGGTCGGACTCGATGTGGCCGATCACGTCCTGCTCGACGAAGTAGCCGAGCATCCGCCCGTGCAGGTAGTTGATGAACGGCACCGCGAACGGCAGCATCTCGCGCGTCATCCCCTCCATCGCCTGCGCGACCTCGACGCCGGGCACCCCCTCGCGCATCAACGGCTCGTGCAGGTAGAGGTGGAACAGCCTCACCTCGGCGTCGGCGACCTGCGCCATCGCCTGCCCGTACACGCGCACGATCTGAAGCAGCGCCGGCAGCGGCAGTCCCGCCGCGAGCACGTCCGCGCCGTAGCGCAGCACCTGCAGGTCTTCGTCTGAGAGCTCCTCGGTCGAGAGCGCGTTCAACCCCATCGCGGCGACCAGCCGCTCGATCAGCTGCTCGTCGACGTCGAGCTCGCGCGCCGCCTGGGAGAGCGTGTAGCGGGCCTCGCTGCTCGGCAGCAGTTCGTCGATGTACCCGAACGCGAGCTTCCCGCTCTGGCTCGCCTCCCTGATCTTCCGCACGCTGTGCCCGCGCTCGCGCAGCCGCGCGACGAGCCTCACGTGCGAGGCCGCCGCCGGCGTCCACGTGCCCTCGTACTGCGGCACGAGCCCCTCCCTCACCCAGCGCCTCACGGTCGCCTGCGTCACGCCCGCGCGCGTGGCGACCTGCTTGAGCGTCAGCTCGCTCGCCTGCGGGTCATCGGGGGCGTCATCGGGGGCGTCATCGGGGGCGACGTCCTCGGGGCTGTCGGGGGGCGTGGCCATCGCGAGGGAGTCTAAAGTCGCGGCCTGTGCCGCAACCCGAGCCCGCATCCGAACCCGCCGCCGAGCCGCGGTACCCCCAGGCGATCCACCTGCGCCCGACCGCGCCGCTGGCCGAGCGGGTGCTGCTGCCCGGCGACCCCGGACGCGCGCTGGCGCTCGCGCAGACGCTGCTGGAGAAGCCGCTGATGTTCAACCACCATCGTGGCCTCTGGGGCTACACCGGCCCGGCCAGAGCGGACGGCGAGCCGCTCACGATCCAGGCGACGGGCATCGGCGGCCCCTCGGCGGCGATCGTCCTGACGGAGCTGATCGCGCTCGGCGCACGGCGCCTGATCCGCGTCGGCACCTGCGGCGCGCTCGCCCCGGGCCTCGCACTCGGCGACCTCGTGGTCGCGCGCGAGTCGATCTGCGCCGACGGCGCCTCCCGCGCGCTGGGCGCGGGTGAGCGCCTAGCGGCAGACCCGGCCCTCGCCGAGGCGCTGTTGGGAGCCGGTCAGGCGCAGGCCGGCTCCACGACCCGCCGCGTCCACGCGGGGGCCGTGATCAGCGTCGACCTGTTCTACGACTACCGCTCGCCTCAACACCCCGCCGACGCGCTTGCGATCGAGATGGAGGCCGCCTCGCTGTTCGCCGTCGGGGCCGCCGCGGCTATACCCGTCGGCTGTGTCTTGGTCGTCTCGGACACGTTCGACGCTCTGAACGCGCGCACGCACATCGACGACGATCCCTTACTCCTGGCGGCCGAGGCGATGGGAGCGGTCGCCGTCGCCGCGCTCCCTACCTGAGCGCTCAGGCTTTTTTGGGTTTCGCTTTCGCGGCCGATTTAGCTTTAGCGGCCGATTTAGCTTTAGCGGCAGGTTTGGCTTTAGCTGCGGATTTGGCTTTAGCGGCAGGTTTAGCTTTAGCTGCCGGTTTAGCTTTAGCTGCGGATTTGGCTTTGGTCGCGGGTCTCGCTTTGGTGGCTTGCCCGAGCTTGCTCGCGAGCGCGCCGAGCTGACCCTCGATCGCCGACAGGCGCGCGTCGACGCCGCGACCCGACAGCGCGCGGTCCAACCGGTACACGCCGTCCTCGATGCCCTCGAGGCGCTGGGAGACCGAGCGCAGCCTGCGCGTGAGCCGTTCGATGTCGGCGGCGGAGGGGATGTTGAACGCGCCCATCGCTACCTCCTGCGCCTGCGCGGCCCGCTCGCGCGCGTCGAACGCGGCGCCGACGACGCCGGTCAGGACGGGGTTCTCGAGCAGGTCGGTGAGCGCCTTGCCGAGACGGTCTTCGGTGCCGTCGGCGAGGCGCTCCTTGAGGCCCTTCACGGCTTTGCTCGCATCGGACATCCTCGGAAGGATACGGTGCGAGCGTGCCCGAGCGCCTGTTCCTGTTCCTACAGCTCGAGTTCCCGTGGGAGCTCGGGCCACCCGACGGGCGCTACCTGCTGCGCAGCCGCGAGGAGGATTCGATCCCGGGCGGGCGGGCGGGCGGCGAAAGCGAGGCGGGCGAGGCGGGCGGGCCCCAACATGTGGTCGTGCTGAACACGCTCGGCGCACCGCGCCGTGGCGGCGCGGGCGCAGGCCCTGGGGGCGGCGCGGGCGCCAACGCCGGCCGCGGGGCGCTCACCCTTCCGGGCCTCGGCGCCCGCCGCATGCGGCGCCCGCGCGCGACGACGCCCGACCCGTCCCCCGTGCCAACCTCGCGCGCGACGATCGTCGACCCGATCTCGGTCTCGGCCGAGCGCCAGGCGCAGGCATGGCTGCGAGGACTGCGGGGACTCGACGCAGAGCGCGAGACGCGCGCGGCGACGGCGGTGCTCAACCGCGTGCTCTACGCCCATCGGATTGCGACCGCCGACCCGCACACGCACGAGGTCGCCCCCGCCCAGGCGCTCGTGATCCGGGCCGGCTGGGGCGCGGGCGAGCAGCTCGCCGACGGATATTGGCAGCACGCGCTCGAGCTGCCCTGGGCGCCGACCAAGCGGGCACAGCGCCGCGCGGCCGCGCTGCGCCCGGAGGAGCGCCTCGCGGAGCTGCTCGGGGCGCGCGGCGAGGAGCTGCTGTGCGAGGAGCTCGCGCTGCGCGCGCGATTGGACCTCGACCAGGGGCGCCTCGCCCACGCCGCTCACGAGCTCGACGCGGCACTCGGGGCCGCGCTGGGGGAGCTCGGCGCGGAGGCCAACCCGGCACTCACCCCGCGCGTTGATGAGCTGCGGGCGCTGCGGGCAGGCGTGAGCGCGATGGCGCGGGCCGCGTTGTCCAGCGCAATCGAAGCGACGGACGCGCCCGAAGCGACCGGCGCCGGAGACCCAACCAGCTCCGAGAACCCGACCGCGCTCGACGAAGAGCCCGACGAGGACGCCGTCCGCCACGCGCTCGAGCGCCTGGAGGCGGCGCTGCGGGCGCGCACGGCCGGCGGGTTCACAGGGGGATAGGGGCGGGAGCCACAGCTAGCCGGCGCTGCCGCGCTTGACGGCCCATACGCTCTCAAAGCGTAGGTCGGTGTGCTTTGCGATCAGGTCGTAGTCGCCGTCGTAGTGCAGGATGCCGGCGCCGTGCCGGGCGGCAACCGCCGCGACGAGCAGGTCGATGGGCTTCACGCGATGGGAGATCTGAGGGTTAGCGGCCAGCTTCGCCTGCGCCTGCAGTGCTCCCTGAATCGCGGGATGGTCGAGCTCGAGCAACGGGAGGGCGTCGAGCTCCTCCGCCAGCGCCGCGAAATCTCCCCCGTCGCGAGCGGAGTAACGCATCTCCAGCAACAACGGCTCGGTGCTGGCCAGCTCCCCGCGCTCCAGCCTGGCGAGAACGCGCTCTGCATCACGGCCGGCGAGGCGCCCGTCGCGCATCCTCGCCCAAACTGAAGTATCCAGCAGCGCGAGGGCTTCGCTCATGCGCGAGTCCAGCCGCCGCCCCGCACCTCGTGAAGCGCGTCCGCGTCGATTCCATCACCGGAGCGCAGCCGCTCGGCGAGCCGCTTGCGCAGCAGAACACGACGCTGCTGCGCCGCGCCCTGCGTACCTGCGTCGGCAAGCAGAGCCTCCGCGCCGGCGAGCGCCAACTCGCCCACGCTCGCCTTCAGCCCGCGCCGCCGCAGGCGCTCACGCGCCGCCTGCAGCGGAGGCGTCAACGTGACTGAGACTCGCTTGTACTGCGTCGGCACAGACAGCAGTGTAACACTTGGGTGCTGCACTACGTGCTATGTCTCGATGACGACGCCGGTTCTGCGCTTGGACTTCTTGATCGGCACGAGGTGGTACTCGAGGCTGTACCCAAGGGCCTCGGCGAAGCGCTCGACGGTTGAGAGCTTCGTATCGGCAGCTGTGGTCTCGAGACGCGCAAGGGTGGGTTGGGAGGTGCTCATTGCGGCGGCGACGCGGGTCTGTGAGAGGTTGTGGCGTCGGCGCTGCTCCGCCAGCGTGCGCAACAGCGCCCGGCGACGCTCGGCCGCGAGCAGCAGCTGCGGAAAGGCAGGGTTAGCCTCAGTGAACTCGGCGATCATCTCATCGAGCGCGTCCGGCTCCTGAGAGTTGAGGGGGGTCATGGTCGAGACCATATCATGCTTTCTTTGATATATCCAGCAGGCTATTGTGTTGGGGTCTGCGGCCGTCCGCCTCGGCGGCGTCCTTGCGAGCACGGGATCGCCAGTCACGTAGCCGGCGCGCGGCCAGCTCGATCTGCGCGGGCGGCGTCTTCTGCGTCTTCTTCTTGAACGCGACCAACGACAGCAACACCTGGCCCCGCTCACCCTCCCTGGCGAACAGAACACGGTAGATCACCCGCCCACCGTCGGCGCGAACCTCGAACAGTTCGCCTTGCAGATGCCTTGCGGCCCGCACGCCCTCCCGGCGGACTTCCTTCATCGCAGCCAAGATCGCCGCCTTGTCCCCATCAGGGACTTCGCGGATGAGCTCCAAGACCGACCCTCGCACCCTGGTGAAAAAAGACGCCGCGGCTGAGGATTAACAGCCGCGGCGCCCGACTACAGGGACCCGGCGCGGAGAGGGTGTGCGCCGTTGATGGGTACCTCTCGAGCGACACCCAAAAAGGGTCGGAGGGCGGCGCTCAAGACTGGATCAGGCGATCAGGACGGTGACGCTCGTCGTCAACTTGGCGCCCTTCCTGGGGGTGAACCGGAGGTTTATCTTCTCCCTCAATTTGCGGCTCGGGTGTTTCCTCAGGAACGCCTGCTCGGCCTTTGTCAGGGTCACCTTCACACTCACGTTGCCGGCCTTACCGGCTTTGCCCCTGCCCGCCGAGACGCCCTTCCCGGTGGCGAGCAGCCTTCCCGCCGAGGGCACGCTGACCGCGATCGATGCCGCCGGGCAGTTCGCGGGCGTCGCTTTTGGCCGGCCTGTCCCGTTTGCGGGCGCCGGTCGGATAAGGGGGAGGTGGGTACTGCAATCGAGCAACAGCGATGACCCCGAGCCATGGCGCGCCGTTCCGGGGATTCCGCGACCACTCCGAGTCGCCGTTCTTCCGCGCGGTCGGACGTTCCCCCGAGGAAACCTGGAACCTCAGCGTCGACCGGCTGGCGGACATCCTCGAAACGCTCGGCCCACTCGCGGACGCCGGGCCGATCGAGATGTCCCCCGCGCTGCTGTGCTCGTGGCACCGGGAGATCTTTGGCGAGCTGTTCGGAGCGGACGCGGGACGCCTGCGCAAGCGCCGTGCGGGTAGCTGGGACCCCGAGCACGTCTACTTCGGCGGGAACGTCGGCACCCGCCAACCCCGCGAGATCCGCGGCTACCGCGGCACCAACCCACGCGAGCTCCCCCGCCGGCTGAGCAAGATCTGCACCGAGTTCAACACCACCGCCGCCGCGATCCGCGCGTCTGGAGCCACCGACACCTACAGCGCCGTCTATGCTGCCACCCGCCTGTACGCCAAGGTCCTGCGCGCGCACCCCTTCATCGACGGCAACCTCCGCGCCACGACCGTCACGCTCAACGCAGCGCTGCGCACACTCGACCTCGCCCGCGTCCAGTTCATGGACCTCGAGCTCCACGACGACCTGCTCGGGATCGCGTTCGTCGGCAGACACGACCCCTACCGCCCGCTCGCCAAACACATCGCCGAGATCGTCGATAAACCCGGCGAACCTTGACGAACGCCCTATCCTGGAACCATGCCCAAAATCAAATACACCGACTACCACGGTCCCCAAGGCGACTACGCGGTCGTCGGCGGCGAGTACGTCCCGTTTACCAGGGAGATCGCGCTCCAGTTCTCCCTGAACGCCCACCTGCTCGCCCTCGGCGACCCCGAGTACGCCTACAAAATGGTCGCCGAAGCCGAACAGGCCGAGTGCGAGCAGACCAACGCCGCCTGAGCCAGCCCGCGGTGGGCTCCCTGGAGAGTGACGCTGGTCGTCAGCTTGGCGCCTTTGTTAGGGGTGAACCGGAGGTTTATCTTCTCCCTCAATTTGCGGCTCGGGTGTTTCCTCAGGAACGCCTGCTCGGCCTTGGTCAGGGTCACCTTCACACGCACGTCGCCGGCCTTCCCGGCTTTGCCTCTGCCCGTCGAGACGCCCTTCCCGGTGGCGAGCAGCCTTCCCGCCGAGGGCACGCTGACGACGATCGTCGCCTTCGTTCCCTTGACGCCGCTTTCGCGGCCGACCTAGTGGGCCTGGTCGAGACGGAACAGTTTGTCGAAGAAGCGGTAGACGAACTCCGGGAACCCCGGGCCGCTGGGTATGCGCATCGGCTCGAGCGGCGGCAGCGCCGACGCCTGGGTGCTCTCCGTCGTGGCTTGCTCTGCGTCTTCGGGGGAGCTTGTTGTGGACATGAGGTCAGTGTACTCCCGCTTTAGGGGTTGTTGTGGACGGATGGAAAATCAGGCACTGAGGACCGGGCCGAAGCGATCGTCGAACGCCTCGCGGTCTTCTACGGCCACGGCCTGGGCGAAGCGGCTGGCAGTGACCGTGAACCGGTCCAAGAAGCCGACACTGCCGAGCAGCACGAAACCGTCACTCTTCCAGCCCTCTACGAAACCAACGGGGGCCTGCCACTCCTGATAGACGTCTTCCGCGGAATCGCTCGGGTAGAGACGTAGGCCGATCGTCTTATACCGGGCTGCATGCACCCTGCCACCCACCGCATGAGTGGCTTCACCGTCATGGTCCTCAAGGTCGACTCCGAGCTCCACACTGAGCAGACTGCTCGCCAGGATCGCATCGGCGCCGGTATCGATCAGACCGGTGAGCTGCGAGGTGCTCTGATCCCCGTGCACGAGCGAGACCTGCACAAACGGCCGGAAGATCGGCTCACCGAGCCGAGTGGACTGCGCGTCCTCCTGATAGGGAAACAGCCACGGCAGCGGCCGTGGCTCAGCCCATCCCGACATACAGCGGCTCATCGGCGTACGGAACACGGCCACGCACGAACACATGGTTGCGGCCCTTTGCCTTCCGCAGGACCACATGCGGGTCCTTATCTGCGATCACGATCTTGCCCGTACGCGCGTCAATAGCGACATACTGGCCCTCGTAGCCTTTGAAATCAGTGCGGATCGGCTCCATGGATCGAGTGTAGCGCCCAGACAGCGCAGCAAGCCCTGAAAAAAGGCGCCGCGGCCAAGTAGGGGACGGCCGCGGCGCCCGACGGCAGGGACCCGGCGCGGAGAGGGATGAGTGCGCCGTTGATGGGTACCTCTCGAGCGACGCCCCAGAGGGGTCTGGGGGCGGCGCCCAAGACTTGGATCAGGCGATCGGGACGGTGACGCTCGTCGTCAGCTTGGCGCCCTTCTTCGGGGTGAACCACAATTTGATCGTGGCCTTTGCGCGAGCGCGCGCACCGTCACTGAGACGGCGGCTACAGCGATCCTGGCGCGGCGGCCCAGTGGCTTTCGAAGCCGAGCACCTTGCTCAGGACGTCGAAGTGCCCGTCGTAGTGCAGCACGGTCAGGTTCTTGTGCGCGGCCGTCGCGGCGATCAGCGCGTCCTGGAACGGAATGCGATGACTGGCCTTCGCCGAGAGGTCGTGCAGCGCGCGTCGGGCGTCACGGACGATCCCCTGCGTCAGCGGCGCCTGCCGCAAAGCGTCGAGCTACCGTTCCAGTTCCTCGAAGTGAGCCTGGTTCTGGGCTGTGTAGAGAGCCTCGAACACCACGATCGGCGAGACGGCCAGTTGGTTGTGCTCCAGCGCGGCATCCCAGTCGGCCGCGATCAACGGATGGTCGGTGTACTCCCAGATCGACGTGTCGAACAGGTAGATCCGGTCGGCCGGCAGGCTCACGGATCGACGAGGCGCTTGCCCCAAGCGTCGTCCTTCAGGGTGGCCGCCACCTCCGGGCTCAGCCCCTTGGGTTTCGAGGTGTACTCGCGTAGCGCATTGATCGCTTCCCGCCGCGCCTTGCCCCTGATCGGTGGAATGCCGTTCGAGGCGGAACGACCTTTGGCCCTGGACGCGGGCTTGGCGGTGGCTTTGGGCTTCTTCGTCGTGGCCATGAACCCAGGCTACCACGGGCCGCGGGGGACGAGCGCCTTCGCCGCGTACAACGTGCCCTGGCCTGGTAGACGCCACCCGCGGCGGGACCGAATACCACCCGAGATGCGGCAGCAAAAGAGACGCCGCGACCGATGGGGACAGCCGCGGCGCCCGACTACAGGGACCCGGCGCGGAGAGGGACTGTGCGCCGTTGTTGGGTACCTCTCGAGCGACGCCCCAGAGGGGTATGGTGGCGGCGCTCAAGACTTGGATCAGGCGATCAGGACGGTGACGCTCGTCGTCAGCTTGGCGCCCTTCTTGGGGGTGAACCGGAGGTTGATCTTCTCCCTCAATTTGCGGCTCGGGTGTTTCCTCAGGAACGCCTGCTCGGCCTTTGTGAGGGTCACCTGCACACTCACGTTGCCCGCCTTGCCGGCCTTGCCCCTGCCTGTCCCGTTTGCGGGCGCCGATCGGATAAGGGGGAGGTGGGTACTGCAATCGAGCAACAGCGATGACCCCGAGCCACGGCGCGCCGTTCCGGGGATTCCGCGACCACTCCGAGTCGCCGTTCTTCCGCGCGCCCGGACGCACCCCGGAGGAGACCTGGGACATCAGCATCAACCGGTTGGCGGACATCCTCGAAACGCTCGGCCCACTCGCGGACGCCGGGCCGATCGAGATGTCCCCCGCGCTGCTGTGCTCGTGGCACCGGGAGATCTTTGGCGAGCTGTTCGGAGCGGACGCGGGACGCCTGCGCA
>DATCFG010000156.1:0-10250 GCA_036509655.1 Solirubrobacteraceae bacterium | reverse complement strand
CGTTCGATTCGTGGGGCCCAAAACGGGAACTCGAAACCGTCGGTCTCAACTCGCCGATGGCGGGGCTGGGCGGCTGTAACAAACTGCCGTTCGAACCGACCATCAAGTCCGCGCCGGATCTCGAAGACGCCAGCAGCCCATCCGGGTTGTCTGTGGATGTCCATGTGCCGCAGGAATTGCAGATCAACGGCAACGCCAGGGCGTCCGAGGCGGAGGTCAAGAACACCACCGTCGCGCTGCCCGCGGGCATCCAGCTGAGCCCCTCCGGCGGGAACGGCCTGGAAGCGTGCTCGGACGCGCAGATCGGGTTCAAGGGCGAAAACCCCGAAACCCATGTGCAGGAATTCACGCCGGGCGCACCGTCGTGCCCGAACGCCTCGAAGGTCGCGACCGTCAAGATCAAGACGCCGTTGTTGCCGAATGAATTGAAGGGCGACGTGTATCTGGCGGCGCCGCAGAACTTCGCGGGGCTTCCGCAGAACCCGTTCTCCTCGCTGATCGCGATGTATCTCGTGGCGGAAGACCCGGTGTCGGGTGTGCTTGTCAAGCTGCCGGGGAAGGTCATGCCGAACCCGGTCACGGGCCAGCTCGTGTCGACGTTCGAAGACACGCCGCAGCTGCCGTTTGAAGATCTCGAACTGCACTTCTTCGGGGGCGAACGGGCGCCGTTGAGCACGCCCCCGCTGTGCGGGACGTACACGACGCAGGCGTCGTTCACGCCGTGGTCCGGCAACGAACCGGTGACGCCGTCCTCGAGCTTCGACATCACCTCCGGTCCGAACGGCGCGCCGTGCCCCGATCCGCGGCCGTTCGCGCCAGGTTTCCAAGCCGGTTCAACGAACCTGCAGGCGGGCGCGTTCACGCCGTTCACGACGACGATGACGCGCCCCGACGCCGACCAGACGCTGGGGCGGATCGAAATGCAGATGCCCCCAGGGCTCTCGGGCACGCTCTCCGGTGTGAAGCTCTGCGGTGAAGCCCAAGCCAACGCGGGGACGTGCGGTCCGGAAAGCCTGATCGGCAGCACGGTCGTCAGCGCCGGCCTGGGCAGCGACCCCTACACCGTTACGGGTGGGAAGGTCTACATCACGACCGCCTACGGTGGCGGGCAGTTCGGCCTGTCGATCGTCAACCCGGCGGCGGCGGGCCCGTTCGTCCTGGACGAAGGTCACCCGGTCATCGTCCGCGCCGCGATCTACGTCGACCCGCACACCGCGGCACTGCGGATCGTCAGCGACCCGCTGCCGACGATCCTCGACGGCATCCCGCTGCAGCTCCAGCACGTCTACGTGAACATCAACCGGCCCGGGTTCACGTTCAACCCGACGAACTGCGCCAAGATGGCGATCACGGGCACGATCGCGAGCAGCGGAGGCGCGAACGCGGCGGTCTCCACGCCGTTCCAGGTGACGAACTGCGCGACGCTCGGGTTTGCCCCGAAATTCGCGGTCTCCACGTCCGGCAAAACGAGCAAAGCGAAGGGCGCGAGCCTGACCGCGAAGCTCACCTACCCGAACGTGCCCCAGGGCACCGACGCGAACATCGCGAAGGTCAAAGTCGAACTCCCCAAGCAGCTCCCCTCAAGGTTGACGACGTTGCAGAAGGCGTGCACCGACAAGCAGTTCGAAGCCAACCCTGCCGGGTGCCCCTCGGAATCGAAGATCGGCTACGCGACCGTGCACACCCCATTGATCCCGGTCCCGCTGGTGGGCCCGGTGATCTTCGTCAGCCACGGCGGCGAAGCATTCCCGAGCCTGACGATGGTGCTCCAGGGATATGGAATAATGATCGACCTCATCGGCACCACCGACATCAAGAAGGGCGTCACCTCCACGACGTTCAAGACGGTCCCCGACCAGCCGTTCTCGAGCTTCGAACTGACGCTCCCCGAGGGCAAGTACTCAGCGCTGGCGGCCAACAGCAACCTGTGCAACTCGAAGCTCGCGATGCCGACCGAATTCGTCGCGCAGAACGGCGCCGCGATCCACCAGAGCACCCCGATCGCGGTGGAAGGCTGCTCAAACACGCTCGCCCTCGTCGCCAAGAAGCTCAAGGGCCACACGCTCACCCTCCGCGTCGCCGTCCCCGCCGCCGGCAAGCTGAAGGTCAGCGGCAAGGGCCTGAGCAGCGCCTCCAAGTCGAGCTCAGCCCGCGAAACCGTCACGGTCAAACTCCACGTGAAGCGCAAGCAGGGCAAGTTCACCGCCAAGGTCAAGCTGAGCTTCAAGCCGAAGAGCGGGAAGGGGCTGAGCAAGACGGTGAAGGTCTATCTGCGCGTGAAGAAGTAGCGCGGCCCTCATCCAAGAGTTCGGACTGGGCACCTCCGACGAGTTCCGCGTGCCCGACGGAGGCCTGCACCGCCCCGGCGCCGGCGGCGTCTGGCACCCCACCGCCGCGCTCGTCATCGAGATCGTCTCCCCCGGCGACGACACTCAGAAGAAGCTCCCCTTCTACGCGGCCCATCACGTGGATGAGCTGCTGATCATCGACCCGCGGGAGCACTCGGTCGCTTGGCTCGGCCTCGCCGAGGGCGAGTACCGCCCGATCGAGCGCAGCACCCTGATCGACCTCGGCCAAAGCGACCTGGCCGAGCGGATCGACTGGCCCTGATCCTCGCTGCTGCTGGCTGATCGCCCTCACCGGCTCGTAGCGGCGGATTGCGTGGCTACCGCCACGGCTACGCACCAATGTGCTGCCCATATCGGTAGATATCTTTCAATAACAGCGGCATCTTTCGTGGGTATTGGTATGCTCCGATGGTTGTGGCGCTTTCCGACGAGCAGATCTCGGTGCAGAATCCGTGGTGGACGAGCGCGGGTTGGCGTGCGTCCGATCCCCACCTGACGCTGCTGGCGGCGCGGCCCGTGCGTCTGTCTGCCGGGTTTGTCACCGCGCTCGACCTGAGCAGGCCGGGGATCCATGTTCTGCGGGGGCCACGGCAGGTGGGCAAGAGCACCGACTTGAAGCTGCTCGTCGAGCGGGCGCTCGCGGAGGGGACGCCGGCCCGCTCGGTTGTGTATCTGGCGCTCGATCTGCTGCAGGGGCGCCATCTCTCGGAGCTGGCCGCCACGGTGGAACGCGCGCTGGATCAGGCCGATGGGAAGGCGCCCGATGGGGAGGCGCCCGGCTTGGTCCTGCTCGACGAGGTGACGGCCGTGGAGGGCTGGCAGACGGCGGTGAAGGCCTTGTGGGACGGCGGGGCGATCCGCGGGCAGGTGGTGGTGTGCACGGGCTCCTCGGCGATCGATCTGCAGCACGGCGCAGCCGAACGGCTGCCCGGACGCAGGGGCGCCGGCGCCGATCATCTGGCGCTGCCGCAGAGCTTCGCCGCGTTCGCGCACGCGATCGACGGCGACATTCCGGTGTCCCCCCGCTTGACGGTCGCCGAGCTGCGCAGCGCCGAGGGCTGGGCGCTGATGCGCGAGATGCGCGCCTACGGTCCCGCGCTCACGCGCGCGCTCGAGCGCTACCTGCGCTTCGGGGGGCTGCCGGCCGCTGTCGCCGAGGCCGCCTCGGGCGAGCGCGAGCCCTCCCGGGAGGTCAGGCGGGTGCTGCGCGACTCGCTGCTGCGGGAGTTGCAACGCAAGGGCGCGAGCGTGCCCGCGGGCCATGCCCTGCTCGAGCGCGTGGTGCGCTCGCTCGGCGCGAAGATCAGTTGGAGCGCAATGGCCCGCGAGATGGACGTTCCCCTGGGGCGGGGCGCGGGACGGCCCAGCCACCAGACCCTGCGCGACTACATCGAGCTGCTGGCCGGCGGCTACTTCCTGTTCGTGACCTACTTCTGGCGCAGCGACTCGCAGACCAATGGGCTCTCCCGTGAGAAGAAGGTCTATCTGGCCGATCCGCTGTTGCACACGATCGCGCTGGATAACGCCCCCGGGCTCGCGCTCGACACGCCCGCGCTTGTCGAGAACGCCGTTGGGATGGCGCTGCTGCGCCGCTACGAACCGCCCGAGCGCCTGCTGGAGACGTTCGTCTCACCCGAGTGCCTGCATATCTGGCAGACCGTGCGGGGTGGAGAGATCGACTTCGTCGCCGGTCCCCGTCGCGCGCTGGACGCGGTCGAGGTCAAGTACCGCGAGAGCCCCGGCCTGACCGCCGCGGCCGCCGCCGCCCGAGCCCACCCTGCTCGCCCGGTCGTGATGGCCACCAAGAGCACGCTGCACCACGCCGAGCGCTACACCCTCCTGCCCGCCCACATGCTCCTGTGGGCGCTCGGGTGACAGCGCCCGCCGGCCCAGATCATGCGCGAGACCCTGTGCTGAGCGCGGGCGCTCGACGCGATCATCGGGGCTCCCACAGCCCCGACACGGGCATCGCCCAGATGCGCTCCCCGAAGGGGAGGGTGTGCGCGCCGGCGTAGACGACGATGCCTGCCTTGAAGCGCGAGCCGAGCTTGTCGCGCAGGTATCGCAAGCCGCGCAAGTCCGCTGAGCCGAGACTGGCCGTGCACTTCGCCTCGATCGCGACTACATCCCCTGCCGCGGACTCGATTACGAGGTCGACCTCGCGCTGTTCGGCATCTCGGTAGTGGAGCAGCTTCGTCTGAGCGACGCTCCAGGTTGCCTGCTTGACGATCTCCATGGCTACGAATGTCTCGAACAGCATGCCGGCGATCGCGCCCTGGTCGGGCGCTGAATAGCGCGATTCGTCCACCCCCACGAGGGCTGCCGCCATGCCGGTATCGCTCAGCATCAGCTTGCTCGCCTTGATCTGCCGCGCGCCCAGGTTGGTCGAGAACGGACGTAGCGCGTGCACCAAGAACAGCTGCTCCAGCAGTTCGATGTGCCCCCTGACGGTCTTCTCCCCGAGCGTCAGTTCCCGCCCGAGCGCCGAGTAATTGGCCACCACGCTCGTGCGCGCCGCCAGGAGATCCAGCAGCTGCCTGAGCCCGGCTGGGTTTACCCGTACTCCACCGATCTCGGGTAGATCCTGCATGAGCACGCTCTGCGCGTAGGAGCTCAGATAGCGCGCGCGCTGGCGTGGCGCACGGGAACGCGCGTCGGGGAAACCACCGGCTAGCACCACCTTGGCGCTCGCGACGCGACCCTTGGGAGCGCCACTAATCTGTGGCGGATTGCCGTCCAGCAACTCATCGACGATCGAACCTCGCCGTCCGGCGATCTCCGCCTGCGAGAGCGGCCACAGTTGCACGTACTCTACGCGCCCGGGCAGCGCATCGGCAATGATCCTGGCCCGAAGGAGGTCGGCTGATCCGGTGATCAGGAACTGGCCGGGTGTGAGATCGCGATCGAGGATCTGCTTGATCGCGAGCATCAATTCGGGCGCGCGCTGGATCTCATCGACCACCGCGGGGCGTTCCAACGACAGCGCAAATCCGTCCGGATCCTCGCGAGCCGCTGTGCGCAACTCCTCCTCATCGAGGCTGTAGTAGTTCGGCACCACACCGGCGAGTTGCAACCGCTTGGCGAGTGTGCTCTTGCCGGCCTGTCGCGGACCGACGATCGCTCCCGCCCGGCTCACGCTCAGAATGTCGCGCAACTCCCCCTCGATCCCGCGCGGAATCGCTCCCTCGAGCAGCTGCTCCTGGCCGACCATATCGGAGAAGGATACCCTACAAATCCGGAGTGAGGAACCCTACAAATCCGGAGTGAGACACCCTACAAATCCGGAGCGGCAAGCCGGATGATCCGGAACAGAACTCCGGACAATCCGGAATGCAAGAGCGGCCAGAGAATGAACCTCGGCCAAGCGGGTCCGGATTTCGTCCCGGCCGTCCCCGCGAAGCGGGCTTTACGGCCGGGACGAAACCTCCGGAGCCCGCGCTACTTGATGAACAGCATCTCCGAGTACTTCGGCAGCGGCCAGAGGTCGTCCGCGACCAGCTTCTCCAGCCGGTCGGCCACATCACGGACGTCGTCCATCGCGGGGATTACGGTGTCGCGGATGTAGAGCGCCCACTTGGCGGGGGAGTCCTCGGGCTGGTTCTCGGCGAGGTTGGCCTCCTCGAGCTTGAGCTGCGCGAAATGGAGCTCCTTGATCAGCGGCTCCACCTCCCCGATCAGCTCGTCCAGGCCGCTCGCGCGGAGCTCGTTGAGGTAGCGCACGGCCGCCGGCAGCAGCATCGTGCGGGCGATCCCCGAGGCGGTCTCGGACTCGATGTTGATGTTCACCGCGTACTGCTCGGTGAACACCTCGTAACGGGACTCGAGCTCGCGCTTGGAGAGCACCTTGTATTTCTTGAAGGCGGCGACCGTCTGCTTGTCGATCAGCCAGGGAAGCGCGTCTGGCGTCGTGCGCAGGTTGGCGAGACCCCGCTTCTCGGCCTCCTGGTGCCACGCCTCGGAGTAGCCGTCGCCGTCGAAGACGATCTGCTTGTTCGCGCCCCAGGCCTCCTTGACGACCTTCGTGACGGCCTTCTCGAGCGTCGCACCAGAGCCTTTGAGGGCGACTTTGAGCTTGTCGGTGAGGTCGTCGACGGATTCGGCGACGATCGTGTTGAGCACCGTGTTCGGCCACGCCGGCGAGGAGTTCGAGCCCAAAGCCCGGAACTCGAACTTGTTGCCGGTGAACGCGAACGGGCTCGTGCGGTTGCGGTCGCCTCCGTGCAGCGGCAGCTTCGGCAGCACCGGCGTCCCGAGCCCGAGGAACGAGCCGGGTTTGGAGGCCTGCACCTTGCCGGCCTCGATCGCGCCGAACACCTTCTGCAGCTCGGCGCCGAGGAAGATCGAGATGATCGCCGGCGGCGCCTCGTTGGCGCCGAGGCGGTGATCCTGCCCGGCCGAGGCGATCGACGCGCGCAGCAGCGCCTGGTGCTTGTTGACGGCCTGGATCACCGCCGCGCAGAAGAACAGGAACTGAAGGTTCTCCGCGGGGGTGTCGCCCGGATCGAGCAGGTTCAGGCCGGTGTCGGTGCCCATCGACCAGTTGTTGTGCTTGCCCGAGCCGTTTACCCCGGCGAATGGCTTCTCGTGCAGCAGGCAGACGAGCCCGTAGCGGCGCGCGGTGTTCTGCATGATCTGCATCGTCACCATCTGGTGGTCCGAGCCGACGTTCGAGTTCTCGAAGATCGGCGCGACCTCGAACTGGTTGGGGGCGACCTCGTTGTGGCGGGTCTTGATCGGGATGCCTAGCTTCGCCAGCTCGAGCTCGACCTCGAGCATGTAGGCGAGCACGCGCTCGGGAATCGAGCCGAAGTAGTGGTCGTCGAGCTCGTGCCCCTTCGGCGGTTTCGCGCCGAACAGCGTGCGCCCGGTGGTGACCAGGTCGGGGCGTTCGAAGAAGTACTGCTCGTCGATCAGGAAGTACTCCTGCTCGCAGCCGGTCGTCGTGAACACCCGCTCGGCATCCTCGACACCGAGCAGATCCAGGGCGCGGATCGCCGTGCCGGACAGGGCGTCCATCGAACGCAGCAGCGGGATCTTGTGGTCGAGCGCCTCGCCAGTCCACGACGTGAACGCGGTCGGGATGCACAGCAGCGCCCCGTTGGGGTTCTCGAGCACAAACGCCGGGCTCGTCGGGTCCCAGGCGGTGTAGCCGCGGGCCTCGAACGTCGCGCGGATGCCCCCGGTCGGAAACGAGGAGGCGTCGGGCTCGCCCTGGATCAGCTCCTTGCCGGAGAACTCGGCGAGCGCGGTCCCGTCTCCCTGGGGGCCGTAGAAGGAGTCGTGCTTCTCCGCGGTGGAGCCGGTCAGCGGCTGGAACCAGTGGGTGTAGTGGGTGGCGCCCTTCTCCATCGCCCACTCCCTCATCGCCTGCGCGACCGCGTCCGCCAGCGAGGTGTCGAGCGCCTCGCCGCGCGCCAGCGTGCGCTGCAGCGCCTTGTAGACGTGCTTCGGCAGGCGATGGCGCTGGACGGTCGGGGAGAAGACGTTCGCTCCGAACACCTGGTTGTCCTGGAGCGTCAGGTCGGGCGAGCCGAGTGCCGAGCCGTTGGCGCTCCACTGTGCGGCGGTGACGTTCTGCTGGCGGGTCCGTGGCATGAGCGGGATCGATTCCTCCTCGGGAAGGGCAAGCGAATGGGGGTCGGCCGCAGCCACGACGGCTGGGCCTGCTGGGGGCACTGGGGCCGAAGGGAATCGTAGTGCGAAGGTGCCCGATTGGCATCTCCGCCTGGCGAAAGCGGGAGGAGGATCTTTCGACAGCGGGCCAATCGCCCGCGCTGCGGATCGCAATCCCCCGCGCGCGAGTCGCGCCCTACGGCGTGAGCGGGTAGGCGCCGGGAACGACCTGCCCGGTTTCGGGATCGACGTGGGTGGCCGGCGGCCGGGGGGCGATCTCGGCGGTGAAGTGCCCGACGGCGGGGCCGCCGTGGGCGACCGATCGGAGATCGACCAGCGCGCGCGCTCTGCCGGAGAGCCCGGTGGCGACCGTGTAGTGGACGGTGTAGCGCCCGGCCTTCACCGGCATCACCCGCCAGACGAACGTGCCGGTGTGCCCGGGCGCGAGCGCGCCGAGCGCCCAGGTGTTCACGTAGGCCGTCTGACCGCCGCCGGGGGGGCTGACCGCCTCGCTCTCGACCGGGCGCCGCGGGAGCGCGCCGGGGCCGGTTTCGAGGACCCAGATCGGGCGCTTGTTCGAGGCCAGGTTGGGGTAGTCGCTCCTGTAGGCGAAGGAGTCGATCGAGACGGCGACGTTCGGCACCGTCTGCGTGCCGGTGTTGCGGACCTGCAGGACCATGCGGGCCTCACGCGCGACCGACTGCTGTGTCGGGAAGTGGGCCTTGGTGACCTGTACCGCGAAGGAGCCCTTCGGTTCATGCGCGTCCTGGCGGGTTCCGCCGCCGCCGCAGCCGCCGAGGAGCAGCGCGAGACAGGCGCCACAGGCGCCGGGGTACGTCGTAAAGGCTCTCCTCCCCCGCACGGTCGGGCCACGATATCAGTGGCGGTGGCGGGCCGGGGAGACATGTCGTAGAGTTCGCCGGACCGTCGAACGTCACCTGAGGAGGGGAAGCAGAGATGGTTCGCAGTGCAGCGGAACGGGCCTACCTCCCAGCGAGGGGCGCGATGGAGGAAATCGGGGACATGATGATCCTCACGGGCAGGACGATCGTGTCGGCCCTGCGCGCGCCGTATCCCTATGGCGGCGAGTTCGTCTCGCAGTTCCTGTTCGCGCTGCGCCTCTGCTGGCTGCCGCTGCTGATCTCGACGGTCGCGATCAACTACGGCGCGCCGGGCCTGCAGGCGGCGAACTTCCTCACGCTCTTCGGTGCGCTCGACCGCCTCGGCGGCTTCTTCGTGCTCGCGGCGATTCGCGAAATCGGCCCCGTGATCACCGCGATCGTGCTTGCCGGCGTCGCCGGCACCGCGATCACCGCCGATCTCGGCGCGCGCAAGGTGCGCGAGGAGCTCGACGCGCTGCAGGTGCTCGGCGTCGACCCGGTCAAGAACCTCGTCGTGCCGCGCTTCCTCGCGCTGATGCTCGTGACGGGCCTCTTCAACATCTACGCGGTCCTGTTCGGGATCTTCGGCGGCCTCGCCGCCTCGCTCGTCAGCGGCCAGCCGCTGGGGCCGTTCTGGGCGACGTTCTTCGCGAACACGACGACGACCGACCTGTGGGGGTCGGTGTTGAAGACGACGATCTTCGGCGCGATCATCGCGATCGTCTGCTGCTACAAGGGCATGTCCGCCTCCGGCGGCGCCGAGGGCGTGGGGCGCGCCGTCAACCAGGCGGTCGTGGTCTCGCTCCTGGCGATCGGCGCGTTCAACTACGCCTTCACCCAGACTCTCCTCGCCACCCACCCCCAAATCCTGGTGATCAAGTGAACGAGATGCGCGTGGGTATGCGCGAATGGCTGGGCTCGACCGGGGAGATCGCGCGCTTCGGCAGCAACGTCGTGCGCGACGTGTGGGGCTTGCGCGTGTTTCGCTTCTTCGGCGAGACGTTGCGTCAGTCGGGCATCCTGATCATCTCCTCGACGGGCGTGATCTGGGGGCTGGTGTTCATCACGGGCCTCGGGACGTGTGGCACCGAGGGCGCCTACTTCACCCAGGCGCAGGGTGCGCCGGACTACGCGGGGGTGTTCACGGCGTGGTGCAACCTGCGTGAGGCGGTGCCGTATGTGTTCGGCTACATGATGGCCGCGAAGGTCGGCACGGGGATCGTCGCGGAGCTCGGCGCGATGCGGATCTCCGACGAGATCGACGCGTTGGAGGTGATGGGCATCGACTCGATGACGTTCCTCTGCGCGACGCGCCTGCTCGCCGCCTGGCTGGTGTTGCCGTTCATGTACATCGGGGCGATCGGGATCGCGTACCTGGGCTCCTACATCGCGGTGGTGCATCAGGTCG
>DATCFG010000155.1:0-11356 GCA_036509655.1 Solirubrobacteraceae bacterium | reverse complement strand
GATGAGCCGGCCGCCGAGCAGGCCATCCAGCTCCTCCAGATCGATATACAAAAGCGCCAAGCGGTGGCGGAGCTCGTGAGGGCGCACACCGAAGCGACGGTGACGGATCGTGCCCTCGTAGATCGCGCTGGCCGTCATACGCTCACCGGTTCCGCTCGCCGCAGATCGAGCTCGCGCACCACCCGCAGCGCGCTGCTGACACCGTCCTCGTGGAAGCCAGATCCCCAGTAGGCGCCGCAGTAGTGCGTGCGATTGCGCCCGCTGATCTCGTGGTGGCGCGCCTGCGCCGCGATACCCGCGGGGGTGAAGACGGGGTGCGCGTACTGCATCGTGCGGATGACCTGCTCCGGGTCGATCGCCTCCGTGCGGTTGAGCGTGACGCAGAACTCGCGGTCGGCGCGCAACGACTGCAGGCGGTTCATGTGGTAGGTCACCGTGCAGCGTCCCGGCGCATCGGCGCCGAGATGGTAGTTCCAGCTCGCCCACGCGCGCCGCCGCCGTGGGAGTAGCGAGCGGTCGGTGTGGAGCACCGCCTCGTTGCGCTGATAGGGGATCGCCCCGAGCAGCTCGCGCTCGCGTTCGCTGGGGTCGGCCAGCAGCGTGAGCGCCTGGTCGGAGTGCGTCGCGATCACGACCGCGTCGAAGCGCTCCGGCCGATAGCCGCGCGAGGACACCGTGACATGGGTGGGATGACGAGAGACCTCCGTCACCGGTGTGCAGAGCCGCAGGCGCTCGCTCAAGGGCCGCGCCAGCGCCTGCACATAGTTGCGCGACCCTCCGGCGATCGTCCGCCACTGCGGCCGATCGCGGAATCCGAGCATCCCATGGTTCTCGAAGAACTCGACCAGGAAGCGCGCCGGGAAGGACCACATCTGCGCCGGGTCCGCGGACCACACCGCCGAAGCCTGCGGGACGATCAGCCGCTCGACGAAGACGCGTGAATAGCGCTGCGCTGCAAGCCACTCGCGTAGCGACGGGCTCTCCTCGGAGGCGAGCAGCCGGCGGGCGTCCCGGTTGAAGCGGGCCAGGTCGGCGACCATCCGGTGAAAGGAGGGCGTGATCACGTGGCCGCGGTTCGCGAACAGGCCGTTTGGCGAGGCTCCGTTGTACTCGAAGTTCACGCCGTCGCTCACCCCGAAGCTCATCTGCGATGGCTGGGTCGGCACGCCGAGCTCGCCCAGCAAGCGTTCGAACCCAGGATAATTACGATCGTTGAAGACGACGAAGCCCGTATCGAGATCGTAGGCTCCGGTCTCTGTCTCGACATGCACGGTGTTGGCGTGCCCGCCGGCCTCCTCGCTCGCCTCGAATACGACCAGCTCATGATCGCGGTGCAGCATGTGCGCGCATACGAGCCCGGAGACTCCTGCCCCGACGATCGCGATCCTCATGCATGTTCTACGACATCGAACGTTTCCAATCCCATCTAGATAGCACTATCCTGTAGCTGCTGCTTGACACGATCCTCGACCGAACCGTTGTTGCGGGCTATACGCGCGTCGGCTATCGCATGCGCAAGGGCTCGTGGAGCCCTGCCGAACTGCAGTCGATGGGCGGAAAGGTTGTGCTCGTCACCGGCGCCACCTCGGGGCTCGGCCTCGCCGCCGCCGAGGGCTTCGCGCGCCTCGGCGCCGCTGTCCGGTTGCTCGCCCGCAGCGCCGAGCGCGGCGAGCGTGCGCGCGCGAGCGTCGCCGAACGGTCCGGAAACGGCGACGTTCAGGTCAGCCTCTGCGATCTCAGCGACCTGGGAGCCGTGCGCCAGTTCGCCGAGCGTTTCAGCGCGCAGACATCGCGCCTCGACGTGCTCGTCAACAACGCCGGTGCGATGACGGGCGAGCGGACGCTCTCGGTCGACGGCATCGAGCTGACCTTCGCGACCAACGTCCTCGGGCCGTTCCTGCTGACCAACCTGCTCGTCCCGCTGCTCGAGCAGAGCAAGCCCGCGCGCATCGTCAATGTGTCCTCGGGCGGCATGTATACGCAACGAATCCACCTCGACGACTTGCAGATGGCTAATGAGGACTTTGACGGTCCGGCCGCCTACGCGCGCACCAAGCGCGCCCAGGTCATCCTGACCGAACTGTGGGCAGAAAGGTTGCGGGGCACCGGCGTCGTTGTCCACGCGATGCACCCAGGCTGGGCGGACACCCCGGGCCTAAAGTCCTCGCTACCGCGCTTCCACAGTCTGACAAAGCGCCTGCTGCGCACACCCCAAGAAGGCGCCGACACGATCGTCTGGCTCGGCGCCGCTCCCGAGCCGGCGCGCAACTCCGGCGGCT
This sequence comes from Solirubrobacteraceae bacterium, assembly GCA_036509655.1. GTDB lineage: Bacteria > Actinomycetota > Thermoleophilia > Solirubrobacterales > Solirubrobacteraceae > Palsa-744. The sequence continues at coordinate 9,077 of DATCFG010000155.1, read as the reverse complement.
TCTGGCATGACCGTCGCCGGCGTCCAACTCACCGCGTGCCGTGGACCAAGCAGACGCCCCAGGACCACGAGCGGCTATGGGCCGAGTGCGAGCGCCTCAGCGGCTGGCACGAAACACCAACTCCCGCCAACCCCGACCCAAACCACTAAGGAGAACCCGATGGCCCACTACAACGCAAGCCTCGACACGCCGCGTCCGCCCATCGAACGCCGACACAGCACTCCTAGAGTGCGGCCCCGCCATCGACCTGCCGCGTGTGCTCAGGCGGGTGTGGCTGTGGCTGTGGCCTTTGCCCGCTTTGCCGCATGCATCGCCCGGTCGGCCTCGACGAGCACCTGCTCGGCGCCGAGGGTCTGTTGATCGATGCAGGTAGGCGTATCCTCGGCGCCTGTCAGGTTGCCGCCGGCGAGCAGGGTTTCGATCTCGCCGGCTGGGAGTGGGCGGGCGAAGCAATAGCCCTGCCCGTATTCGCAGCCCAGTGCTGTCAGCGCGTGGAGTTGATCGGCGTTCTCGATGCCCTCGGCGATGACTCGCAGCCCGAGATTGTGGGCTAGGCCCACGATAGATGTGACGATCGTGTGGCTGTCGGGCCGGCCGATCATGGAGTCCACAAATGTGCGATCGATCTTCAGCGTGTCGCCGGGGAAGTCGTTGAGCACGGTCAGCGACGAATAGCCGGTGCCGAAGTCGTCGAGGTGGACAGTCACACCGAGATACATCAGCTCGCGTAGTTCGGCGCTTACGAGCATCGGGTTCTCGATCAGGGTGCTCTCGGTGATCTCGAGCGTGAGGTTCCTGGCGGGGAGCTTGGCGTCTTTGAGCGCGGCACGGACATGATCGACCAAGCCACCATCGGTGATCTGGCAGATCGAGACGTTCACGCTGACTGTGACGTCGGGCTCGACCAGCTGCCGCTCGCGCCACTCGCTTAGCGTCTGGCACGCGCTTCGCAGGATCAGACTGCCCAGAGGGCCGATCAGCCCGGTTTCCTCGGCGACGGGGATGAAATCGCACGGGGGCAGTTCGCGGTCCCCCGCCGGCCAGCGGGCCAGCGCCTCCAGGCCGTGGAGTGCTCCGGAGCGAAGGTCCACGATCGGTTGGAAGAACGTGCGCAGGCTCCCCTGATCGATCGCCTGGCGGAGTTGGGTCTCCACCGACATGCGGTCGAGCACGCGCTGGTGCATGCTCGTGTCGAAGGTCTCCCAGCGCCCGCCGCCGTGCCCCTTCGCGTGGTACATCGCGATGTCTGCGTTGCGGACCAAGTCCTCCGCGTCGGCGATGCCCTCGAGGTTGTGCGCGATCCCGATGCTGGCAACGACCGACAGCTCGTGGCCTTCGAAGCCGATCGGCTCGGCGATCGCCTGCCCTACCCGTGTGGCGATGTCCTTGGCCTCGGGGGATTCAGCTATTCCGTCGAGGAGGATCGTGAACTCGTCCCCGCCGAGGCGCGCGAGAGTGTCGCGCGGGCGCAGGACGCGTCGCACGTGGCGAGCCATCTCCACCAAGAGCCGGTCGCCAGCCGCGTGGCTGAGGCTGTCGTTGACCAGCTTGAAGCGGTCGATGTCGATGAACAGCACCGCGCAGCCATAGGAGGGGTCTCGTTCGACGTGATTGAGACAGTGGGCGAGGCGATCCATGAATAGGGCGCGGTTGGGCAGTCCGGTCAGGCTGTCGTGCAGGGCGTCGTGGATGAGCTGCTGCTGGGCGTTGCGCCGCTCCGTGATGTCCGATAGCGAACCGGTGATGCGGATCGGGGTGCCGTTGGCGTCGCGCGTGGTCAGTCCGCGGGTCAGAACCCAGCGCCAGTCTCCGTCGGCGTGGCGGATCCGGTGCTCATTCTCGAAATTCTCGCTGTCCCCGGCCAGGTGTTGGTCGAGCTCGCGTCGCAGCCGCTCTACATCGTCGGGATGGACGAGCTTGAACCACGCGTCGGGCTCGTCCCAGGTGAAGTCCTCGTACCCCAAGAGCGTCTTCCAGCGCTCGGAGAAGTGCATGCTCCTCGTCGTCAGGTCCCAGTCCCAGATCCCGTCGTTGGTCGCGCGCACCGCCACGGCGTAGCGCTCCTCGCTGCGGCGCAGATCGACCGTCGCCCGGTGGTGGCGCAGCGCGTAGCGGATCGTGCGCTCCAGGGTGGGAGCGTCGATGCTCCCCTTCACCAGATAGTCAGTGACGCCAAGCTCGGTCGCCTGGAGGTCCACCGCGTAGTCATCCTGGCCGGTGAGCATGATCACCGGGGCTGCGGGCTCGCCCCCCCATGCCTCGCGCACCAGGTCGAGCCCGTTGTGCTCACCGAGGCGGTAGTCGACCAGGTACAGGTCATGGCCTCCGGTGCGGATTGCGCCCAGCGCCGGTGCGTAGGCCTGCTCCCAGTCGAGCTCGACCTTCGCTCGGCCCGGTGCCCCGAGCATGCTGCGTGTGAGGAGGTAGTCGTCCTCGTCATCCTCCACCAGGAGGATCCGTAGGGCGTCAGCGGTTGTCATCACCGTGCTCCTGCGGCAGCTGGACGAGCTCGAACCAGTAGCCCGCCAGTGTCTGTGTCACCGCGGCCAGCCCCTCGAAGGTGACCGGCTTGCTCACGAACGAGTTCACGCCGAGGTCATATGTGCGCACGATGTCCTCCTCGGCCCTGGAGGTCGTCAGCACCACGACCGGGATCTGCCGCAGGGCCGGGTCGCTCTTGATCTCGGCCAGCGCCTCGCGCCCGTCCTTCTTGGGCATGTTCAGATCGAGCAGGATCAGCCCCGGACGCGGCGCCGGGGTGCCCCCCGGGGCATACGCCCCCTGGCCCCGCAGGTAGTGCATGAGATCCTCGCCGTCGACGACGAAACGAATGTCGTTGACCAGGCACCGCTTGAGGGCGTCCGCGGTCAGCGCCCGGTCGTCCTCGTCGTCGTCGGCCATCAGGAGCGTCACAGAGCCGCGCTTCGCGGATGCCTCAGACGAGTGCATGAGAAACCTCCTGGTCGATCGTCTCGGGGAACAGCGACGTCACCGCGGCGCCTTCGGCGGCCTGCTCGACAGGGAGCCTCACGGTGAACCTAGCGCCGTGGCCGACTTCGCTCTCGGCAGTGATCGTGCCGTGATGGCGCTCGACGATCTTGCGGCATAGCGCGAGGCCGATGCCGGTCCCCGGATAGGCGCGCGCTCCGTGCAGCCGCTCGAAGGCCCCGAAGATGCGGTTCGCGTACTGCTCGTCGAAGCCGATCCCGTTGTCCTTGACCGTCAGCCCGGCGACATGGTCGGCCACCTCGGCGGAGACCCGCAGCTCCGGGACGACGCCCTCGCGGCGGAACTTCAACGCGTTTCCCAGCAGGTTCTGCAGCAGCTGGCGCATCTGCACCGGGTCGGCCTCGACCCTCGGCAACGCGTCGACGCTCACTCGAGCGCCGCTGTCGGTGATGCTCAGCTCCAGATCCACCAGCACCTGCGCGACGATCTCGCCGAGGTCGACGGGGACGAATGCGCGCCCTTGCGTGGAGACTCTCGAGAACATCAGCAGGTCATCGATCAGCGTGCGCATCCGCCCGGCGGCGTCGCTCATCCGGCGCAAGAAGTCCTGCCCTTGCGCCGACAGGCGGTCATGCTCGGTGGCCGTCAGCTGAGCGGCGAACGTCTGCACCTTACGCAGCGGCTCCTGGAGATCGTGAGACGCGACCGACGCGAACTGCTCCAGCTCCGCATTGGAGCGCGACAGCTCCGCGGCCTGGCGCAGCAGCGCGTTTGAGCTCTCCAGGCGAGCGTTGCTGCTCGCGAGGCGAGCGTTGGCCGTCGCCAGCGCCGCGGCGCTGCCCGATAGCCGGCGCAGTACCACGAGTAAGCCGAGCGCGACGATCGCGAGCGCGAGATAGATCACCCACGGAAGCCACTTGTGCGATCCGCTCACCGAGCTGAAGAGCGAGGATGTTGAGGAGGTCAGCACCACGCGCCAGGGGGTGCCGGAAACCGCGACGGCCACGAAGTACCCGCCGTGGCCATAGGACCCGCTCGAGCGCCGCTGTACCGCGCCGATGAGGCCGGGATCGACCACGCGCTGGCCCACGGCCTGCCGCGGACTGCGGGCGCCAACAACGTTGCCGTGACTGTCGAGCACGTACGCCGTGCCACCCGGTGTCGGGATACGCTGCAGATAGCTGCCCAGGAACGTACTCAGCAGCGATGCCGGTATTCCGCTTACGAGCACCCGCGGACCCGCGGCAGTCCTCAAGGACACCGCGAGCGCGATCACGCCGCCGCCAGCACGGCCCGGCAGGACATCGGAGAGCGAGACCGGGGCACCAGCGAGCGCCGGCTTCAGCGCAGCCGACGACAGGACCTGGGCATGGTCAGTCGGGCTGAACGTTTGTGACGCAGCGACGACCCGCCCCGTCCGATCGAGCAGAACCGCGTAGGCGAGGTGGCTCTTCGCGACCGTCTCATCCAGCAGCCGGTCGCTGACCGTTGGGGAGTCGTACTGCCGTGTCGCCTCGGGCGTAGCCGCCGCCGAGGCAATGACGGCCTGAGTCAGCGCCGACGTCACCTGCGCGCGGCCGTAGAAACTCGACGCCACGCGCTGACGCGCGCTGGTCTGCGTGCTATTCAGATCAACCGCGAACAGAACCAGCGCCACAACCACGATCAACGCCGCAACGCCGACAACACCGTTCGCTCGAAGCCTATTGAGGCCCGACCGCCAATACCCTGTTGTGCGCGACACGTGGCCTCCTTCGCCAGCCTGAAGTAGTGCAACTTCCGACACACATCGTCAGATGCTGCAACCGGCTTTAGTCAAGCCGCGTCGGATACACGAGCTTGCGCCCATGGAGGAGCGGGCCCGAGCAGCGGACCGCTCCCGCGCACGCTTAGACGAAGAACGAAGGCGCTGGACCTTGTGGTGCCCGGAGTAGCGCCCCTTCGGCGCGTGGACCTCTCGGGTCACGCCTGGGCCGCCAGGACCTGCTCCTCCGACGGAGGATGAACCTCGAGGATCCCGCGGCACCGCAGACTCTGCCGTTTGCTACAGCGCCGGCATTCGCCCTGCGGACAACAGCGGACAAATGCTGCAAAAAACTATACCGAACTGCTGGTGACGTTGGGGTAAAAAAAAGAGAGCCGACGGCCGGGGTCGAACCGGCGACCTCGTCCTTACCATGGACGCGCTCTACCAGCTGAGCTACGTCGGCACGGCCCGCATGGTATCGCTGTGGCTGCCCTCGCTGCTGATAGCCCTGCCGCAAGGGCGGCGTGCCGTTTGCGTACCTGCGCAGGCCCATGCTAGTCTACATAGAAAGCTATGTAGAAGGAGTCGAGCATGGCCCGTGCAAGCGCAGGAAAGCAGATGTCTGGATCAGCGACGCGCGGCCGCGCGTCGGGCCGTGCCGCTGATGCGCCGTGGGGTCCGACGGAGATTCAGCGCGACTACCGGACACTGCTCGACCGGGCGAAGGACTCCCCCCAGGAAGTGCTCGACGCCGATGGCGAGCTGCTCGTCATCCAGACGAAGGGTGTCGCGGATTTCCAGCGGCGGTTGCAGGCGCAGGTCGCCGAGACGGCTCGCTTCCTGGCCGTTTACAACGAGCATCGCGAGGTACCGCCGTCGGAGTGGGCGATGCAGACTGGATACCCGTGGCTCGCCGCATTCTCGGGCGATGAGGTCGGGGAGTTCGCCCGCGAGCTGGTGGCCGACACGTTCGACGCCGCCCAGCGAGGCACGCTTGAGCACCTGGAGGGCAACCTGCGCGCATGGGACTCAACCGCGGGGGTCTACGGACAGCCGGACGCGATGCGGACGCTGCTATCGCAGGTTGACCTTGACGGGATCGTCGAGGTTCATCCTCCGTCGGAGGACCAGGTCCTTGCGGCCCAGGCGTGACCCGAGAGGTCCACGCTGGATGTCGCTCGCCCAGAGACGCAGGCGCCGCAGCCTTGCTATTCGCAGGCGCAGGTCACCGGGTGATTGGAGACGAGTCCTGGCTCCGCTGGTCCTCGGGCACGCCATTAATCTCACGCCTCGCACCGTCCGACCGCCTCGGTCCCATGGCGTGCGCATAGTATGTCGCGACAAGTGCTCACGAGACTCCGCGCGGCCAACTTCAAGCAGTTCGAGACGCTCGATGTCGAGCTTGGGAATCCCGTCGTCTTTATTGGACCTAACGATTCGGGCAAGACGACTGCGCTTCAGGCTCTTGCGCTGTGGGGCCTCGGGCTAGAGCATTGGATCGCTAAGTATCAGGGCCGAGAGGCACCCAAGCGACGGCCAGCCGTGACGATCAACCGGCGAGATCTACTCGCCATTCCAGTTCCGGTGGCAAACCAGCTCTGGCACGATCTCCATACGCGCGACGTCTCGCGGGCGACGGGTACGCAGCAGACACGCCACATACGGATGGACGTGGTTGTCAATGGCGTTGACGAAGACCAGGAATGGGAATGCGGGCTCGAGTTCGACTACGCCAATCCTGAGTCGATCTATTGCCGCGCGCTTCGAGAGAGCGAGGACGAGGAACCGACACGCATGCCGGTCCCTGAGGTCGCTCGCAAGACGCGGATCGCCTATCTGCCACCAATGTCTGGACTAGCTGCTACCGAGAATCGCCTCATGGAAGGAGCCATCAACGTGCGCATCGGAGAGGGGCGCACAGCGGAGGTCTTGCGGAACCTCTGCTATCAGATCGTCGACGGCGAGAATGGCGCCGAGAGGTGGGGGCGACTTGTCACGCGCATGAGAGACCTGTTTGGCGTCACGCTTGATGCGCCGACCCTAATTGAGGGCCGTGGAGAGATCGAGATGAGTTTTCACAACAAGTCCGGCGTTCAGCTGGATCTATCGGCTTCGGGCCGCGGTCTTCAACAGACTGTTCTACTGATCGCATATCTCATGACCAACACCAAATCCGTTCTCCTGCTAGACGAGCCGGACGCTCATCTTGAGATTCTGCGACAGCGGCAGATCTATCAGCTACTGTCAGATGTGTCAGGCGAGTACGGGAGTCAGGTGATCGCCGCGAGTCACTCGGAGGTGATTCTCAACGAGGCGGCGGGCCGCGATGTGGTCGTGGCGTTTGTCGGGCAGCCGCACCGCGTGGATGACCGAGGGGCACAAGTGCTCAAGAGCTTGAAGTCGATTGGCTTCGAGGACTATTACCAAGCCGAGATCACAGGATGGGTGCTTTATCTTGAGGGCGCGACGGACCTCGCGATCCTGCGTGCGCTGGCCGACCAACTCGCGCACGAGGCGGCTGCGGTACTTGAACGGCCATTTGTGTTGTATGTCAGCAACCAGGTAGCGCGAGCGCGGGAGCACTTCTACGGACTGCGCGAGGCCAAGCCAGACCTAGTCGGCTATGCGCTGTTCGATCGCCTCGATGTGTCGCTGCACAACGATGATCCGAGCCTGCGTGCACATTCTTGGCGTAAGCGAGAGATCGAGAACTATTTGATTGGCCGCGACGTGCTGCTCGCCTGGGCGAGAGAGGCGGGCACCGAGCGAGAAGGAGGGCCGCTATTCGGCGCGGCCTGGGAATCAGCTATGCAGGAATCGATTGCTGAGGTCGAGTCCGCGATCACAACCCTTGGCGGCTCACCGTGGTCCGACGACATCAAGGCCACGGATGAGTTTCTCGACCCCCTGTTCAAGAACTTTTTCGACCGACTCGGACTACCTATTCTGCTTCGCAAGACGGACTACCATCAGTTGGCGCGCTACGTTCCGCCCGATCGGCTGGCTCCCGAGATCCGAGAGGTCTTGGACGAAATCGTCGCCGTGTCCAAGCAGGCCAAGCCGCGTCAGTGATCTATCACGGACGCCGGAGCTTCCGGCGCGAACGGCGGCTGGGCTGGCCGGGGTTACCGCGAACGGCGTCCCCCCGTCTAGTCATTCAGATGGCGGCGGTAGATCGTCTCCGCGCGATCGGCCCATTCCCCCGGCAGCTCGCTGCGCAACTCCGCAATGAAGGTGTCGCTCTCCTCGGGTTCGGGCGCGGGAAGCGCGGCGAGGAATTGCTCTGCTTCAGCGGTAACCCATCTTGCAAGCTCCGGTGCCTGGAGCTCGGCCACCTCGACTAAGCCCCCCGCGACCTCCTCGACGGCGTTGCGCCGAGCATGAGTTGCGATCAGCAGCACGTCCGGCGTGACGACGACGAAGCTGTCTGAGATCGCTCCCGACCTCTGGATCACCGAGCAGCCGCTTCGCTATCTCGGTTTCGAGGCGGGGCGGCGGATGGCCGTCATTCGGCTGGCAGACGGGGGATTGCTCATCCACTCTCCGGCCAGGTTGAGCCCGCTCTTCGGATTGGCTGTTACGGCGTGTGGTCTGAGCCCTACGCTCATCGCGGCTACGACTGGCTGTGCACTGGAGTGGACACGCCTGAGTAGATCCCACTCGCGGGCCGTCAGGCTCGCGGTCGTCTCCCGCAGGTATCGCCAGCCAGCAAGCGCGCGGGTCTGGTCGCCCTCCCCACGGGACGGCGCGAGGTCGACGATGCGCCAGGTGGGGGCCGGCACCCCGGCCGCGAGTTCGGCCGCCGCGCCGAGCAACTCGACGCGTGCCCTGGTCCAGGGGCGCGTGATTACGAGGTCCTCGATGAAGCGCGAAGGCTTTGCTCGGCGGATGCGTATGAGCTGACCGGCGTGGTAGAGGGGATGACCGCGATCCTCCAGTGCTTTGCTGCTGGGGCCATCGGGATGTTCGACCAGAACGAGGTCCAAATGCGGGTGTCGCTGGCGTGCGGCGCGGAGGTCCCCGTCGAATACGGCGCCGAACTTCCGAGCCAGAGCACTTAGCTTCGGCGGGTAGGGCCGTCGCGGCGCCTCAGCCGACCAGCCAGATTGCGCCTACGCATCACGGACCAACACCGAGTCAGAACCCGACTCGCACCTGGCCGACCATCGCCTCGTAGAGACGCGCGCCCTCAAGCACAACAACCTCACTGCGCGTCGTTGCATCGGCGAGCGGCACTCAAGTCCTCAGCACGACTGCCGATAAAAATGAGGACCCGGGTCGACTTACTCCGGGTCCTCACCGCTCGGCGCCCGGGCACTACCCCTACTCATAGGACAGACAGCCCAAGTGCTCTGCTACCGGCTGCGGCCTGGCCTGCTCC
>DATCFG010000154.1:0-14559 GCA_036509655.1 Solirubrobacteraceae bacterium | reverse complement strand
CCGATTGCCCAAGGATTCCTGAGTAAAGTTCGTCTGCTCAGGGTTAGTCGGGACCTAAGGCGAGGCCGAAAGGCGTAGTCGATGGCCAACAGGTTGATATTCCTGTACCACGTCGCTTCCGTTTGACCGATGGGGGGACGGGGAAGGCTAAGGGAACCCAGGCGATGGTTGTCCTGGGGTAAGCATGTAGGGGTGGCCCATGTTAAATGCGGGGCCGCATAACCTGAGGTGCGATGCCAGCTGGCTCTAAGCCGGCGAGTCCCTGACGCCATACCTCCAAGAAAATCCTCTAGGGAGGAAGCGCGTGCCCGTACCAAAACCGACACAGGTGGGCAAGTAGAGAATACTAAGGTGATCGAGATAACCCTCGTTAAGGAACTCGGCAAAATAGCCCCGTAACTTCGGGATAAGGGGCGCCCCAGTAGGGTGAAGGCTCTTCGCGAGCACAGCCCGAGGGGGCCGCAGTGAATAGGCTGAAGCGACTGTTTACCAAAAACACAGGTCTCTGCTAAGTCGTAAGACGACGTATAGGGGCTGACGCCTGCCCGGTGCCGGAAGGTTACGTGGAGTTGTTAGGGCTTGACCCGAAGCAGCGAAGCTAAGCCCCGGTAAACGGCGGCCGTAACTATCAGTTGACCGAGGTAGTTGTAAAACCTGGCCAAATGCTGGAACCTCCGAGTATCCCGTGCTACGAGCGCGGCCTGAAGATAGGTCGAGCCGTGAAAATGCACGGGTGCGGACAATCAGCAGGAAAGGCCCAGCGTCCAGTCGGATCGGGACGGTCGACCGCGCAAGCGGCGTCCCGGTAGGCGTTTATGACGCTGGGAATCCTCAGAGACTATACGCCAGGCTCTTCCCTCAGACCGGGGGAGAGATGATATAGTCCGCTCTCATAGGCGACTATGAGAGTCCGTCAGAAATGAGCGGACCGCTCACGCGTAATATTGCGTGAGTAGTAACAGTCAGGAACGGTCCTAAGGTAGCGAAATTCCTTGTCGGGTAAGTTCCGACCTGCACGAATGGCGTAACGACTTCAGCACTGTCTCAACGAGGGGCTCGGTGAAATTGCAGTCTCGGTGAAGATGCCGAGTACCCGCGGCTAGACGGAAAGACCCCGTGAACCTTTACTACAACTTGGTATTGGGATTCGGTGCATCTCGCTCAGGATAGGTGGGAGGCTTTGAAGCGCCGGTTGCGGCCGGTGTGGAGCCAACCTTTAGATACCACCCTTGGTGTATTGGATTTCTAACAGCATTCCGTGAATCCGGGTGCTGGACAGTTCCAGGCGGGTAGTTTGACTGGGGCGGTCGCCTCCTAAAATGTAACGGAGGCGCACAAAGGTTCCCTCAGCACGGTTGGAAATCGTGCGTAGAGCGTAAAGGTAGTAAGGGAGCTTGACTGCGAGACTGACAAGTCGAGCAGGTGCGAAAGCAGGTCTTAGTGATCCGGCGGTAGCAAGTGGAAGTGCCGTCGCTCAACGGATAAAAGGTACTCCGGGGATAACAGGCTTATCGGGCCCAAGAGTCCACATCGACGGCCCGGTTTGGCACCTCGATGTCGGCTCGTCGCATCCTGGGGGTGGAGTTGCTCCCAAGGGTTGGGCTGTTCGCCCATTAAAGCGGTACGCGAGCTGGGTTCAGAACGTCGTGAGACAGTTCGGTCCCTATCTGCCGTGGGCGTTGGAGAATTGAGAGGATTTGTCCCTAGTACGAGAGGACCGGGATGAACGCACCTCTGGTGTATCTGTTGTCCTGCCAAGGGCATAGCAGGCTAGCTACGTGTGGATCGGATAACCGCTGAAGGCATCTAAGCGGGAAGCCGGCCTCAAGATGAGTTCTCCCATCCCCTAGAGGGAGTAAGACCCCTGGTAGACCACCAGGTTGATAGGCCGGATCTGGAAGGACGGTAACGTCCGAAGGAGACCGGTACTAATCGGTCGAGGGCTTGACGGATTTTTGTGATCCCTCAGTCTCGTGTACGACGCGTTCGCGCGTCCGTACCGGAGCTGTAGGGTGGTACCCGCTGTGGCGCTGTGCAGTTTTGAAGGACCGAGGAGGGCGAGGTCTCTCGCCTTTTTCCGGTGGCCTTGGCGAGGGGGAAACACCTCTTCCCATTCCGAACAGAGCAGTTAAGCCCCTCAGCGCCGATGGTACTTGGCTCGCAAGGGCCTGGGAGAGTAGGACGCCGCCGGTTTTTTCATACACGGGCCGCCTTCGGGCGGCCCGTCTTCGTGGGAGCTCGGAAGGTCGTCGAGGCGACGGGCGAAAGGCAGAGGCTCGCTGCCGGTGCCGGCTCGCCGGGTCGCCGCGGAACGACACCCCGGCGCAGCGGCGCTCGATGCGGATGCGTTGCCTCACCGGAGGGCTCGTCCCAGTCGACCTCCCAGTCGACGGCATAGTCGTCCTCGAGCGTGAGGAACGAGCGGGTGAGGCGCAGCGCATCGAGCGCGCGCCGGGCGAGGGCTGAGTTCGCTGATGGGAACATCTGTTCGTACGATAGGTAGGACCGCGGACGGAATCGATACGAACACCTGTACGTATCGGGGCTCATGCCGGAAAGGCGCGCGCTAGAGCCAAATATGGGTCGAGAATCTGCAATGGAAGTTGCATCGTGGCGTGTCGGGCCCCGCCTTCCGCACACCGGCAGGTCAGAGCGCGACGACCACGAATTGGACAGGGGAGATGGCTGTTAGGCTTGCAGAGCCCCACATGAGCGTCCCCACGAGCGACATCGACGTCCCCGCGAGGGGCGAGAGGTTCCGCCGGAGAGAACGGAAAATGGAGAAGTTCGTAATTGAAGGCGGGGTCCCGCTTTCCGGCACGATGAGGCCGGCCGGGAACAAGAACGGAGCGTTGCCGATCCTGGCGAGCGCGCTGCTGACCGAGGACGAGGTCGTGGTAGGCAACGTGCCGCGGATCAGGGACGTCGAGGCGATGCTCAGCATCCTCAGCGCGATCGGAGTGCGGGTCGAGTGGCGGGGGGCAAACGAGGTCGCGCTGTGCGCCGTGAAGGTGCACGAGGTCGAGATAGACCGCGAGCTGGCGGAGCTGATCAGGGCCTCGTTTCTGCTGGCCGGGCCGCTGCTGGCGAGATTCCACCGCGCTGTGATGCCGCCGCCCGGCGGCGACGTGATCGGCCGCCGACGCCTGGACCCGCACCTCGACGCCTTTCGGGCGATGGGCGCGAGCGCCGACTGCGGGCGTGAGATCGTGCTGAGCGCGCCGAACGGGCTGCGCCCGACGGACGTGTTCATGGACGAGCCGTCGGTGATGGCAAGCGAGAACGCGTTGATGGCCGCCGCGCTGATACCGGGGACGACGGTGATCGGCAACGCCGCGTGCGAGCCCCACGTGCAGGATCTGGCACGGATGCTCGTGAAGATGGGCGCCGACATCCAGGGCATCGGCTCGAACCTGGTCACGGTGAACGGCGCGAAGACATTGCACGGCTGCGAGCATGTCATCGCCCCGGACCACATCGAGATCGGCAGCTTCATCGCGCTCGCGGGCGTGACCGGCGGGGAGCTGCGGATCGAGGACACGGTCCCCGGCGACCTGCGGATGATCCGCCTGGTCTTCGAACGACTGGGCCTACGCACGGAGCTGGAGGGCAACGATGTGGTCGTGCCGGGGGATCAGAAGCTGACGATCCAGGCGGACGTGGGCGAGTACAAGTCAAAGATCCAGGACGGCCCGTGGCCGGCGTTCCCGGCCGATCTGACCTCGATCGCGGTCGCGCTCGCGACGCAGGCGGAGGGATCGATCCTCGTGCACGAGTGGATGTTCGAGAACCGACTGATCTTCACCGACAAGCTGATTCTGATGGGCGCCGACATCGTGATGTGCGACCCGCACCGCGCGATCGTCACCGGCCCGCGACGTCTGCGCGGCGAGCGCGTCGAGTCACCCGACATCCGAGCGGGGATGGCGATGCTACTCGCGGCGCTGTGCGCCGAGGGCAAGAGCGAGATCGGCAACATCCGCCAGATCGATCGCGGGTACGAGCGCATCGACGAGCGCCTGCGCGAGCTGGGCGCTCGAATCGAGCGCGTGGCGATCGAGCCCGTGCCCGCGTAGTCTCGAGGCATCATGATCTACCCAATTCCCAGCGGCACACGCGATGTGCTGCCCGACGAGACGCGCGAGGTGCGCGCGATCACGGACACGCTGAGGAGCGTGTTCGAGGGCAGCGCCTACGGTGAGGTGTACACGCCGGCGCTCGAGTACGAAACCGTGCTCGCCCGTGGCGACATGGCCGAGGCGCAGCCCGCCTACAGGGTGTTCGACGAGACCGGCGCCGCGCTCGTACTGCGCTCGGACATGACGGTCCCGATCGCGCGCGTCGTGGCGACCCGCTACCCGACGGCCGAGCCACCGCTGCGCTTCTGCTACTTCGCCCACTGCTATCGGGGCGTGCGCCCGCAGCGCGGACAGCCGCGCGAGCTCTTGCAGGCGGGAATCGAGCTGATCGGCGCGCCCGCGCCCGAGGGGACGGCGGAGGCGCTGAGCGTGCTCTGCCGGGCGCTCGACGCGACCGGGCTGAAGGACTATCGGGTCGGCCTCGGCGACGCCTCGCTGTACCCGTCGCTGATGGCCGGGATGGGGATCGCGGAGGAGCTGCGGCCCGGCTTGCTGGAGGCGCTAGCGCGACGGGATTTCGTCGAGCTGGGAGAACGGCTGGCGGCCGCGGGACTGAAGGGCGAGGACGCCGAGCTGCTGCTGAGCTTGCCTCAACGCCGCGGTGGCGCGGAGGTTCTGGCGGGGACCAACGCGCAGGTGGAGGAGGCCGTGATGGGGATGCGGCGGGTGCAAGAGGAGCTGGAGACGGGCGTCGCCGAGCGGATCATCTTCGACCTCGGCCTGACTCGCAGCATCGGCTACTACACGGGTGCGGTGTTCGAGGTGTATGACCCGGCGCTCGGCGCGCCGATCGGCGGCGGTGGGCGCTATGACGATCTGCTCGGCCGCTTCGGGCGGGCGCTGCCCGCGGTCGGCTTCGCGCTCGGGGTCGACCGCCTGCACATCGCGCTGGCAGGCGAGGAGCGCGGCACGGGAGCCCTGCTCGCACAGCCGGCCGTCGCTGCGGAGTCATCGCCATGAGCACGGCAACGGGCCTCACGATCGCGGTGCCGCGCGGGGCGCTTTTCAAGGGAACGGTCGAGCTGCTCGCCGGGCTCGGGATGGACACCGAGGAGCTGCGCGAGAACGACCGCAAGCTGCTGTTCGAGGAGATCGGCGTGATCACGATGCGCCCCTCGGACGTGCCCACCTACGTGGAGGCGGGCGCCGCCGACGTCGGGATCACAGGCAAGGACGTGCTGCTCGAGCAGGCCAGGCACGGATTCGACGGGCGGGGATCCAATCCGAGCGGCCGCGAGGTGTACGAGCTGCTCGACCTCTCCTACGGCCGCTGCACGATGGTGCTGGCGAGCCGCGAGGGCCCCGATCCGGCGGTCGAGGCGCTGCGGCGGCTGGGGGTGATGCGGGTGGCGACGAAGTACCCGCGGATCGCCGCGCGCCACCTGGAGGAGACCGGCCGCCAGGCGGAGATCGTCGAGGTGAAAGGCTCGGTCGAGCTTGCGCCGCTGACGGGGATGGTCGAGGCGATCGTCGATCTGACGGCGACTGGGACGACGCTGAAGGAGAACAACCTTGTCGTCCGCGAGGAGCTCGTCGTGTGCACCGCTCGCCTGATCGCGAACCCGGTCTCGCACAAGCTGAAGGCGGGGCCAATCGACGAGCTCGTACAGCGGCTGCGCGGCCTCGCGATCGCCGGTGCGGCGGCGTGACCGGTCCCACTGCCGTGCGGCGGCGCGATCGGCCCGACCGCGCGTACGACCGTGTGACCGCTATGACCCAGGGTGCGACCGGCTCAAGCTGCCGATGAGGATCGAGCGTCTGGACCTCGCGGAGGTGGCGCGTCTCGGTGGCCCGAGGGGCGTCGCCGCACACGTGCGAGCGCTGGTCCCCGACGGCGCCTCGGTCGAGGAGGTGGTGCGGGAGATCGTCGGCCGCGTGCGTGCGGAAGGCGACGGGGCGGTGCGCGAGTACACGCGGCGCTTCGACACCGCCGGCAACGATCCACGGCCGTCGACGGTCTCCCTGGAGGAGCTCGACGCGGCGATCAGGGAGCTGCCGCTGGAGCTCGTCGCCGGGCTGCAGGTGGCGATCGCGAACGTCGCGACCGTCGCCCAGGCCGGGGTCGACGCGGAGCGGACGGTGCAGCTGCCCCAGGGTCAAAGCGTGACACTGCGCGAGGTACCGGTTGGCGCCGCGGCGGTATATGTCCCCGGCGGTCGCGCGCCGTATCCGAGCACGGTCGTGATGGGGGTCGTGACCGCCCGCGCGGCGGGCGTGCTCGACGTCGTCGTCTGCTCGCCGCCGGGCGCGGACGGTGAGATCGACCACACGATCCTCGGCACCTGTCGTCTGTGCGGGGTTGAGCACGTGTACAGGATCGGCGGCGCTCAGGCGATCGCAGCGCTCGCATACGGCACCGAGACGGTCGGCCGCGTCGACGTGATCGTCGGCCCCGGCAACCTCTACGTGCAGGAGGCCAAGCGCCAGCTGGCGGCGAGCGTCGGGATCGACGGTTTCGCGGGGCCGAGCGATCTCGTCACGGTGATCGGCGAGCAGGCCGGCGCGCGCGGCGTGGAGCTGGCCGCACTCGACCTGCTCGCCCAGGCCGAGCACGGGGCGGGCAGCCTGGTCGTGGGGATCGCGTCGAGCGCGCAGACGTTGGACACGCTGGCGGAGGTGTTGGAGCGTCTGGTCGTGACACGCCCGACGGTCGGCGAGGCCGCGTGCGCGCTGATCGAGGTTGCAGACGCGCGCGGGGCGGTAGAGCTCGCGAATGAGCTCGCGCCCGAGCACCTGGAGCTGATCGGGGCGGACGTCGAGGCGCTCGCGCCACGGGTGCGCTCCGCCGGCGCGCTGTTCGTGGGCGAGAAGGGCGCGACCGCGTTTGGCGACTACGTCGCGGGCTCCAATCATGTGCTGCCGACCGGAGGCGCGGCGCGCTTTGCCTCGGGGCTGTCCGCCAGGCACTTCCGCCGGCGTATGCAGGAAGTTAGGGTTGGGGACGACGCTGTGGGCAGGCTGGCGGCGGCCGCTGTGCCGATCGCGCATGCCGAGGGGTTCGAGGTGCACGCGGAGTCGATGCAGGCGCGCAGGGGCGACAACTAGACTCTTTCTTCCTCTCGTCTTCCCAGTCCTCTGATCTCAACCACCCTGTATGTCGACCATGAAAAATCGAACCGCAACGATCGAACGGAAGACCGGCGAGACCGACGTGCGCCTGACGCTGGGCCTGGACGGCAGCGGCGTGGGCACGCGCGTGACCGGCGTGGGCTTTCTCGACCACATGCTCGACCTGCTCGCTCGGCACGGGCGGCTGGACCTGGACGTGAAAGTCGAGGGCGATCTGGAGACGGGCGCGCACCACACCGCGGAGGACACGGCGATCGCGCTCGGCCAGGCGCTCGACCAGGCATTGGGCGACCGCGCGGGCATCACTCGCTACGGCGCGGCGACGGTGCCGATGGACGAGGCACGCGCGAGCTGCGCGATCGACATCTCCGGACGCCCGTTCACACTGTTCGAGGCACAACTGCCGCCGGGCTCGACGGGGGGCTTCGAGCACGAGCTGACGGAGGAGTTCTTCCGCGCGCTCGCGAACGCGGCCAAGCTGACGCTGCACCTGAGGGTGCAGGCCGGTACGAACGCGCACCACATGATCGAGGCGACGTTCAAGGCGTTCGCGCGGGCGCTGCGCGAGGCGGTGAGCATCGACCCGACGGAGGATGGTGTCCCCAGCACGAAGGGGACGTTGACCACATGAGCGAGGACGGACCTTCAATTGGCATCGTCGATTACGGCATGGGCAATCGCCGCTCGGCCGAGAAGGCGCTCGAGCGCGTGGGCGCGCGCGTGGAGGTGAGCGCCGATCCCGAACGCCTACGAGCGATGGACGGGCTGGTGCTGCCGGGCGTGGGCGCGTTCCCCGCGGGGATGGCAGCGATCCGTGCTGCCGGTCTGGACGATCTGCTTCACGAGCGGGTCGAGGCGGGCGTCCCGTTGCTGGGGCTGTGCCTGGGGATGCAGCTGTTGTTCGAGCGCTCCGAGGAGCACGACGGGGCGACGGGATTGGGATTGCTGGCCGGCACGGTACGCCGGCTGAACGCCCCCGGGCTGAAGCTGCCGCACATCGGCTGGAGCGAGCTACGCTGGCTGCGCCCGACGCCGCTGAGCGAGGGCCTGCCGGACCCGGCCTACCTGTACCACGTGCACAGCTTCGCGGCCTCGCCGGCCGACGAGGATGTGGTGCTTGCCAGCGCCGACTACGGCGAGCCGTTCGCGGCGATCGTCGGGCGGGGAAACGTGTTCGGCACGCAGTCGCACCCGGAGAAGTCCTCGGCGCACGGGCTCGCGCTGCTCGGCAACTTCACGCGCCTGTGCGGCCGTGCCGCGGTGCCGGCGTGATCCTGTACCCCGCGATCGACATCCTCGACGGCAGCGCCGTGCGCCTCGTGAAGGGCGACTTCGACGCGAAGAAGGTCTACGACGAGGATCCCCTCGCCGCCGCGCGCGGCTGGGTGCAGGCCGGCGCGGAATATCTGCACGTGGTCGACCTCGACGGCGCGAAGTCGGGCGCGCCGGTGAACCTCGGGCATCTGCGGCGGATCGCGGGCGAGCTTGGAGTGCCTGTTCAGTACGGCGGCGGGCTGCGCTCGGCGCAGGCGGTCGGCGACGCGCTGGCGGCGGGGGCGGCGCGCGTGATCCTTGGAACGGCCGCGTTCGCTCAGACGGGCCTGCTCGAGCAGGTGCTCGGAGAGCACGGTGAGGAGCGCGTGTTGGTCTCGGTGGACGTGCGCGGCGGGCACGTGACGACGGCCGGCTGGACCGAGACAACCGAGATCACGACCGAGGCCGTCATCGACAGCCTGGCCGAGCGCGGCGCGAGCAACCTCGTGTTCACGAACGTCGACCGCGATGGGATGCTCGAAGGGCCCGACCTGGAGGAAGTGCGCCGGGTGGCACGGGCGGTGCGCGGAAGCCTGATCTACTCGGGTGGGATCGGACAGCTGGCGGACCTGGAAGGGTTGGCAGGGCTGGGGGAGATGAGCGTACAAGGGGTGGTTGTCGGTAAGGCGCTCTACGAGCATCGCTTCACGGTCCCCGAGGCGCTGGCTGCGCTCGGTAGCTGACGCCCGGCCGCTACGGTGGGCGGATGCACCTGAAGCGTGTTATTCCCTGTTTGGACGTTGATGGCGGTCGCGTGGTGAAGGGTGTCGAATTCCTCGACATCCGCGACGCCGGCGACCCGGTCGAGCTGGCGGCCCACTACGACCGCGAAGGGGCGGATGAGCTGGTGTTCCTCGACATCACGGCCACGCACGAGAAGCGCGACACGATCGTTGCGCTTGCGCGGCGCACAGCCGACGAGGTGTTCGTGCCGTTCACGATCGGCGGCGGCATCCGCTCGGTGGAGGATGCCCAGGCGGTGCTCGACGCAGGGGCTGACAAGGTCTCGATCAACTCCGCCGCACTGCAGCGGCCGGAACTGCTCGACGAGCTCGCGATGCGGTTCGGGGCGCAGTGCGTCGTGCTGGCGATCGACGCCAAGTCGGTGCCCTCCGATAATGGCCATCCACGCTGGGAGGCCTATCTCGCCGGAGGGCGCACCCCCACCGGCCGCGATGTCGTCGAGTGGGCGCGCGAGGCCGTGGAGCGGGGGGCAGGGGAGATCCTCTTGACGAGCATGGACCGCGACGGGACCAACGCCGGCTATGACCTCCCTCTGACGAGCGCGGTCAGCGGGGCTGTGAGCGTGCCCGTGATCGCCTCCGGGGGCGCGGGCGAGCTCGAGCACCTGGCGCAGGCGCTCCAGGCCGGCGCCGACGCGGCGCTGTGCGCGTCGATCTTCCACTACGGCCGTCACACGATCGCCGAGGCCAAGGCATACCTGGCGGAGGTCGGCATTGCAGTGCGCACTGCTTGATCAGATCAGAGAGCAGCCCGGGGGGGAGGCTCTGCTCGCGGCCGCAGACGAGGGTGTTCATCTCGTTGGCGGCGCGGTCCGCGACTTGCTGCGCGCCGAGCGTCCGCGCGAGCTTGACGTCATTGTCGAGGGGAAGATTGAGCCACTGCTGCGCGCACTGGGTGGCGAGGTAGTTCTGTATGACCGCTTTGGGACGGCCAGCGTCTCGCTGGGCGATGCGCGTATCGACGTCGCCCGTGCGCGGCGAGAGCGCTACTCCCACCCAGGAGCGCTGCCGGTGGTCGAGCCTGCCTCGGTTGCCGATGATTTGCTGCGACGGGACTTCACCGTCAACGCGATCGCGGTATCGCTGACCGATGCCGAGATGCGGGCGGCGCCGCATGCGGAGGCGGACATCGCACGCGGTGTGCTGCGAGTGCTACACGACGAGAGCTTCATCGATGATCCGACCCGTCTGCTGCGCCTGGCGCGATATAGGGCGCGCCTCGGCTTCGAGGTCGAGGCGCACACGGCCCGACTGGCGGCTAAAGCGGTGTCCTCGCGCGCCGTGGACACGGTGTCCGGCGCACGGATCGGAGCTGAGCTGCGGCTCGCCCTGGGCGAAGCGGACGCGGTCGCGTCGCTGGCGGCGTTGAGCGAGCTGGGGGTACTCGACACGCTGCATCCAAGGCTGCGTTTCGAGGAGCCCGTGGCCCGCATGACGCTCGCCTTGCTGCCCGAGGATGGCCGGCCCGACCTGGCGCTGCTCGCGTCGCTGGTGATCCCGCTGGTGCTGCGCGCGGGAGGAGACCCACATGCGGAGATCGTTGCGCTGCTGGACCGGTGGGACTTCCCCGCGGGCGATCGGGATCGCGTCGTCGCCGCGGCCGTTGCTGTACCGCGTTCGCTCGACGAGCTGCCCGCGGCCGAGCGTCCCTCGGCGCTGCGCGCCGTCGCGCGGCGCGTGCCCGTGGAGGGCGTCGCCTTGGCGGGTGCGCTGGGCTGCGAGCAGCCCGCCCGTCGCTGGCTGGAAGAGGTACGACATGTCCGCCTGGAGATCACCGGCGAGGATCTGCTCGGGGCGGGTATTCCCGAGGGGCCGGAGATCGGACGGCGGTTGGAGGCCGTCCTACGGCTGCGCCTCGACGATGAGCTGGCCGTTGGGCGCGAGGCTGAGCTGGATGCGGCGTTGGAGGCGTGAGCTCACTCCCGGAGATAGCCCAATGGTGGCGCCAAAATGGCGCTAGACTGGAGATATGGCTACCGTGCAGATCAAGAACGTACCGCCGGACGTCCACCGGATCCTGCGGGAGCGTGCCGGCAAAGCAGGCCAGTCGCTGCAGGCGTACCTGCTGGCCCAGTTACAGGAGCAGGCGAGCAAGCCCACGATCAAGGAACTGTTCGACCGGATCGACAAGGAGTGCAGCGGGGGTGACGTGTCCTTCGAGTTCGCGACGAAGGTGATACGAGAAGACCGCGACGCGCGCGCATAGTGATCGTCATCGACGCGTCGGTGCTTGCTCCTGCCTTGGCTTACGACACCGCGGAAGGGAAGGCTGCCCGTGGTCGATTGAATGGCGAGGAGAGTCTCTCCGCGCCAGAGATCGTGGATCTCGAGGTGGTTTCGGCATGGCGACGTGCGCTGCAGGCGGGACGCCTCAATGAGGACCGCTCTCAAAGAGCGCTCCTCGATCTCGCCACGATGCGTCTGGCAAGGATGCCCCACCGACCGCTCATGCCTCGAATCTGGGAGCTTCGCCACAACCTCACTCCATATGACGCCGCGTACGTCGCCCTGGCGGAGGCCCTCGACACGGTGCTGCTCACGGCTGACGGGAAATTGGCCCGTGCTCCAACGTTGCGCTGCGAGATCGAGCTCGTTGAGGCGTTGGACGGTGAGCACCCTCTGCCCCCTCTGTCTCGCCAAAAGATGAGGCGCACTCTCTCAGATGGCTATGAGTTGGATGACGACCCAGCGCGCGTAGACATCGATGTGGTTCATCGGTATCTCTCGGAGGAGTCTTATTGGGCGCGGGGACGCACACGTGAGCGGCAGGCCGAACTGAACCGTGCCGCCGCGCGTGTCGTCGGGTGCTACCGGGAGGGGCGCCAGCTCGGCTATGCACGGGCCGTCTCGGATGGTGTTTCGCTGGCCTATTTAGCCGACCTGTTCGTGCTGCCCGAGGCACGCGGTCGCGGCCTTGGCGCGGAGATCGTGCGCGAGTTGGCTGAGCGCGGTCCCCTGTCCTCGCTGCGCTGGCTGCTGCACACCGAGGATGCACATGGGCTCTACGAGAGGTTTGGATTCGAGTCTCCGACACGGCCGGTGCTGGAGCGAGCGTCGAGAATCCAAGGATGACGGGACAGGCCGATCTGCGGGCGGCAGATGTCGAGGAACGATTGATCTATGAACTACCGGGCAACGGGCACGTGTTGTTCAGCTCTCGTGCGCACGGCAACATGTCCTCCGCCGGCGGCCTCGACCACGAGCACGGATACGACACGCGCGAGCGCCTGCGCGCGCAGCTGGGTCTGCGGCGATTGGCACGCGGATATCAGGTGCACGGCGCGACCGTACTGCGCAGCCGCACCGACGCCGACATTCCTACGCCCGACTCTGCCGCTGTGCAGTCGCCGGTTGAGGCTGACGGTCAGGCGACCTCGGCCTCGAGGATCGGCGCAATGGTGCTCACCGCGGACTGCCTGCCGGTCGCACTCGGCGGCAGCAGCGGTGCTGTGGCAATGGTGCACGCCGGCTGGCGCGGGCTCGCGGCGGGAGTCCTCGAGGAGGGTGTGCGCGCGCTCCGAGAGCTGGGAGGCGACGGCGATCTGGTCGCGGTCATCGGTCCCGGTGCCGGGCCGTGCTGCTACGAGGTCGGCGAGGAGGTGCACGCGGCGTTTGGTGAAGCTCAACGAGCTCAGAGCCCGCCCACCCGGAATATCGACCTGAAGGCGATCGCCCGCGAACGACTGCTGGCGGCGGGTGTGACTGAGGTGCGCGACGTGGGCACGTGCACGATCTGCGACGAGCGCTTCTTCTCCTACCGCCGCGAAGGCGCGCGCGCCGGACGGCAGGGGGGAGTGGCGTGGTTGAGCTGATCTCCGGCCTGCGCGCCGACACGGTACGGGTGAACCTCGCCGAGGTGCGCGAGGAGATTGCCACAGCAGCTGCCGCGGCCGGGCGGGATCCGGGCGAGGTGGAGGTGCTCGCCGCCACGAAGTACGTGTCTGCGGCGGACCTTCCGATTCTCGCCGAGGCCGGCATCCGGCTGGTCGGGGAGAATCGCGCACAGGACCTCCAAGCGAAGGTGGCCGTCCACGGTGAGCTGTTCGTCTGGGACTTCATCGGTCAACTCCAAAGCCGCAAGGTCCGATCGATCGTGCCCCATGTGCGATTGATTCACTCGGTTGCCTCTGAGTCCGCGCTGAGCGAGCTCGCTCGGCACCAGTCTGAGGCCCGCCCAGGACTGGAGATCCTCATCGAGGTGAACATCGCGCGTGAGCCCGGCAAGGCGGGTGTTGCCCCAGAGGAGGTTGATGCATTCATCGAGCGCTCCCCCGTCACGGTGGCTGGGCTGATGACGATGCCTCCCTACGCCCGGGACCCTGAGGAGAGCCGTCGCTGCTTCGCCGCGTTGCGTGAGCTGGCGGACGATCGTGGCCTGCGGCGGCTGTCGATGGGCACCTCCCAGGACTATCGTGTGGCCGTAGGAGAGGGCGCGACAATCGTGCGGATCGGCACGAGACTGTACGATCAGTAGGGATTGCGGCCATGCCGGCGACGGCAGATGGTTAGCATGAGCAGGGAAACTCGCCCGCCGGGCGAAAACTCACCTAACTATGGCCTTTAGCGATTCCTGGCACCGCGCGCTCGTGTACTTCGGCCTTGCCGAGGAGTTCCACGACGATGACGGCTACGACGATGGGCCGCCGGAGGCGGAATTGGAGGATCGCTACCGAGAGCGGCCGAACGTGCGCCGTCTGCGCCGTCGCCGCGACGAGTTCGACGACATCTTCGCCGAGGACGAGCCCCGTGCGGGGCGCGCGACGACCGCGCTGCGCCCCGTCGGCGGCCGTGGCAGCGGCAACGGCGACGTCCGCGTGCACCTCGTCGTGCCGAAGTCGTTCAACGACGCCCAGCAGATCGCTGACAAGTTCAAGGACTCGATCCCCGTGATCCTCAACCTGCAGAGCTCCGACACCGACCTCTCCAAGCGCCTGATCGACTTCGCCTCTGGCCTCACCTACGCGCTCGACGGCGGCATGCAGCGGATCGCCGACAAGGTCTTCATGCTCACCCCCCGCAATGTCGAGATCTCGGCCGAGGAGCGGGCGAGATTAATCGAGAAGGGCTTCTTCAACCAGTCCTGAGGCGCGATAGCCGGCGCCTGGCGGCGTCCTCGGTCGCTCATGTGCTAGCGCACACTTCGCTCCCTGCGTCCTGGCCAGTCTTGGCTCTCGCACCTCAGGAACGCCGCAACTCCACCGACGGATCGCTAGCGTGAGCGACTCATGGATATAGGACTCATCGGAGCAGGCAACATGTCACGGGCGCTCGCGCGGGGGTGGAATCGTCCGGTG
>DATCFG010000153.1:0-25373 GCA_036509655.1 Solirubrobacteraceae bacterium | reverse complement strand
CTCCGGCTCGCTCGGGGACGATGAGCAGGGGGAGGGGCCGGCGGGCATCCAATCCCCCCGCGCCGAGGTGTTCGTGCTCGACATGGGCGAGCCGGTGCGGATCGTCGAGCTGGCACGCGCGATGATCGAGCTGTCCGGGCTGGATCCCGACCGCGACATCGAGATCGAGATCGTCGGTGCGCGCGGCGGGGAGAAGCTGCACGAGCAGCTGTTCAACTCCTACGAGCGCTCGCGGCCGACGGTCGCCGAGAAGATCCTGCTCGCCGAGCGCGAGCCGCTCGCGGCGGAGACGGTCGAGGCGATGTTCGCGGAGATCGGGCTGCTGGTGCTGGAGGGCGATGCGTCGGGCTTGGCGGCGAAGGTGTCCGCGCTGTCCGCCGCCCGTGGCGCGCCCGCAGCCCCCGAGGAGCCCAGCGTTGAGGACCTGAACGCCGCCGCCGTGGAGCTCGACCGACGCGGTGCGCCTGCTCCCCTCATACACTCCCCGGATTCATGACGGCTCTGCCTGTAGCGCTATCGCTTTCGAACACGTTCACGAAGATCGGCGCGATCGCGGCGTTCGCCGCGCTGGTGGGGATCGCGATCCTCGCGCTGCTCGTCTTCTCGCAAGCGCGCGAGCTGAAGCGCCTGCGCGAGTGGGCCGGGCGCGCTCCGGAGCGCTCCGCCGAACTGGAGCAGCGTGTCACCGCCGGTGCCGCCGCGCGCGTGCAGCAGGCCCCCCCGCCCGTGCCGCCGGTGCGTCAGGTGCCTCGCGCGACGCCGGTCGTCGCCCGTCCGGTGGCCGCCGCGACCGCCGCAGGGCCGGCGACGCGCGTCGTGGCGAGTCCAACCACCCCGGTGGCGGAGACCGCCGAGGCCGCGCCGGGAGTCGCTGTCCCCGCCGTCACCCCCGGGCAGGCCGTCGCCGGCGCCCCCGCTGCCGCCGCCGCTGCGGTTCCGGGCCAGGGAACGCCGGTGGCGGGAGCGCCGGGAGTGGCCGCTGCTCCCACGAACGCAATCGCGGCGGCGGCTGGCGCTGGCGCTGCTGCCTCGGCAGCGCCAGCGATCCCACCTGCTACCGGGGGGCCTGTCCCCCAGTCGCCCGGCTCCTCGCCGCCGATCGGAACCCCACCCACTCCGGCGCCGCAGAGCGAGGCGCCGCTCCCGACTTCGGGCGCTCCCGCCACAGCGGCAGCGGCCGCGCGCGCGGCTGGGCCTGCGACCGCGACTCCACGCGCGCCGGTTCCACCCTCCGCGGCCGGCCCCTCCGCGCCTGCCTCACCCGGCGCCTCGGCGAGCCAAGCCGCCGCCGCATCTCGGCCGAGTCCCTCCACCTCGCGTCCACCCGCCCCTACCGATCCGGGGCGAAGCTCCACCGCGGCGGGCGTCCCGGCACGAACCGCCGCGGCGGCTCGACAGGCGGAGCGCTTGAACGCCGAGTCGCGCGCGCGACGGCCGGACCCGGCGGGTGTGAACGTCCACAGGGTGCGCCGCTCGCCCGCGCGCGCGACGATGCTGATCGTCGGCGGGGTGGCCGTCGCGGTCGTGGCGATCGTGATCGTGCTCGGCCTGCACGGAGGCGGCAAATCCAGCGGCCAGGGCTCGTCAAACGCCGGTGGGGGCGTCGCGAACGCCGGCTCGAGGACAGCGAAGACCCACAAGCAGACGAGCTCGCACCATGGCGAAAGCTCCGTGGCGGGGAGTCCCGCGAGCACGGCGGTCGTGGTGCTGAACGGCACCAGCACCAACGGCCTCGCCCACAGCCTCGCGAACGATCTGCAGCAGGGCGGCTACATGCATGCGGAAGCGATGAACGGGACGCCGCCGGGGTCGCATGCGACGACGGTCGTCGAGTACACGAGCGGACACCGAGCCGACGCGCGGGGCGTGGCGAGCGCGCTCAGCGTCACGCGAGTGCAGCCGATCGAAGCGGCGATCTCCTCGCTCGGCGGGCCCGCGACCGTGGTCGTGGTCGCCGGCGAAGACAAGGCCGCGGCGGTCGGCGAAACGTCGGGAGCCGCCGGTGCGAGCAGCGAAAACAACTCGGAAGCCGGCAGTGCGAGCAGCGCCGCGGGCTAGTGGTCGTGACGACATGGCTCCCCCCGCGGTAGCGTCCTTCCTCGATCTGCCTGAGCGCTCGGAGAAGCCGCGCGAGCGGGGCCTGACGCACGTGCTCGATCGGGGGCTGTCGGTCGCCGAGGTCGATGGCCTGCTCGAGGTCGCGGGGGCCGCGGTGGACATCGTCAAGCTCGGCTGGGGCACCGCGCTTGTGAGCGCGAACCTGAAGGCGAAGCTGGAGCGCTATGCGGCGCACGGGATTCCCGTCGTGCTGGGAGGCACGCTGACTGAGCTGGCGATTCGCCAGGGACGGGTCGAGGGGCTGATCGCGTGGCTGAGAGAGCTGGGGCTGCGCCACGTCGAGGTCTCCGACGGCACGATCGCGCTGGAGGGAGACGTCAAGAGCCACCTGATCCGCTCGCTCGTCGCGAGCGGGTTCGTCGTGCTGTCGGAGGTCGGCAGCAAGGACGCCGACTTCATCATGGCGCCGTACGTCTGGGTGGAGCAGATCGAACGTGACCTGCAGGCGGGCGCGTGGAAGGTGATCGCCGAGGCGCGCGAGTCCGGCACCGCCGGCATCTACCGCGCCGACGGCGAGGTGCGGACTGGGTTGATCGACGAGATCGTGCATGCGATCGACGCCGAGGAGCTGATCTTCGAGGCGCCTCAGCGCGAGCAGCAGGTGTGGCTGCTGCACAAGTTCGGCACGGAGTGCAATCTCGGCAACATCGTGCCCGCCGACGTGCTCTCGCTGGAGACGCTGCGCCTGGGACTGCGATCGGACACGGTCGAGCGGTTTGCCGGCCCACCACAGGCTTCGCCGGCGGTGCCGCCGATCGGCGGCGAGGATTGACCAGGACAGACCCACTGGCCCGCGTCGTGTTCGCGGCGCTGGTGATCGCCTGCTTCGCCGCGTTCGTCGTCACCCAGCGGCTTAAGCACACACCCACGGCGGTGCAGCGGTTTGAGCTGGCGCCGGTCTTCTCGCCGACGCCGACGGGTCACATCAAAGTAGAGCCGATCTCGTTCAAGCTTGCCAACGCCGAACGGGTGACGGTCACGATCCTCGACTCCGCGGAAGACACTGTCGCCACGCTCGTGCGCGATCGGCCGGTGGCTCGTTACAAACAGTTCGCGCTGCGCTGGAACGGACGCATGGGAACGGCATATAGCCACACCGTCGCCATCGGTCCGCACGGCACGACGATCGTGACGCCCGTCAATACCGGCAGACCAGCCGCGGCGGGTGAATATCACGTGCGGGTTTACTTGCGTGAACAGCGTCGCGTGGTGCTTTCACCTAGGGGATTCACGTTGGTCAGGCCATGATCTACATACTGGGAGTACTTGCGGCCGCCGCGATCGCCGGCGTGCTCATGCTGGCGATGCGTCGCTGGCAGGATGCGTTTCCGCTGCTTGCGGTATTTGCGCTTCCCTTCAGATTGCCGATCTCGACGGACGGCAGGACAGTTAATCTGCTGATACCCCTCTATCTGGTGATCGCCGCCGGAACACTGGCTCACCTCGTGCCGCGGTGGCTGAACCGGCGTCCCGCCGCAACCCCGCGGCGCCACCCGATCGCACTCGAATGGCTACTGCTCGGCGCCGTCGTGCTGTATGCGGTGCAGGGCGTCTACTCGCCGGACCACACGAAGGCAGCGGAGAACATCGCGTTCTTCTACATCCCCTTCGGCCTGCTGTTCATGCTGCTGCGCGACGTGCGCTGGACGCGCGAGCTGATCTTGAAGTGCTTGGGGATCGCGGTTGCGCTGGCGGTCGTGTTCGCGGGGGTGGGGTTCGTCGAGTACTACCGCAAGACGCTGTTCCTGAACCCGAAGGTGATCGCGTCGGACCAGTACGGGAACTACTTCCGCGTCAACTCGCTCTTCTTCGACCCGAACATCTACGGCCGGTTTCTCGCGATCGTGACGATCGCCGTCACCGCGGTCGTGCTGTGGACCCGCAGCCGGCGCGAGGTGCTGATCGGCGCGGGCGTGCTCGCGTGGCTCTTGGCGGGGCTGATCACGAGCTTCTCGCAGTCGAGCATCGCGGCGCTATTGCTGGGGATGACGGTGCTCGCCGCGTACCGCTGGGACGCGCGCGCGACGGTGTACGTCGCGGTTGCGCTGCTGGCGGTCGTCGTGGTCGTCGTGGTCGCGGCGCCGCCGAGCTTGCACTTCGGCCTGAAGGGCGCGGGCGGCTCGACCAGCAATGCGACGAGCGGGCGCACGAAGCTGATCGACGGCGGTCTCGAACTGTTCGCCGATCGACCGCTCTGGGGTTACGGCTCGGGCTCGTTCGAAACCGAGTACCGGCGCCACGGCAACGCGAGCGCCGCGAACGCGACCTCGGCCTCGCACACGATCCCGATCACGGTCGCCGCCGAGCAGGGCCTCGTCGGCCTCGCCGTCTACGCGGCGCTGCTCGTCGCGGCCTTCGCGACCCTCTTCCGCGGCGCCGGGAGATCGCCGCCTCGCATCGCGCTCGCGGCCTGCTTCGCGGCGCTCGTGCTGCACACGTGGACGTACGCGGACTTCCTCGAGGACCCGATCACCTGGACGCTTCTGGGCATCGGCGTGGCGCTCGCGCACGGGCACGGGCACGGGCACGGGCAGGCCAGCGGGACCTCGGAGGATGACCGCGCGCTTGGCGAGACTGTGCCAAGCGTGTGACGAGAATGCGCCAGAAGTGCGCCAGGAATGCTTCAGGAAGATAAAGACGGGGCGGAGGGGCATCTACACAAGAGAGCGCGTAGCACTATCGTGTCACGCGCTCTCAAAAGTGCAACAAGCTCTGCGCCGCCTTTATAAAGCGCCACCCCGCAGCCGGCCGTCCGCGAAAGGTAGGTTCTGAGCCGTGCGCGACTACCTGAAGCGCCTCGTCACGACCGGCGCGGCGTACCAGTTCGGGGACATTCTCGCGAAGGGCTTCGCCCTGATCACGCTGCCGCTGTACACGCGCCACGTCGACCCGAAGTCCTACGGCGCGGCCGAATCGCTCTTGACGGCAGTGATCCTGGCGAGCATCGTGCTGCGCGCCGGCGTCGGCGAGGCGTTCATCCGCTTCTACTTCGACGACGAGGACGTGCAGCGGCGCGACCG
The DNA here is from genome assembly GCA_036509655.1 of Solirubrobacteraceae bacterium. Classification (GTDB taxonomy): domain Bacteria; phylum Actinomycetota; class Thermoleophilia; order Solirubrobacterales; family Solirubrobacteraceae; genus Palsa-744. Next base: position 20,235 of record DATCFG010000153.1, on the reverse strand, counting down.
GATGACGCGCACCGCGACCGCCGCCGTGGTGTGGACCACGACGATCGCCTCGCTGGTCGCGGTCGCATTCGCCGGAGGCCTCTCGAAACTACTGCTCGGCTATGACGATCCAGAGCTGATCGACTGCGCGATCCTGGGGCTGTGGGCGTTTACGAACCTGGAGATGGTCTACGCCCAGCTGCGCGTCGACGAACGCACGCGCACGTACGTGTATGCGTCGGGCGCGAACGTGGTGATGACGGTCACCTTCACGGTCGCGCTCGTCGTGTTCGCCGGCCAGGGGGCGCGGGGACTGCTGCTCGGCAACTTCGGTGCCTCGGCGCTGGTCGTGCTCGGGCTCTGGTGGGTCCTGCGCAGGCGCTTCTCGCTGCGCGTCGAGCGCCGCGAGCTGAGGGCGATGCTCGGCTTCGGACTGCCGACCGTGCCGGCGGACGCGAGCGTGTACGCGCTCCAGGTGGCCGACCGCTTCTACCTGCTGCGCTTCTACAGCGGCAGCTCCGCGGGGCTCTACGCGGTCGCGCTGAAGCTCGCGACGGTCGTGTTCGTGGCGGTGAGGGGCTTCCAGTACGCGTGGCCGCCGCTGGCGTACTCGATCGAGAGCGACGAAGAGGCGGCGCGGCTGTACTCGCTCGTGACGACCTACTACGCGCTCGCGACCGGCGTCGTCGTGTGCGGCGTGGCGCTGCTCGGGCGCTGGATGGTGCGGCTGCTCGCCGGGCCGGAGTTCTTCGGCGCCTACAGAGCGCTCCCGTGGCTGGCGCTCGGCTGGGCACTGTACGGGCTGTACCTCGTGTTCATCGTGATCGCTGGGCGCGCTCGCGTGACCTCGCGCAACTTCCCCGCCGCGGCCGCCGGGCTTGCGGTGAACGTGGGGCTGCTCGTGCTGCTCGTACCCCACGGCGGCGCGAACCTCGGGATCGCGGGCGCGGGGCTGGCGCTGTGCGGCGCCTACGCGGCGATGCTCCTCGTGATGTACACGCTCACGCGCAGCCTTTTCCGTGTGGGCTTCCAGTGGCGGCGCCTGGCGCAGCTGGTGGCGATCCTCGTCGCCGTGGCGGTCTCCGGCGAGCAGCTGCTGCCGACGGACGGCTTCGCCGGACTAGTGTTGCGCGCGGCCTGGCTCTGCCTCGTTCCTGCGCTTTTGCTTGTCACCCGCTTCTTCGCTCCCCACGAGTGGGACCAGGCGCACGCGCTGCTCGCCGACGGGCGCCGTCGCGTGGCGGCCTTCCGCGCCGGGGGCGGCGAGGTCGAGGAGTACGCGGAGGACCCGCTGAAAGATCTATGAGCGGTTGTAGACCTCGGCGGCCTCGCGCAGCCCTTCGCCGCGCTCGGGGTGCAGCGTCGCGGTGACGTGCCTCCAATACCGCCGCGGTGAGTGGCCTGGGAGGAAGAGCGCGCCGAGCGCGCGCAGGGCGTAGGTCCAGGCGGTCAGCCAGCGAAAGGTGCGCGCGGCGGCGGGGGAGTGGTGCTTGCGCATGTACAGGTCGCGGTTGCGCGAGAGTTCGACGATTCGCCGCTCTCCCGCGGTGCCGGTGGAGAGCTGCTCGTGGTGGACCGCGACGGCGCCCGGCACGTAGACGCTGTGCCAGCCGGCGTTGCGCAGGCGCCGGGCGAAGTCGACCTCGTCGGAGTAGACGAAGAAGTCGGGATCGAGATAGCCGACCTGCTCGGCGGCGGCGCGCCTGACGAGCAGCGCCGCCGACTGGCACCAGGCGACTTCCCGGGTCTGCTCGCCCTTGCTCTCCACGGTCACGCGGTTGTGCAGGAAGAGCGCCCCGGCGAAGGCCGTGGCGACCGTCGGGAAGGCCCAGGCGGACGGCTGGCTGCTGCCGTCGGGACGCCGCAGCGCCGCGCCCGCGCAGGCGCTGTCGGGATGTTCCTCCAGCGCCTCGTAGAGGGCGAGCGTCGCGCCTCCCAGCAGCTCGGAGTCCTCGTTCAGCAGCAGCGCGTACCGCCCCCTGGCGCGGCGCAGCAGCTCGGAGTCGTTCAGCGCCTTGCCGCGCCGTTCGGAGAGCGCGATCACCTCGTCCACAGCGGGGTGCGCCCGCGCGGCCTCGGCGGAGCCGTCGCGTGAGCCGTTGTCGAGCACGAGCACCTCGGTCGCGAACGGCAGGCCCGCACGCTCGCGGGCGATCGCGTCGAGCCCGCTCAGCAGGAGCTCGCGCTGGGAGGTGTTCACGACGCAGTACGTCAGCTCGACCGGGCCATCCACACGCCTATTGTCCCGTGCGTGCGCGTCCACGTCGTCGACCCCTCGGCCTACACGCCCCCGTACGACCACGCGCTCTGCCGCGCGCTGGGTCTCGCGGGGGCCGAGGTCGAGCTGTTCACGAGCCGCTTCGCCTACGGGCCCGTGGCGCCTGCGGAGGGGTACGAGCGGCGCGAGCTGTTCTACCGCCTGGCGCGCTTTCCCCCGAGCTCTCGCGCGCAACGTATCGCGAAGCTCGCCGAGCACATCCCCGACATGCTCCGCTACAGTCGCGCGGCCCGGGGTGCGGACGTCGTGCACTTCCAGTGGCTGCCGGTGCAGCACCTCGATGGTCATCTGCTGCCGGGGCGGCGTACCCCGTCCGGCGCGAGGCGACCGCTCGTGCTGACGGCCCACGACGTGCTTCCACGCGAGCCCCGCCCGGGCCAGCTGGCGGCGCAGAGGCGTCTCTACGACCGCTTCGACGCGGTCGTCGTCCACTCCGAGCACGGGCGCGCCCGCCTCGTCGGTGAGGTGGGTGTGGATCCGGATCGGGTGTGCGTGATCCCCCACGGCGTGTTTGCGCACCTCGCCGACGTCCCTCCCGCCGCGGGTGGGCGGGCTCCATTTCAGACCGAGAGGCCGGTCGTGCTGTGCTTCGGCCTGATGCGTCCCTACAAGGGGATCGACGTCCTGCTCGAGGCTTGGCGCGGGATCGCCGACGCGGAGTTGTGGATCGCGGGGATGCCGCGCATGGACATCTCCTCCCTGCGCGCCTCTGCCCCCCCGAGCGTGCGCTTCGTGCCGCGCTTCGTCACCGACTCCGAGCTGCCCGCCTACTTCCAGCGCGCCGGCCTCGTCGTGCTGCCCTACCGCGAGATCGACCAGTCGGGGGTTCTGTTCACGGCGCTTGCGTTCGGCAAGCCGCTTCTGCTGAGCGATGTCGGCGGGTTTCCCGAGGTCGCTTCTACCGGCGCTGCGCGGGTCGTTACGGCGGGGGATCCGGCGGCGCTGCACGATGCCCTGCGGGAGCTGCTCGGCGATCCCGCCACGTTGGCGACGATGGCCAAGCGTGCCGGGGAGGCTGCTGAGGGCAAGTATTCGTGGGACGCAATCGCCAGGCGGACACTGGATCTCTACGAGTCGCTCCGCGAGAATCCGGGTCGATGACAACCGCACTCGAGATTGTCTTCTGGGTGTCAGTTGCGCTGATCGTGTGGACCCAGCTCGGCTACGCCATCGCACTCGTGGTGTTCGCGCGCCTGTTCGTGCCGGCGGCGCCGCGCTCGGCGGTAGACCCGTCGGCTACGGGCGCCGTTGCTGGGGGGCTCCCCTCGCTGTCGATGATCGTCGCCGCCCACGACGAGCAGTCTGTGGTCGGTGCGAAGGTCGAGAACGCGCGCGCGCTCGCCTACCCGCGTGAGCTGTTGCAGCTGATCGTCGTCTGCGACGGCTGCTCGGATACCACGGCGCAGCGGGCAAGAGCGGCCGGCGCCGACGTCGTCCTGGAGCTCCCCCGCGGCGGGAAGATCCGCGCGCAGGATGCCGCCGTGCGCGAGGCACGCGGGGAGATCGTCGCGTTCTCCGACGCGAACGCGCTGTGGGAGCCCGGCGCTGCCCGGGCTCTCGTCGGGGCTTTCGAGGACCCCCGCGTGGGTTATGCATGCGGCCTGGTCCGCTTCGTGCAAGCCGCGAGCGGCTACGCCGCGACCAACCAGGAGGGCCTGTACTGGCGCTACGAGATGGCGGTGCGCGCGCTGGAGTCGCGTCTGCGCTCGATCACGGCCGGCAACGGCGCGATCTACGCCACCCGCCGCGAGGCCTATCTGGAGGTTGACCCGATCATGGGCCACGACCTGTCGTTTCCGTTCAACATGGTCAAGCGCGGCTGGCGCGCGGTGTACGTTCCGGGAGCGCGCGCGGAGGAGAAGATGGTGCCCTCGATCGAGGGGGAGTTCGCGCGCAAGCGGCGCATGATGAGCCACACCTGGCCGATTGTCCTGCGCGGTGGCATGCTCTCCCCCCGCGGCTACGGCCTCGGGTACGGCCTGATGATCTTCTCCCACCGCATCCTCCGCTATCTCACCCCCGCCCTGCACGCGGTGGCGCTGGTCGCGAACCTGCTGCTCGTGCTCGACGGCGCCGGCGCGCTCTACACGGTCACGCTCTTGCTGCAATGGGCACTGCTCGTCGCCGCTGGACTCGGGGGCGTGGTGCGGGTTCGCCCGCTGCTGGTGGCCCGCTACTACATCTTGACGACCGCCTCGCCCGCGTTTGGACTATGGGACTGGCTGCGCCACGGCACGGAGGCATCGTGGGACGTAGCCGAGGGAACCCGATGATCCGCCGCGCGGTCGACATCCTCGTCTCCGCCTCGGTGCTCCTGCTCACCTCTCCTCTGCTCGCGCTCGCGGCGATCGCGATCCGGATCGAGTCCGCCGGGCATCCGATCTATCGTCAGCGGCGCGTCGGTCTGGACGGGGCGGCCTTCGACGTGTTGAAGCTGCGCACGATGGTCGACGGCGCCGAGCACATCGGGGCCGGACTGGCGGTCAACGCGAACGACTCCCGCATCACCCGCGTTGGGGCCTTGCTGCGCAGGACCTCGCTCGACGAGCTGCCGAACCTGCTCAACGTGCTCCGGGGGGAGATGTCGCTGATCGGGCCGCGCCCGACGTTGCCGGTCCAGGTCGAGCAGTACACCCCCCGCCAGCGCAGCCGCCTTCAGATCAAGCCAGGCATCACCGGCTGGGCGCAGGTCAACGGCCGCACGTCGCTGCCATGGTCGGAGCGGATCGAGCTCGACCTCCACTACATCGCCAACCGCTCGCTTTCGCTCGACCTGCGGATCCTCTGGCGCACGGCCGCGATCGTGCTCGGTGGCGCCGATCTCTACAAGGGCCAAGCCGGTGGCTGGGAGGGCGAGCTGTGACGCAGGACCCCACCCACCCGGCGAACCCGAGCCGTCCCGCTCCCCTGGCGCCGCCGACCCCCCCGCGCCCTGCGATCCTGCTCACCGGAGCCGGCAAGCGCTACGACATCGTCTCCTGCTTCGCCCGCCTCACCACGACGATCGTCGCCGACCCCTCGCCGCTCGCCCCGGCGCAATACGCCGCGCAGGTGCGTGCCTCCGTCCCCCTGATCGAGGACCCCGGCTACGTTCCCGCGCTGCAGGCGCTGTGCGAGGAGCATGGTGTCGGCGCGGTGCTGCCGCTCACCGATCTCGACATCGAGGTGCTCGCCCGCGCCCGAGAAAACGGATCCCCGCCCACCCTGCCGGCACTGGTGCCGTCCGCGGAGATCGCCCGCGCTACCTACGACAAGTACGAGACTCATCTGCTGCTGGAGCGCCTTGGCCTGCCCTCGCCGCCGACGGTCCTGCCCGAGCAGGACGGGGACCTCGACGCACTGCACTACCCCGTGATGGTCAAGCCGCGCCGCGGCTCGGGCGCGCGCTCGATCCACCTCGCCCACGACGCCGCGCAGGCGCGCTTCTTCGTCGACTACGTCACCGAGCCGACGATGATCCAGCGCGCGATGAACGGCCCGGAGTGCTCGATCGACTGCCTCGGCGATCTCGAAGGCCGTTGCCTGAACGCGATCCCGCGCACGATGCTCGAGTCGCGCGGCGGCGAGTCGATCAAGGGCGAAGTCGTCCGCGACGCCGAGCTGATCGAGCTCGGGAGGCGCGTGATGGAGGCGCTGGGAGTCCGCGGCCCGGCGACGATCCAGGTGTTCCGCGATCCCGACGCCGGGATCGCCATCACCGATGTGAACACGCGCTTCGGCGGCGCCTTCCCCGCGCCTGCCTACGCCGCGCTCCCCGGGCGCAGCTATCCGGAGCTGATCGTCGCGCTTGCGGCCGGCGATGCGGTCGAGCCCCACGTCGGCGAGTTCCGCGCCGGAATCACGTTCACGCGCTATTACTGGCAGCTCGAGCTCGACGAGCGCCTGCGGCCGACCGGCCGCGAGATCGTGCCCGGCGGCCCGGCTGCGCCAAGGTAGGCGCCCGCGGAGCTAGAATCAGGAGCCTGTGAACACAGTGCTCGCCGATCCGCCGGCTGTCGTAGACCCTGAGCAGCCCTCTCCGCAGGCCCCCGGCGGCGTCCCGCCGGGCTCCTCGCCCGAGTCGCCTGACTCCACGCATGGCGCGACGGGGCCGAACTGCGCGAAGTGCGGCGCGCCGATGGATCGCGGTCAGGACTGGTGCCTGCAGTGCGGCGCCGGCGCGCCGGGCAGCCTCGACCCGGGCGGGCCGAGCTGGCGCTCGGCGGCGACGATCCTCGCCGCCACCGCGGTGCTGGTGCTCGGCGCCGCCGCGGCCGCCTACGCCGCGCTGAACAAGGAAGGCGCCCACAAAACCTCCCCGACGGTCGTCGCGATCGCGACGACTCCCACCGCGGCTACGCCCACGCCCACGCCGACGACACCGCCCACGCCCACGCCGACGACCCCGATCACACCCACGCCGACGACCCCGGGAGCGGCTACGCCTACGCCGAAAGCCTCAGAAGCGCCTCCCGTCAGCAACCCGCTGCTCTCCCCGGGCTCGGCCACACCGCCGAAGATCCCGCTCACGGCGCCCACGCCGAAATCCTCGGGCACGACTACCACGCCTGCGGAAACCAAAGAATCGAGCCCCTCGACGACCACCCCGGCGGCTGGCAATGAACTCGGCGGCGGAGCCGCGACCGAACCGCGGCCCACCGCGATCGTGCTCGATCCCGCCGCGGCCACGACCTACAATCCATACGGCTACCCGGCGAGCGAATTCGGTGACCCCAGCCTCGCGATCGACGGCGACACCTCAACCGAATGGACCGCTCAGGTCAACCCGGCGGTCGCCCCGAAGATGGCGGAGGGCCTGGCGATCGATCTGAACAGCGCCCAGCGCCTGTCGGCGATCGAGCTCGTCACCTCCACACCGGGCATGAGCATCCAGGTATATGGAGCCAAAGGCAGCGCGCTGCCGACCTCGATCACCGACCCAGCATGGGTGCAGCTGACGCCCTACCTGGTCGCGAGGAAGCGTCACGAGCACATCAAGTTGAAAAACTCTGGGAAGGGGTTCCGCTTCGTCGTGCTGTGGATCAGCAAGGCCCCCGCCGCGTCGGTGGGAACTCCTTCAACACCAGGCCACGTGAGCGTGAACGAACTGGAACTGTTCCCAGCGAAGTAGCCGTTAGCCGGCGCGCTTCGCGGGGCGTTTGGCCGCCGCGCGTTTTGTCGCGGGACGTTTGCTTGTAGGACGTGTTGTCGCAGGACGTTTGGCGACCGCGCGCGGGTTGGCCCAGACCTCGTCGAGGAACGCGGCGATCTCGTCCGTGAGGCGCTCGGGCTGCAGGCGCAGCTCGACGAGCGAGTTGGCTTCCAGCAGGCGACCGTTGGGCAGCTCTTTCGCGAGCATCCCCGCGTCGGAGAAGGGGTGCACGGGATCGCGGTGGTGCCCGAGCACGAGCGCGGGCGTCTGGAAGGTGCGGCGCTCGGTGCGGTGCGGCGCGATGCGCCCGAAGAACAATCCTTGGATCAGCGCGCCGCTGGGGCCGGGTTCCTGGCGCACGAGGTCGAGCACGACGTTGCCGTAGTGGGGCAGCCGCCGCCGCGGCACCGCCCGCGTGCCCCGCGCGAGCAGCTTCATCAGCGGCTCGCCGAACGTGAGCGCGACGAGCAGCGGGGTGAAGGTCAGCGCGCTTGGAAGCAGTCCGTTGTCGAGCACCGGCATCTCGATCACCATCCCGCGCAAACGCTCCGGCGCCGTCGAGGCGATCTCGAGCGCCGTGTTCGCACCCAGCGAGGTGCCCATCACGACCGCCTGCTCGAGCTCGAGATAGTCCATCAAGCCAACCACCTGCTCGCCGAAGATGCTCATCGAGTAGCGCCACATGTCGCGCGGGCGATCCGACTGTCCGTGGCCGAGCAGGTCGACCGTGATCACGCGATTCCCGCGCGCGGCGAGGTCTTCGGCGAGCGGTCGGTGCATCTCCTGGGAGAGCAGCAGCCCATGGACGAGGATCACCGGGCGGCTTGCCGCCGGCGCGCTCTTCGCCGTCCGTCCACGGGAGCCTCCCCTGGTAACAGCCGCGGGGCCACCGCCGTATTCGGTGTAGGCGATGCGCTGGCCCTTGAAGCGGAAGGAGGACATCGGACTCCCACTCTACCCGCGTACCCACGTCCGCCGGGGGCCCCGAGCGCGCGTGTGGAGTGGCGCGTGGTCTCCGTGAGATCCGTCCCGCTCACGACTACACCCGAGCCCGGGCGGTTTCCGTGGATCGCCCGGGCTCGATGGTGTCCCTCCCTGTCCCCCTCCTGCGATCTTCCGATAGATGGTTGGCGGGTAACCGTCCATGGATGATCTCCTCTATAAACCCACGCACTACACAAAAGATGCGGTGTCTCTGCGAACGGACTGGCGGCCGGCCGTAAGGGGCGCTAGGTTTGGACGGAGACTTCTATTCGCCAGGCACCATAAGGAGGAGCTCCATGGCCAAGCAACCCCGTATCCTCGCCGGACAGACCGTTGCGATCACCGGTGGTGCGCGTGGCATCGGCCGCGTCACCGCGCAGGCGCTCCTGCGCCAGGGAGCGAGGGTCGCGCTCGGGGATGTCGATCTCCCGGCCGTGCGGCAAACGGCCGAAGAGATTGGAGACCCCACCCACCCCGGCGTCGTCGGCCTGCCACTCGACGTGACCGAGCGAGCCTCGTTCGCCGAGTTCCTCGACACGGCCGAAGAGCAGCTCGGGCCGGTCGAGGTGCTGATCAACAACGCCGGCATCATGCCGATCGGCTCGTTCCTCGACGAGGACGACGCGACCTCGAGGCGGATCCTCGATATCAACGTGCTCGGCGTGATCAACGGCATGAAGGTCGCGCTGCCGCGGATGGCCGCGCGGGGGCGCGGCCATGTCGTGAACATCGCCTCGCAGGCCGGCAAGTACGGCTTTCCGGGCGGTGCCACCTACTGCGCGAGCAAGGCCGCGGTGATCAACCTGAGCCGCGCCGTGCGCAAGGAACTGCGCGGCTCCGGCGTGGAGGTCTCGCTGATCAGCCCCGTCGCCGTCAACACCGAGCTCGGCCTCGGCCTGTCCGAACCGCGCCAGCGCCAGTTCCGCAAGATCGAGCCCGAGCAGGTCGCCGACGCGATCGTGCAGACGCTGCGCGTGCCGAAGTTCGACGTGCACGTGCCCAAGCAGCTGTCGATCAGCGAGCGGATGGCCGCGCTGATGCCGATCGGCGTGCAGGACTCGCTGTCGCGCCTGTCCCATGCCGACGACGTGCTCTCGCACGTCGATGCCGGCGCCCGTGCCTCCTACGAGCTGCGCGCCGCGCACTCCGAGCCGGGGTTGCCGCCCGCGAGCGAGCAGGCGCAGATTCCCGAGCGCACGACCCGGTAGGAGGGCGCCGGCCCGGGAGAGTGGCTCAGCCCTGCGTGAGCCACTCCGCGATCAGCTGACCGATGAGCGGCCCCTGGTCCTCCTGGAGGAAGTGCGAGGCGTTCTCGATCACACGCGGGGCCGGCCGGCCGATCGAGGCGGCGAAGCTCTCGCCCACCGACAGCGGCAGCACGGGGTCGGAGTCGGCCCACAGCATCAGCGTCGGCCGGCGATCCTCGCGCAGCGCCTCCAGCACGCGCGCCCCGGCCGCGGCGCCGGGCGAGTCGGGCGTATGGGGGATCAGCAGCGGGAAGGCGCGCGCGCCGGCCTTTGCGTCGACGTTCGGGAACGGCGCGTCGTAGGCGTCGATCACATCGTCGCCCGGGTCGTTCTTGCAGGCGCCGCGTACGAGCATGCCGGCGGGCAGGTCCTCGGTGCGGGCGACGAAGTCGCGGAACGCGATCCAGGCGTCGGTCATGCGCTGGTGGCCGGTGAAGAGGCCGGTGTCGAGGATCACGATCCGCGCGATCCGCTCCGGGTGCTCGACCGCGAGGCGCAGCCCGATCGGGCCGCCCCAGTCGTGCACGACGATCGTCGCGTCGCGCAGGTCGAGCTCCTCGAGCAGGCTCGCGATGCTCGCGACGTGGCGGTCGTAGGAGTACCAGTCGATCTCGATCGGCTTGTCCGAGCGGCCGAAGCCGGCGAGGTCGGGGGCGATGCAGCGGAAGCCGGCGTCACGCACGGGCGGGATCACGTGACGCCACAGAAACGACCAGGTCGGCTCGCCGTGCATGAAGACCACGGGCGCTCCGTCGCCCTCGTCGAGGTGGGCCAGACGCAGTCCGTCCAGCTCGCGGTAGTGGGACTCGAACGGAAAGTCGGGAAGTCCCTCCAGCAGCTCGTCGGGGGTGCGTACCGCGTCGGTCATCCCCGCATCCTATCCCTCCGTCTGATGCCAATCCCCACCGATCGATTCGCCGCCCGATGGCGATCGGTAGTCTCGGCAGAGATGTACGTGGAGCTTTGGGAGGGAGACGGGAAATGGAACGCAAACGAAGAGAAGGAGCCCCCTGTGGATGTTCTTGTGAGACTCGATCAGGTCCGCGGTGAATGCAGCGTGTTGGAGCACCCGTTCTACGAGCGCTGGAGCGCCGGCGAGCTGAGCGGCACGGAGCTCACGTGCTACGCGGGCGAGTACCGCCATGCGGTCCTCGCGCTGGCGGAGGCCTCGAGCGCGGCGGCTGAGAAGGCCGGCCCGGCCCATGCGAGCGGGCTGCGCCGTCACGCCGCGGAGGAGACCGCGCACGTGGGGCTGTGGGACGACTTCGCCCGCGCGGCTGGGTCCCTGTCGGAGACGGTGGACGGGGCGGGTTCGCCGGCGCTGGCAGAGACACAGGCGTGCGCGCGGGCGTGGGCCGCGGGCGAGGATCTGCTCGAGCACCTGGCGGTGCTCTACGCGATCGAGGCGGGCCAGCCGGAGATCTCGACGACGAAGCTGGAGGGCCTCACCGAGCACTACGGCTACAGCGAGGAAGGCCCGGCGCTCGAGTACTTCAAGGTCCACGAGCTGCGCGACGTCGAGCACGCGCGCGAGGCGGGAGCGCTGATCGAGGAGCTGCTCGCCGCTTGCGATGAGCCCGAGGTGCAGGCCGAGCGGATGCTCGCGCGGGCGCGCGCGGCGCTGCGTGGCAACTGGGATCTGCTCAGTGGCGTCGAAGCGGCCGCGCTCGCCACCAGTCGCGCGTAAAAACGCCTGCCACATACCCGCACGCGCGATTAAAGAAGTGTCAGACAGATGTGTCGCCTGGCGCCGATAGGCGCCAGGCGAACAGGACGGCAGCGACCGAGGTCGCGAGGTTGAGGCTCGAGACCCCGGGGCGCATCGGGATGCTGACGCTCGCGTCGGCGCGGGCGGTGAGCTCGTCCGAGAGGCCGTAGCGCTCGGTGCCGAACGCGAGCACCGCGCGCGGCGGCAGCTCGCCGGGCTGCAGCGGCTCGCCCTCAGGGTCGATCGCGAGCAGCGGCCGGCCGAGTGCCGGTCCGCAGCCGAGTGCCGGTCCGCGGTCGGGTGTGGTCCGCTCTGGTGCGGGGCCCACCCCGAGCAGCGACAGTCGCTCCAGGCGCGCGACGGGCAGCGCGTAGTGCAGTCCCGCCGCGCCGCGCAGCGCGTCGGGATGCCAGGGGTCGTGGCTGCCGGTGCTGAGCACGCCGGCGGCGTCCGACGCGGCGGCGACGCGCACGCAGGCGCCAATGTTGCCGAGGTCACGGGGGTCCTCGAGCAGGATCACCGGCGCCGCGCGCGAGTCGGCGAGCATCGTCGCCGGCTCGCCCTCGCGCCGCTCGGCCAGCGCGATCACCCCCGTCGGCGGTGGCAGCGGCGCGAGCTGCGCGAAGATCGCAGGCTCGACCGGCCGTGCGAGTTCGTGCAGGCGCGCGCTCAGATCCGGGGCGAGCGCGGTCGACAGGCGCTCCAAGGGGGCCTGCATCGAGACGACCACCTCCAGCAGCGGGGCGTCGAAGCGCAGCGCGTGCTTGAGCGCGTGGAACCCTTCGAGCACCGCGAGCTCGGGGTCGCGCCGCGCGCGGCGAAAGCGCGGGATCAGCGCTCCGCTCGAGCTCATGCCGAGGCGAGGCTCCGCAGCACCGACTTGGCCGCGTTGTAGCCGTTCATCCCGTGCGCGCCCGCGCCCGGGGGGGTCGCCGCGGAGCAGACGAAGACGCCAGGGATGCCGGTGGAGTAGGGGTCGAGCGCGAGCCGCGGGCGGATCACGGTCTGCAGCGGCGTGTTCGCGCCGGTGAGGATGTCGCCACCGACATAGTTGGCGTTGTCTCTCGCGATCTGGCTCGTCGTGCGTATCGCTTTACCGACGATCCGTTCGCGCAGCCCCGGGGCGAAGCGTTCGATCTGGTCGAGCAGCGCCTCGGTCGCGTCGCCGGTGTAGCCGCTCGGCACGTGCGCGTAGGCCCACACGGGGTGGATGCCGTCGCGCGCCCGCGATGGGTCGGCGAGCGACTGCTGGCAGACGAGCACGAACGGGCGCTCCGGCATCCGCCCGCGGTCGATCAGCCGTTCCCCCGCGACGATCTCGGCGAAGGACCCGGCCACGTGCACCGTGCCCGCCTTGCGCGCTGCCTCGTTCGTCCATGGCACGCCGCCGTCGACGGCGAGGTCGACCTTGAAGGCGCCCGGGCCGTGCTTGTAACGACGGTACGCCCGCGCGACGCGCGCCGGCAACCGCGCACCTGCGAGCTCGGCAACCGCGCGGGGCGCCAGGTCGAGCACGACCGCGTCGGCCGCTGGGAGCTCGGAAAGCGCCGAGACCGGCCGCCCGGTCTCGATCCGCCCGCCGTGCTCTTTCACGACGGCGGCCAGAGCGTCGCTGATCGCGCGCGAGCCGCCGCGCGCGACCGGCCAGCCGTAGGCATGTCCCGCGCAGATCAGCGCCATCCCCACCGACGAGGTCATCGGCTGCGTCAGCGGCCTGAACGCATGCGCGGCGCAGCCGCCCCACAGCGCGCGCGCCTGCTCGGTCCTGAACTTGCGCGCGAGCAGGGTCGCCGACGTCGCCGCCGGGAGTCCGAAGCGCGCAAGGCGCAGCGGATGACGCGGCAGGTGCAGGATCGGCCGCATGATGTCCTCGCTCAGCTCTCCAAACCCCCGCGACGGGGAACCGAAGACGCGCTCCCACGTACGGCCGTCCCCGCCGAGTCCTCGCGCCGTGTCCTCGATCGAGCGCAGCGCCACCCCGGCACCGCCGCCGTCGAGCGGGTGCGCGAGGTCGACCTCGGGCCAGCACCACTCCAGTCCGTGCCGCTCGAGCTGGAGCTCGTTCAGCGAGGGCGCGCCGACCGCCATCGAGTGCACGGCCGAGCAGTCGTCGTGCAGCAGGCCGGGCAGCGTCAGCTCGCTCGTCGTCGTGCCGCCGCCGATCCGCTCCTGCGCCTCGAGCACCGTCACCTGCACGCCCGCGCGCGCGAGCCACGCGGCGCACACCAGCCCGTTCGGGCCGGAGCCGACGACGATCACCTCACTCACCTGGGAATGACCTCGACCGGGAAAGCCCCCGTCCGATCCAGCCACGGCTGGCGCTTCACCATCTCGCCCACCTCGACGTAGCCCTCCTCGATCAGGCCGCTCGCCGCGTCGTGGATGCGGTAGTGCTGACGCTGCACGTGGGCGGGCTGAGACTCGATCATCACCACGCGCAGTTCACCCTCCGCGTATTTGCACCGCTCCTGTACCGCCGCCAGCAGTTGCTCGTTGTGGAAGTGGCCATCGCCGAAGTTGTATCCGAGCACGACGCCGGCGACCACCTCGCCCTCGCGCACGTGGTAGCGCTCGATGTCCTCGACGGCGCGCGGGAGCAGGCCGTTCAGCGCGCGGCCGTGCGCGTGCATCGAGCGGAACGCGAGGCCCTTGCACATCAACAGCTCGGCGGTGTCGCGGTCGTAGAATTTCACCAGCTGCTCGACGGCGACCGGGGCGGCCTTCACGATCGAGCTGTCCAGGCGCGCCTCGGCGCCTGACTCCTTCTGGAACAGCCACTGGCTCGTCGCCCAGTTGCCGGCGTAGTAGCGCATCGACGGCAGGAACGAGATGAGGTCGGGGCGGAAGTTGCCGAGCACCGGGATCCCGACGCAGGTCGCGGCGAGGATCGCGATCAGCAGCGGATCGTCGAGGTGCGAGAGCGGCACGGAGCCGTAGTGGCCGAACAGGAAGAGAATCCCGAAGATCATGAACACGTTCCACTCCAGCGGCACCGCCAAGGGGAACGTGGAGAAGATGTGAACGTGAAAGATCACCATCCCGACGACCGCGATGGTTAAGAGTGGCCCGCTCGGCGAGACGAGCAATAGCAACGGCAGCGTGAACTCCATCACGGTTCCCATGTGCGCGGCCAGCGCGCCGGTCGCGGAGGGGAGGAGATCGTCGGGGTGCCCCCGCCAGAGCCGGCGCTTGAACGCGCGCGAGCGGTTCCACGGGGTGTTGCTGATCATCACGGTCACCACGAACGGGAAATGCCGGTTCAGCTTCGAGGACGCGGCGCCCCACCAGATGCACACGAACACGATCTGCGCGCCGACGAGCAGATCGGAGAGCGGGAACAGGAACAGGATCATCAGGTTCCCGTAGATCTCCGCGCGGGCGGCGAGGAACGGGACCTTGTCACGCAACCCAAGCAGGATCCCGATCGCGAGCAGCACCCCGACCGCGGCCGGGTGCAGGCGTCCGGCGACGGTGCCGGCGGCCGGTGTGGTGGCGGCGAGCAGCAGGTAGACCGCCGCGGCGAGCAGTCCCGCGTAGAGCGCGACCTCGATGCCCGTGCGCCGCGTTCCGCGCGTCAGCGGCACCCGCTCCGGCCACGGCGGCAGGCGGACTGTGCCGGGGCGCAGCCAGTAGAGCACGCCGCCGATCATCGGCGAGAAGCGGAGCGTCAGCGGCATCGACCCGGCGCCCAACCCGAGCACCTCCCAGAGCATCGTCCAGACGACCGCCTTCTCGAACGCGATCGGTTCCGTCCACCAGCTGCCGAGGTCGCCGAGCCCGCCGAGGCCTCGTGTCGTCGCGGAGATCACGAGCAGCCCGCCGAGCGCGTAGACGACGATCTTGACGATGTAGAGCAGGAAGACCGCGTAGGGCGTGCCAAAGCCGTTGATCGCCCAGTCCTGTGCGAGCGGCTTGATCCGCTCGAGGTGGCTCAGCCGCTTCCACTCCTCCAGCTCGACCGGCGGCTGCGCCGGCGCGATGAACCCCATTCCGCTCCCCTGTCTCGGTTCTCCTCGACCCTCACTCTGACAGGCCCCGCGATCGGCGCGCGCTACGCTGCGCTGCGTGCCCCGCACGCCAACCGCGCTGATCGCCGCCGGCACGCTCGTCGTCGCCTACGCGGTCGCGGTGGGCACCGGCTCGCGCCCGCTGGGTGGCGTCGTGCTCGCGATCGGAGGCCTCTGGTGCATCTGGGCTTGGCGGCAGCGTCATGGAAGGAGAACCGCGACGATCCTCGGCTGCGTCGGCTTCGCCGCATTCGTCCTCTCGCACGTGCTCGCGCTCGCGATCGGCGCGTGGCCTTCGGTGCTCCTCGTCGCGGCGGTCGTCGCGGCGGTGACCTGGATCCAGGCCGACGCGCGGTCGGGCCGGGTCGGCCTGGCCTGACGCGGAGGCTCTCGCGGTTTGGTGACTGCGCGGTCGTATCCGCTCCCGTAGCCCTCGATCACGCCCAGCCGCATCAGCACACGCGAGATGGCCTTGTTGCGGCGCAGGCTGACACCCGATTCGAAATCCTCGCGGGAGAAGCCAGGCGGCCAGGTCCCCGGACTCGAGATCTCCAGGCGATCGGAGAAGAGAGCGACGAAGATCGAAGCGCCTTCCACCGCGTAGTCCGTATGGACGACCGCGTTGTGCAGAACCTCACGGACGGCGACGTTTGGGTAGAGGTCCAGCTCGTCGTGAGCAGCCTGGCCAGCGAAGCAGCCGGCCCTCCAAAACCAGCAATTTTCAGGCAATTTCTAAAAAAATGGAGCCTACCGGGATCGAACCGGTGACCTCCTGCTTGCAAAGCAGGCGCTCTCCCAGCTGAGCTAAGGCCCCGCAGGGACCGAGTTTAGGGCAGCAGGGTCCCCGACTTGGATCTCTAGGTACGGGCCCGGCACTTGACCTGAACGCCCTACGGATCGAAGTCGGCGTCCCGCGACCCTTGTTGCTGGTCGAACCAGAGCCGCTCCTGCCCGGATGTCTCGCCGGGGGTCGCCGGCGCCTCCTCGAGCCCGTCCCCCGGCTGTCCGTCGAGCACGGTCCGCATGTCCAGTTCGGCGGTCTCGTGGCCGACGTCCGCAAAGTCTTGCCCCCGCTCCGGATGAGGGGCTCTGGAGAGATCGTCCTCGCCGTGGACGCCGTCCTCATGTGCGGGATCCGTATGGCCAAAGTCGAGGTGATGGTCGGAGTCGGTGGGGTGAGGCGGGTTGGGCGCCTCATCCTCGTGATCGTCGTGCTCCCCGTCTTCCAGCTCCGGTTCCTCGGGGTCGCGCTCGCGCACGACGGGCCCCAGCGCGTCGCGCTCCTGCAGCGCGACCTCACCTGGATCGGCGCCGCGCAGGCGCTTTAGCTCCATGTGTTCGCGGATGGCGTCGTCGAGCAGTCCCATCTCCCCGCCAAACGATACTGCGTCCTCCGCTCGCCGCCAGCCTCGTCGCCGGCGCCCGGCGACTACACTTCTCAGACCTCGCACCGCCCCCGCGGCGCGAGACCTCGGGGCTATAGCTCAGTTGGGAGAGCGCCTGGATCGCACCCAGGAGGTCGGGGGTTCGAGTCCCCCTAGCTCCATTTGAAGAAGCCCTGCAAACGCGAGGCTTCTTTCGTGGGAAGGGCCGTCGGCGCAAGGCGGTCGAGTGGCGGAGAGGGCGATTTGTGCCCGTTTGTGCCCAATGGAGCGGGCTCACGGCGCCGTTTAGGCCGCTGGCTGCGCGGCGCGGAAAGACTATGTCGTTGGGACGCCGACCAGTTGAGTGGAGCAGATAGCCGATGGAGGTCAGGCGGACCGTAGGGTGGCCGCGAGGGTGCGGGCGATCGACTCGATCGCCCGCGGTTGCAGCGGTCCGCCGGCGTTCAGCCTCTTGGCAAGCGCCTTGCGGTGGAGCAGGAGGTGCTCGTGTATCTTCAGCGTGCCGAGTAGCGGTAGGTCGGCGGTCGTAAAGCACAGCACGCCCTGCACCGGCACGTCGCCGTGAGCGTTGGTCGTCAACGCGTCGCGCACGGCTGCCACCTGGCGGTCGAGGCCGTCGATGAGCTTGGTGCGGTCGCGTCCGGTGATCCGCAGCTTTGCGGCGCCGAACAGCGGCTTGGCCACGCGCACCTTTCCTTTGATGTTCTTGGCGTCGATGACGAACACGCCGGTCGCCGTGATCGCGAGGTGGTCGATGTTGCCGTGTCCGCCGGGCATGCGGCGGTCGTGCAGGAGGATCGTAGGTCCGGCCGCGGCCAGTCGCTCAAGCGATTCTGCGACCGCCTCCTCGCCAAGCGCACCGCGGTGGAAGGCCGACTCGTGTTGGGGTGTGCCGCGCAACGCGAGCAGCAGCCCGCCGACCCGTGGATGGGCCTGGCGTGTACGGGTCTCACGGTTACTCTTGCGCCGCTGATGCTCGCGCGCCGCGCTGGCTCCTGGCCGTCCACGATCGAGCTCAGGGCGCATCGTGTGCTCGGCAGAGGGCTCAGCCCTTGTCTCCTGGCAGGCCGCGCATGTCACCGTCCGCGCCGCGGCGTCCCACCAGGCCAGCGTCCCCGCCGGCAACGCAGCACCGCACACGCTGCACACACCGGACCAACGCAGCTTCAGCATTCGAGACGCCATATACGACCCAGGTCGTCACGCGACCGTCTCGCCTTGAGCAAAGTTCGCTCCTCGTCCAATCCAGGAACATGGGCAGCGTTCATCGGCGCGCTCGAATCCAGGCGAGAGCAGTCGCGCGGCGCAGAGTCTGAGCCGCGCTTCACGCAGGGATCGCCACTAGCCTCGCATCGTGGCGTTTCGCGATCCACACCTGAACGACTATCTCGACGCCAACGCGACATGGCGCCGGACTCTGAGCCTGCAGGTCAAGACACCCGAGCTGCTCAGGGTCGGGGCGAACCGTGTTCAGCGTCGACGCCAGGACGAGGCGCTGGGCACGCGCTCGCCAAGCCGCCGCAGAGATGACCCCCGACGCGATCGAGCAGGTCGCGCAGCGCGTCGCACAACTCCTACGCCACGAGCAGTCCCCGCCCGTCGATGTAGAGGAGGAGACGCATCCGGCGCGCGCGCGGCTGCTGACGGCTGAGCAGCTCGCGCGGCATCTCGGCCTCAACCGCGCGTGGGTCTACGAACACGCCACCGAGCTCGGCGCGATCCAGCTCGGCGACGGGCCACGACCACGCCTGCGCTTCGACGCGCAACTCGCCGCGCAGGCGCTCCAAGCCCGCCGCAGCCGCAACGAACCAACGGCAGCAGGCGAAAGGCCGAGGCCGCGGCCAACGCCCGCCACTACATCTCCCTCGGCTACTCCTGGGAGGGCTGCACCCCGCGCAAGGCGCAGACGGAGCTGGCGAACATCCTCGCCGACATCCGCCGCGGAACCTGGCAGCCGCCCCAACCCGACCCCGCGCCGACACCGCCGGAGGACCCGACCTTCCACGAGTTCTCCTCGCAGTGGTTCGAGTCCCGTCGCGGCGAGGTCTCGCCGCGTACCGTCGATGACTACCGCTGGGCGCTCAGCCGCCACCTGCTGCCGTTCTTGACCACCACCTCTCCCAGATCACGATCCCCGAGGTCGACCGCTACCGCACGAGCAAGGTCCGCGAGCGCGAACGCGCAAAGGTGGAGCGCCCGCTGAGCAACCGCTCGATCAACGCGACCCTCGCGCTGCTCGCGCAGATCCTCGAGGTCGCCGTCGAGTACGGGCACATGCAGTTCAACCCCGCCCGCGGACGCCGCCGACGCTTGAAGACCAGCCAGCCGAAACGCACCTGGCTTGAACCGGAGCAGGTCAAGCCGCTGCTCGACGGTGCCGTGCGCGGCCTGCGCGGCGGCAAGACGATGCCCGACCCCACAGCCCGCGCGCTGTTCGCCACCGGCATCTGCGCCGGCCTGCGCGTCGGCGAGCTGCTCGCCCTGCGCTGGGGCGAGGTCAACCTCGCACAAGGCCGCCTCACCGTCCTCGACGCGAAGACCGACGCCGGCATCCGCGAAGTGGACATCTGGCCCGAGCTGCGCGACGAGCTGGCCGCCTACAAGACCAAGACCCGGCACGCCACGCAGGACGACTACGTGTTCGCGACCCGGACCGGCAAAGCCGACACCCGCACGAACATCGCCAAACGCGTCAAACGCGCCGCCGAACGCGCCAACAAGCAACTCGCCGAGCAGGACGCGGAGATCCCGCCGATCCCCGTCGAGCTGTCCCCCCACTCCCTGCGCCGCACATTCGCCTCGCTGCTCTACCTACGCGGCGAGAACCCCGTCTACGTGATGCAGCAAATGGGCCACACCGACCCGAAGCTCGCGCTGCGCATCTACACGAAGGTCATCGGGGATCAGCGCCGCCGCCGGTCGGGGGCACGGCTCGTGGGGGTGCTCGATGGGGCGCGGTGGACGGAGGCGGATGTCGGGGCACCGCCAACTGAGACCATCGTGTCCGTGGCTGGTCCTTGAGGGGCGAGATGCGGCGAATTCAATGCGACTTGCCTATGCCTTTCTGTGCGCCATTCGCGGCCAGGACAAGTGCGCTTGGCTGGTCGCCAAGCATCCCCTCCAAGGACTCGGCACCGAGGGCGAATTGGATCCTTAGCGCCTGTCCTACCGATGGATCGTGGAGTCCTCGCTCAATCTTGGACCAGTTGCTTTGGCTGATCCCAGCGTGGCTGGCGGCCTCATATTGAGTCAAATCTAACTTCTCACGTCGACGTCGCACGTCCTCCCCAAACCTCGTGAGGGCGTGCTGGAGACGGTGTCTTGTGGCCATATCAGGCTGTTTTGCCATCCGATACCCGTAGTTAGATACGGGGTCAACCAATGCGACCGCCTGAAGTCTACTCATTTTCAAGTCAAATATGACTTCTAAATGGCCGCACCGATGCCTCGATCGAGTCCCGACCCGGAAGGGCGCGTGTCGCCTTGCGCAAACGGTCCGGGCCTCGACGCAGCCAC
>DATCFG010000152.1:0-120106 GCA_036509655.1 Solirubrobacteraceae bacterium | reverse complement strand
GCCTTTACCATTGCCAGCACGCTGGTCTGCGATGCCTTGCCCGATGTGGGCACGAAGCGCACCCGCACCGTCAGCTTGCGCTTATGTCTGAGCTTGTGCCTTCGCAGACGCTTGACCGAGGCGCGTGCGCGCGCCGAGAGCCCGACCTTCAGGGTGTAGGTCATCGCCCCGCCGACGCGATGCTTGGTCGTCTGCAACCCCGCGCCGTAGGCGACGATAGTGCCCCCGGCAGGCGCCGCGACCTTCAGCGTGATCGTCGTGCCATGCACAGAATGCCCGAGCACTTTCACCCTGCCGATCGCGGGCGGAGCGTTCGCAGGCGGCAGCAGGTTGCCCGCACCGGAGAACGTGGCGCTCGGTCCTGGACCGAAGATCGACGGTTGCGGCGATGGCGCCGCCCTGCACGCGTCGGCCGTCGTACACGCAGGCGGCGAAGCGGCCGGCGTCGCCGGACACGGCGATTCGCTCGTGCATACGTGAGCGTCATACACACTATAGGAGGTTTCCGTATCCTGTGGCACGAGCTGAGAGGCTGTGAGAAAGAAGACATCATTGCCGCTTTCGCTCGCGTCCAGGAACGTGGATTCTTCGGCGGAGCTCCCCGAGCTGATCAGCGCCACACAGCCGCCGGAGCGGGGGCTGTAAGTGGATGATTCGGCAGTACAGGTGTCGCTGGCGGGTGTTTCTTCGCTCTTGGGCGGCTCGTACTCGTAGACATCCTCCTTCCCGTTGGTGGCCTGCGGCACGAGCGCATCGGCGCTGTCGAAGAACAGGCGGCCTTCGCTCGAGAGGTAGCGCGACTGGTAGAGCGCGCCGGGAAGGGAGTCGGGCGTCCATCCCGGAATCGACCCCGCCAACCAGCGGTGACTCCACTCCTGAACCCGGTCCACGAGCGGCCTGGGTTCTTCACCGGTCTCGAACATGCCAACCGGTCGGGCGCCGCTTGGGTTGCAGGAAGCGCACACCAAGCGATCCGTGCCTGCATCATAGAGGAAGACCTCCTCGTCCGCCTGACCGCTTTTGGCGTCGAGATTGTCATATCCAGTCAGGCTCTTGTCCGACATGAACGCCAGCCAGCGGCCGTTTGGGGACACCCGCGCGGTGAGAGGGGCGAGCTTGTCGTGCTGTGGATAGCCTTCCCAGTCATTTGCATCTTCGCTCGAGAGCCCAGCGATGAACGTCGTCGTCCATCCATCTTCGGCGTGATGCAACAGATAGAGGTTGTCCGCCCCTGGCGCGGCGGTTTCACCCGCTCCGTTGGCGGCGCTGCTGAGAACGCCCCTGGCGACGAGGTAGACGTAGGAGCCGTCTTCGCTCGCTCCCAGCACCACGTCCTGCACAGCCGCGTGTTCGCGGGCGTTGTGGTCGACGGTCAGGTCGCTGAGGCTGACCGCGCCCAGGGAACTCACTTCGGCCTCATACAGGTCCGGGGCTCCTTCGCGTGGCTTGGCCTCGGCGGTCAGCTGCTGGGAGTCGGTGAAGAACACCTTCGATCCATCATCGCTGGCCGCCTGGAACTGGGCTTCTGGTGCATGACGTTCCGAACCGCCCTGGGCAGCATCGAGCTGGATGGTTTCGCCGCGGCTCACATCGCGCATATAGAGGTGTCCTTCGCTTTCCCACAGCACGCGCGAGCCGTCGTTCGAGATCGCGTGCCGCACGATGCTGTCGTGGTAGCCGAGAGACGGGAAACGCGCCGCTTCGCCCGCTTCTCCGTGTGGCCCCATCGGCAGCACGCTGACGAGCTGCAGTTTCCCACCGGCCCACTCGTACAAGGAATGTGATTCGACGATCGGCGCCGACGTCAGGGGCACCTCGGAGGTGAGCACGACGTGGCGGAGATCGGGACTCGCACTTACGAATTCCAGATCTTCGTTGAACGCGAGTGCGGGGTTGCCGCCGAATTTCGTCCCCGCCGGCACGTTTGCCGCGGTGACCAGCGGCAGATAGCTGCCGGCCAGATCGTCGCGCAGATAGGGGGTGCGTTCCGACGTTTCTGCTGACAGGGGTGTCTCGCCCGGCGCTTCGACGATCCCGAGCGAGAGGTCGCCCGAGAACAGCCTGTATTCCGATTCGTTGCCGACGTGGGCCTCAGCCGTCGGAGCTTCATGGGGCGTGGCGATGTCCCGCGATTCCCAGCCGCCGCGGCGTGTGGAGAGCACCTGCACGCGTTCGGGGCTGAGCGTCCCGGGGGGGTTCACTTCGGTCGGGGCGTTCGCCGCATAGGTGATCGCCCCGCCGTCTTCGGAGGCCTGGACCACCGCTCCGCCTTCGTTGAAGGCTTCGATCGTGGCGCCGTGCTTGTCGGCCGGGGACACCAGTTCCCAGGCGCGGCCGTCGGGGAGCTGTGGCGTCGCCTCGCCAGGCTGCGTGGCGAAAGTGCGGTCCGGGCCCGGCGACGTCCCAAGCGCGTTGGTGGCCACGACACGGTAGCGGTAGACGACGCTCGGCGCGAGCCCTTCCACGTGCTGGCTGACGGGCACGTCGCTGGTGCCAGAGCCGATGTCGCCGTCGGGCACGGGCAACGACACCGGTATGTCCGGGCCGGTCCAGCTCCCGCCATCCGTCTGAAATTCGGCTTCGGTCAGATATTCGAAGTGGTACTTCGTGTCCGAGCCGAGCGGGTTGATCGCGGCGACGAGCGTCGCGGCGCTCGACGTCACGTTTGAGCTCGACTCGCTGTCGATCAGCGCAGGCGGCAGGGTGGCGAACGTCTGGTCGGGGCCATCGGTGGTCGTCCCTGCGGAGTTGGTCGCGACGACGCGGAAGTGGTAGGTGGTGGCCGGCTGCAGTTCCGTCAGGACGGCTTCCGGGAGGGGTTCTGCATCTTCGAAGCTTTCGCCTATGGACGGGCTCTCGGGCGTGCTCGCCACGTACGAGGCGGTCGGGCCGTATTCGAAGTGGTAGCGCGTTTCGTGACCCTCGGGATCGACGGTCGCGTGCAGCGTCGCGCTGGTGGGGCCGACGGGGCTCGCCGACTCGCTGTTCGGCTCGATCAGCGGTCCCGGCGCGGGCGGGGCGACCACCCGCACCGCTTCCCTGTTGATCACGTACAGAACGCCCGCGGCATCAGCGAACGCGATCCCTTGCGAGCCGCCTTCCGCTTCCGTCCCCTTGTCGAAGCTGTCCACCTCGTTGCCGGCAGGGTCGTACTCGAGGACGCTATGGGGTGTGAGTTCGCCTTCGCCATCCTCGATAAAGAGATCGCCGGAGGAGTCGAGCGCAAGCGTCTGCGGTTCGCCGCTGGAGTCGAGCACGGTGATCAGCGTGCCGGATGCTTCGTACTCCCGCACGCCGCTCGCTTCCTGGCTCATGACGTACGCGTCTCCGCTCGCGTTGACGGCGAGCGCGGTGATTTTGCCGGCGCCCGGGAGGGGGATTTCAGACTGGTATTCGCCTTCGGGGTTGAACTCCTCGATCCTGTTCGCGTCGCCGACGTAGACCGTGCCGAGAGAATCCACCGCGATGAAGAGGCCGGGCTGCACTCCCGTCCCGCTCCAGCTGCCGAACTGGCCTGGGCCGGTCCCTTCGCTGCCGGCGCCGCACGTGTCGCCCGAAGCGGCGGTGCAGATATCGCCTCCGGTCGTGCGATCGACGCCGACGCCGAACATCAGGACGAACGTGCCTTCCGGGCCGAACTTCTCGACGCGCCGGTTTTCGACATCGACGACGTACACGTCTCCCACCGAGGTGTCCAGCGGGTTAGTCGAGTTATCCACCGCCACGCCCCTCGCGCTATCGAACGCGAACTGCCCGCTGCCGGAGCCGTAGCTCCCGGTGAAGCAGGTTTCCGTGCACGTCTGCAGGGTCTGCGTTGTTCCGTCCGCGACGCCCCACCCCCAAGCTCTCACGAATTCCCCCGCCGCGTCGAACTCGTCGACCCGCTGGTTATTCTGGTCGGCCAGATAGACGTCGCCCGTCGTCTGATCGACGCCGGCCCCGAACGCGTTCAGGAACTGACCGGCGCCGCTGCCTTCTTCGCCGAACTGGCTTGTGGTCGCCCCCGCGGCGCTCGAAAACGCCAGCACGCCGGCCACGACGCAGAGCATCGACACCACGACACGAACATTGCGACGCGAACCAACAGCTCTACTCATCACAGCCAGGCCTCCCTGAACGAGCCCCACCCGGTGAGGCGTGATTGAACCGGCGCCGCGCGAAGGCGCACCACTCCCTTGACAGGCACCCACGCGAGCGGGGCCGGCGACACCGAGGCGGTGAAGGAGGGACGTGAGCCTGCTCGGTGCCTTGATCATCGGGGGAGCCTTTCTTGGGTTGACTCGTGGTGTTCGTGAGACGTGAAAGATGAGGTGCCGGTGAGCGTTTGCACGCCAGGTTTTTGATGCGATCGCCCGGAAAACCAGGGGTTGAGCGGGCGGCGTGGCGTCAAATCACGGGAGCCGTCGCAGACCGTGAGTAGCTTCTTGCGGTCCAACCCACGGACCACGGGAGACTGCAAATGCCGAGTATCAGCCGCTTTTACGGAATCACGATCACGATGTACTGGGACGAGACCCATCATCGCCTTCCCCACTTTCACGCCCGCTACGCCGAGTACAGGGCATCGCTCGACCTGGCGGGCGAGATCATCATCGGCTCGCTGCCCCCTCGCGCACTGCAGCTCGTGCGCGACTGGGCCAAGCTGCACGCCGACGAGCTGACCGCCGACTGGGAGCTCGCCGCTAGCGAAAAGCCGTTGAACCCGATCGACCCGCTTCGCTAGAATGCCCGCAATGGACAAGCTCATAGACGTCACCGGCGTCGAGGTCATCGGCGACCACAAGCTGCGTCTTACATTCGAGGACGGCCTCGTCGGCGACATCGACTTCACCGGCCGACACTGGCGCCGCGTATTCGAGCCCCTCGCCGACCAATCCTTCTTCGCCCAGGTCCGCGTCGATCCGGAGATCGGCACCATCGTCTGGCCCAACGGCGTCGACATGGCGCCCGAGACGCTGTACGAACGCGCCTCAGAACACGCCGTACGCGCCCCATCCGAGCCAGCGCACGCGGCCTGAGCCGAACCTAAAGACTTTGTACCAAGCTTGTGACCTGAACGCGCAGAGGCATCAAAAAGAGATGGGCGCCGCGGTCCCAGATCAGTAGGACCACGACGCCCGTGAGACCAGACGCGAGAGGGTGCTAACGCCCGAGCCTCTGCGAGCACCACCGGAGAGGGGGTGGTGGCGCTCGGTACTGCCAGACCCGACGCGGAGATGGGCACCCGCCCACCCACACGCACCGGAGCCTGTTCGAACGTCGCCGCCAGAGGGGTCCGGCCACGGCGCTCGAACAGGGCCCGGGGGCGGTTTGCGGCGCGTGCGATGCGGCCCTGCAGCACTCTCTCCTCCTTCACAATCGAGCGCAGCGGCACGAAGGACCGATTACTCGAACACGCCGGATGCTTCGTCGGCGCGGTCGCGGCTTGTGCTGGAGACTCTGCGACCCTCGACAACTGAATCCCTCCCTCTCTCCCTCGCATGTTCTGCTGAGACGGACCTCGGCGCTCGCTTGCGCTCTGCCGGAGTCTCAGCGCTCGCCTCCCCGGCGACGCAGACACAGCATCCACGGCCGTACGTCCGCGGTCAATACCGTTAACGCAGGTATACGTCGCAGGGCCAAAATGCGCCGAATCCCGCATGGTTAAGCCAATCGCCGCGATCGCGACTGGCGGATGGGGGCTTTAAGCGCTACGGCAAGGCGGTCCGTCGAGGGCTGAGCCATGATCGGCAGCCCCCCGCGGACAGCCACGCGACGCGAACGGCAGACGAGCGTTTATGCGCCAGCTTTTTGATGCGATCGCCCGGAAAGACGGGGGATGCGGTCCGCGGCCGCGTCCCGATCGCGTCTCCCGTCCCAGGCGCGGCGTAGCGTTGTTCGCCGGTCGTCGATCCCCGGCGCCCGTTGAAGATCGAGAGGAGAGCTGGCATCATGCCGACCATGGCAGCAGAGGAGCAACTCGTGCACGTCACGCTCAGTGGCGCTATCGCCGGGGAGTACGTCGTCAAGGACACTGGGCCGGGCGGCGAGATCACGCTCGTACCCGACACCTCCTGGAAAGCGATCCTCGCCCGCGGGGGCGGTCGGGAGCTCACTCCCGAAGAGTCCGCGGCGTTCTGGGCAGAGCACGGGCCGCACATGCTCTCGCCCGACGGCGAGGGCTGAGCCATGACCAGCACCGGGGTACGCTTCCCGGCCCAGTTCGACGCAGACGCCTGGGAACGGGATCTCGCACGGTCCACCCCAGCCGGCCGGAACGCCGCCGAAAGGGCCAAACGCGACTACGAACGCAGCGGAGTCCCGCGCGAGCACCTGCGCCGCTGCGAGCCCGAAGGACGCGACGGGACCAACCTGCCCGACTGCGCCAAGGGTTACGTGCCCAACCCCAACGGGAAGTGGGGCATCATGTTCAAAATAGTAGTCATCGACGGCCGAGTGCGGCTTGAATTTCTCTCGTTTGGAGTTCGCCACCACCCCAAGGGCTCACAAGCGCCCAACGTCTACGACCTCGCCGGCGAACGCGTAGCCGAGATCACCGCCACCGACCTCCGAGAGAAGACATAGACACGCAGAGGCATGAAAAAGAGGTGGGCGCCGTGGTCAATACCGTTAACGCAGGTATACGTCGCAGGGCCAAAATGCGCCGAATCCCGCATGGTTAAGCCAATCGCCGCGATTTCGACTGGCGCAAGCGGGCTTTAAGCGCTACGGTCAAGCGGTATGGTCCGCACGGGTTGACCTAACGCACGAGCGGGAAGGGGAGCATGTCGGCAAAGCATGCGTTGTTGGGGTTGCTGCTCGATCGATCGGCGTACCCGTATGAGCTGGCCGACCGGCTGCGCCACCGCCTGGGACCGGCCTGGCAGGTCAACTCCGGGCAGCTCTACCAGCTCGTCAAAGGGCTCGAGCGCGACGGGCTGATCGAGCGCGTCGAGCACTCGCCCGAGCACGAGGACCGCCATGTGTTCGCGATCACCGACGCCGGGGTCGGAGAGTTCGAGCGCTGGTTCGCGCAGGCCGCCGATCCGGTGCGGCTCTGCCGCCGCCCGCTGCTCGTCAAGATCACCTTCGCCGGCCCGCAGCGAATGGTGGATGCGCTCGCCCAGGTCGACGCCTACGAGCTGCAGTGCGCCGAGCGC
The DNA here is from genome assembly GCA_036509655.1 of Solirubrobacteraceae bacterium. GTDB lineage: Bacteria > Actinomycetota > Thermoleophilia > Solirubrobacterales > Solirubrobacteraceae > Palsa-744. Next base: position 112,967 of record DATCFG010000152.1, on the reverse strand, counting down.
CTGCGCGAGATCTCCCAGCTGCGCGAGACCCTGCCCGAAGACGGGCCGCTCGTGCGCGCCGACCACCTGCTGCTGCGTTTGAACTTATCTGCCGACCTGCTCCAGCTCGAGGGCGAGCTGCGCTGGGCACGGCACGCACGCGAGATGCTCTCCTGGCTGGCCAGCCGCGACGCGGTCTGGCCCGCCCAGGCACAGGGCGCCACCGGCACGGACGGCACAGGCGCCGCGGACTCGGGCTCCGCCGCGCAACGGCGGCCGGGCGAAGGCGCCCGCCGCGAGCTGTTCACGCGGATGGCGGAGGACGATCCACGCCGGGGTGGGCGGGCATCCGGACCGGCGAAGAAAGACTGAGATGCTGCTGTCGCTGGAGGGCATATCCAAGCGCTACCCCACGCCCGGCGGCGAGCGGGTGGCCCTCGACGGCGTCACGCTCCATCTCGATCGCGGCCAGATGCTGGGCGTCTATGGCCCGAGCGGCTCGGGCAAGACGACGCTCCTGCGGATCGCCGCCGGCCTGCAGGCGCCCGACAGCGGCGCGGTGATCTACGACGGGGAGCGCCTGGACCGGATGCCGGCAGCCGAACGCAAGCGCTACCGCCGGCGCGAGATCTCCTGCGTATGGACGTCGCAGTCCTGGCAGGAGCGCCTGTCGGTGCTCGACCACGTCGCGGTCGCGCTGCTCGTCGACCGCTCCGACCACCGCGCCGCCGAGCGCCGAGCGCGCGAGGCGCTCCAGGCCTGCGAGGCCGAGCACTGCGCGCACGCGGAGCTGCACGAGCTCTCCGACGGCGAGCGCCAGCGCGTGGCGATCGCGCGCGCGCTGGTCACCGAACCGCGCCTGCTGCTGGCCGACCGGCCCGCCTCCAGCCTCTCCCTGATCGAGCAGGAGGAGATCATGACGCTCCTGCACGCGCTCGCCCGCGACGCGCGCGTGGCGGTGTTGATCACAGACTCAGACGCGGAGGCGCTGCTGCACGCCGAGCCCGTCCTCTACCTGCGCGAGGGCCGGCTCGTGAACCCCGAGCCGGCAGGGGAGCGCGGCAGGCTCTACCGCCTCCCCTCCCCCGCCGACCGCGGCGCCGCGCTCGATGCTTGAGCTGCAGCGCGCCCGCAAGCTCTACGCGGGCCCCGGCGAGAAGGTCCACGCGGTCGACGACGTCACGATGCACGTGCACGCGCGCGAGCTGGTGGCCCTGTTCGGCCCGAGCGGCTCGGGCAAGACGACGCTGCTGCTGCTCGCCGCGGGCCTCCTGAGCGCCGACTCGGGCCGGGTCCTCTTCGATGGCTCGGACCTCGCTCGGATGACAAAAGCCGAGCTGCTCGCCCACCGGCGTACCGAGCTCGGGTTCGTCTTCCAGGACTTCAAGCTCGTCGCCGGCCTGACCGCGCAGGAGAACGCCGCGCTGCCGCTGCTGCTGCGCGGCGAACCCCACCGCGACGCCCGCTCCCGCGCGCTCTCGTTGCTCGCGGAGGTCGGCCTCGCCCACCGCGCCGACCACACCCCAGACGAGCTCTCCGGGGGCGAGCGCCAGCGCCTGGCGATCGCGCGCGCGCTGGTGGGCGAGCCGCGCCTGGTCCTCGCCGACGAGCCCACCGGCAACCTCGACACCGACACCGGCGCGGAGGTGATCGCCCTGCTCGGCGGGCTGGCGCGCGAGCGCGGCGCGGGCGTGCTGCTGGTCAGCCACGACCCGCGCGTCGCCGCCCGCGCCGACCGCACGCTCGCGCTGCGCGACGGGCGGCTCGAGGAGGAGCGCGCGGGCGAGGACGACGACGGGGGCGGGGGCGAGCCGGGTGGGCCTCAATCCCGCGACGAGGACCCCGGACCCGACGACGGGGGCGGGCCGGACGGGTCTCAATCTAAGGCGGTGTCCGCGCGATGATCGGCTACCTGCGCACGCTGTGGCTGTTCTACCGCCGCCACCTGCGCGTACAGCCGCTGCGCGAGCTGATGGCGGTGATGGGGGTCGCGGCCGGCGTGGCGCTGCTGTTCGCCGTGCAGATCGCCCAGCACTCGATCACCGGCTCGTTCGAACAGGTCACCCACGGAGTGGCCGGCGACGCGACGCTCGAACTGGCCTCGCGCGGACCCGAAGGCTTCAGCGGAGGCATCGCCACGACCGTCGAAGGGATGCCCGGCGTGCGCCACGCGGCGCCGATCTTCTCCGTACCGATCGTCGCCTCAGGGCCCCACGGCTCGCGCGCGCTCACGCTCGTGGGGGCGACCGAACAGGTCACGGCGCTGCACGGGCCGCTGTCGAGCGAGTTCGAGCGCGTCTCCGAATCCTCCCATCGCGGGCTCCTGCTCTTGACCGAACCGACCGCCGCGGCGATCGGCGTGCGGGTGGGCGGGGGCCCAAACTCTCGGGTCACCGTGCGGGTCGCCGGCCACGTCGAAGCGATGACCCTCGACGCGACCGTCCCCAGCGCCAAGATCGGAGCGGCCGCCGACAGCCCGATCGCCGCCGCGCCGCTGGCGATCGCGCAGAACCTCGCCGGGCTCTCGGGGCGCGTGACGCGCGTCCTTGTCGAGCCCGATCCGGGCCGCGAAGCCGCGCTCGCGCACGCGCTGGCGCAGCGCTTCGGCGCCACGACGAACGTGCGCCCGATCGACACCGAAGCCAAGCTGCTCGCCGGCGCGGCGGCCTCGGAAAAGCAGATCACGCTGCTGTTCGGCGCGATCAGCCTCGTCGCCGGCGTCGTCCTCGCCTACAACGCGCTGCTCCTGGCCAGCGAGGAGCGCCGGCGCTTCATCGTCTACCTGATCGAGACCGGCGCGCGGGACTCGATGATCGTCGCCTCGCTCTGCTTCGACGCGCTGATCCTCGGCCTCGCCGGCTGCGCGCTCGGGCTGCTCGCGGGCGATCTGATCTCGCTCGTCGCCTACCGCTCGCTGCCCGGCTACATCGCGGCCGCGTTCGTCCTCGGCGGCGGGCGCGTGATCGACGCACAGACGCTCCTGGTCGCGCTCGCCGGAGGCCTCCTCGCGGCCTTCGCCGCGGCGCTGCTGCCGGCGCTCCTGACGCTGCGCGCCGGCGCGGCCTCAGAGCCCGAGGCGGTCGGCCCGGCGCTCGCGCTGACGCGCAGGCTGCGCGTCTCCGACGTGCTCGTGTTCGCGGGCGGCGCGCTGCTCGCCGGTGTCTCGGTCGCGGTGTCGGTGCTCGCGCCCTCAACGACGGTGCTCGCGCTCGTCGGGCTCGTGGTCGGGATTGTGCTCTGCCTGCCGATGATCCTGCGCCGGCTGCTGGCGCTCGCGCGGGCGCTCTCCCGGCGCACGGGCGACCCCGCCGCGCGCCTGTCGGTGGCAGAGCTGCGCTCCACCCCCGCCCGTTCGGTCGCGCTGCTGGCGACGGGGACGATCGCGGCCTTCCTGATGGTGGTGATCGGCGGCTCGGTCGCCAACGTGCAGAGCGCCGTGCAGCGTGGCGCCGGCGACCTGCTCTCGAGCGCCGACGTCTGGGTCAGGCCCGGCGGCCCCGAGAACGTCTACACGACCCAGCCCTTCCGCGATCGCGCGGTGCAGCGCCGCCTGCAGCGCCTCGCCGTGGTGCGCTCGGTGCTGCCCTGGCGCGACTCGTTCCTCGATCTGCCGGGGCGGCGCGTGTGGGTGCTCGGCGTGCCGCCCCAGCTGGGCGCGCAGATCGCGCCGAGCCAGCTGCTCGAAGGCTCGCTCGCCACCGCCGACCGGCGCCTGCGCGTGGGCGGCTGGGTGGCGCTCAGCCAGACGATCGCCCGCGCCGAGCACCTGCGCCTCGGCCAGCGCTTCACGCTGCCCACGCCCGCGGGTGAGGAGAGCTTCCGCCTGGCGGCCACGACCGCCAACTACGGTTGGCTGCCGGGCGCGATCATCATGAACGGCGCCGACGTCGCGCGCCTGTGGAGCGCTAGCACCGCCACCGAGCTCGCCGTCACGCTGAAGCCCGGCGTGTCGAGCGAAGCGGGCCGGCGGGCCGTGCAGGCGGCGCTCGGGCCGAGCTCCGCGCTGACCGCCCAGACCACCGAACAGCGCCGCGCGGAAGTCAGCTCGGTGCTCGACTCAACGCTCACGCGCCTGAACGACACCACGATCGTCGTGCTGATCACCACGATCGCCTCGGTGATCGCGCTGATGATGGCCGCCGTCTGGCAGAGCCGCCGCCGCCTGCACTCGCTGCTCTCGATCGGCATGAGCTTCACCCAACTGGCGCGGCTGATCTTCTTCGAGAGCGGCACGGTCCTGGTCGGCGGGTGCGTGATCGGGATCGCCGCCGGGTTCACCGGCCAGTACCTGATCGACGGCTGGCTGCACCACACCACCGGCTCCCCCGTCCACTTCTCCCCCGCCTGGCAGATCGGGCTGCTCACGATCGCGATCGCGATCGCGATCTCGCTGGCGGCCTCGCTCCTCGCCGTGCTGCGCACCGCCGGTTTTGGCATCGGAGCGGCGTTCTCCACGGAATCGGAGACGATCTGACGGTGACGACCCAACAGAGGACGAGCACCCCGGGAGTGCGGCCCGGGCCCGCTTCGCCGGGCGCACGGTCGCAGGCGCCGCCGTCGGCGGACGACGCCCGCGCCCTGGCGGCCGACAGCAGCACCTTCGCGCCCGCGATGGCCCTCCTGCCCGCCCCGATCAGGGCGGACGTCGCCTGCCTGTATCGCGTGCTGCGCACGCTCGACGATCTCGTCGACGAGGACGACCCGCGCGCGCTCGAGCGCGTGCGGGCGGTGGAGCGCTGGGCGCTCGGCCAGGAGTCGGACACGCCCGAGACGCGGGCGCTCGCCGGGCTGGCAGCGCGCCACCCGCTCGCGCGCGGCTCGCTGGTCGAGTTCTGCGAAGGGATGCGCCACGACATCGCGCGCGGGAGCGTCGAGACCGACGCGGACTTCATGCGCTACTGCCAGCGAGCCGGCGGCTCGGTGGGGGTCGTGCTCGCGACGATCCTCGGCACGCGCAACCCCGAGGGCGAGGCGCGGATGGCGACACTCGGGCAGGCGATGCAGGTGACCAACATCCTGCGCGACATCGACGAAGACCGCGCACACGGGCGCGTGTACATCTCACGCGCCGCGATCGAGCGCTTCGGCTTCCCCTCACCCGGCGCGCGCGAGGAGCTGATGCGCGACCACATCGCCCGCGCCGACGCGCTGTACGAGGAGGGATTGCGGGCGATCCCGCTGTTGCGCGAGGGCCGGCGCGCGATGGCGCTCGCGGCCGTGCTCTACCGCGAGATCCTGCGCGAGATCGAGCGCGAGGGCTACGGCACGAGGCCCGGGCGCGTCGTCGTGGCGCCGTGGCGACGGAAGGCTTTGAGCGTCCGCTGCCGCATGAGGCCAAGCTGAGGGGGCATCATGGCCGTACCGGCGCCACGCCGCCCATTGACTGAGACAATCACAGACGAGGAGAGAGGGAGCGGATGCAGACAGGACGAAAGAAGGTAAGGGGCGCAAGCGGGCGCAGCCGGCGCAGACACACACGCCCGGGCCTCAGGCCGATCTCGGTGGCGGGCATGGTCATCCTTGCCTTGGGGGCAGGCCTCCTCGCGGCCGGCGCGTTCGCCGCCGTATCCACCGGCACCTCTGGTGAGACCGCGAGAGGGGGGCCGGGCGCGCACGCGGCGCGCACGCTCAACGGGACCGACACCGCGCACCTGCACCTGGTGCACCAGCGCGAAACGGTCGTAATCGAGGAAGGCGCGGCCACCGGAGCGCTGCCGGGAAGTATGCGCGCGCAGCTCGACGTGGGCTCGGTGTTCACGGGCACGTGCACGATCTCCACGCACGGCGGAACGGTCACCGGTCACGGGCGCGCCATCCCCCGCGGCTCCGGGCGCTACCAGAGCTTCAGCGGCACGCTCACGATCACCGGCGGCAGCGGCCGCTACGCGCACGCGCGTGGCAGCACCGGCCTGTACGGGACGTTCGACCGGCGGACGTTCGCGCTGGTTATCCAGACGAGCGGCCGCATCGCGTACTGATCTGGAATGGCTCGGTGAGCGCATGCGCCAGGCCCCTCTATTGAGAGCGGTCACGACCACGATCTCGGTGGCGCCCCTGACGGCGCTGCTGGCGGCCGCGCTCGCGGCCTGCGTCTGCCTGCCCGCCGGCGCAACGGCCACGCCGGCGGTGAGCCTGCACGCCGCCTTCCACCCCGAGCGCCCGGGCCATACGACGACCGTGGAGCTCGAGATGCGGATCGACCCCGGCGGGGCCGGAGCGGGCGAAATCGTTCCGCCGCCGTTGACCGAAGTGAGCCTGAGCTACCCCGCCGGCCTGGACATCGCCCTCAGCGGTCTCGGCATCGACACGTGCTCGGTGGCGACGCTCGAAGCCGCCGGGCCGTCGGCGTGCCCGGCCGATTCGTGGATGGGCGAAGGCGAGGCGATGGCCGAGCTGCCGATCCACCACGAACCATTCCGCGAAGACGCCCGCATAGCGATCCTCAGAGGGCCGGAAGTCGAAAACCATCTCGTGATGCTGTTCTACGTCTACGGCGAGACGGCCGTGAGCGCCACTCTCATCCTGACCGGCCGGCTGCTGGAAGCGAACAGGCCGTTCGGGGGCCGCCTCGCGATCGCGGCGCCGCTCGTGCAGAGCCTCCCGGAAGGCCCCGACCTGACGGTGGGCGAACTCAGCTTCGTGCTCGGGCCGGCGGAACTCACCTACTACGAACGGGTGCACGACAAGGTCGTCCCCTATACGCCGAATGGCATCCGCCTGCCCGAACACTGCCCCCGCGGCGGGTACCCGTTTGCGATCGAGCTCGGCTTCCTCGGCGGCGCCCACGCCGCGGCGAGCACCGCCGTGGCGTGCCCCAAGCGTGCGCGGGCTCCGGAGGTTTCGTCCCGGCCGTAAAATCCCGCTTCGCGGGAGCGCCCGGTACGAAGATCGAATCCCTCAGCCGGGAGGGCGCCGGACCCGCTTGGCCGAGATTAGCGCCCGGGCTCCATCGCCTGAAGCCCCGGTACTCGGGCGAAATGGCGAATGTTGCGCGTAATCAATTGCGCCCCCGCCTCCAGACAAATGCCGGCCTGCATCGCGTCACGAATGTCGATCCCGACCCCGTTGGCCCGCAGTTCTCGCAGGAGGGCACCGGCGCGTACCGCCGCCTCCCTGGTGAGCCCTAGGCACGGGGCAGCCAGTAGCGCGTCGACCGGAGTTGGGTCACGCGCATAGCCACGCCCGAGAGCAAGCTCGAAGGCGGTCACGGCCGTGACTCTGAATGAGAGATCCACGCTGAGCTCCTGAACCAGATCGCTCCCCGGCCCAACGCCGCGGAGATAGTCGATCAGAACGTCGGAGTCGAGGACGGGGAAAGTTGCCACGTTGCCCAAGCCTGTTCACGAACGCGCTCGTAGTCGGCCACGTCCTCCTCGCTCCATGCCCCACGCGCAGCAGTGATCGAGTCCACCAGATGCCTACGTCTCAGCTCTGCCTGGAAGTACTCGCTCAAGGCTTCCTCGACAATCGGGGAGAAGCCGCGCAGTCCGCGATCAACCGCCGCAGCCTTCAGACGCTTGTATACGGAAGCCGATAGCTCAACAGTCGTGCGCATACATGCATTCTAATGCATCTCATTTTTGGATGCCTGACACTGTGACCACGCCGCCCTTACTAAGAGGTATCCATATTTTGGGTTACGCCATAACCTTCAATATGGAACTGCGGGGGCATTGCTGCAAAGGCGCCAATGCCTCGGCACCCCACCCCACCGCTAGCATTGCCTGCAATGCGCGACTACCTGAAAGCCATCTCCGAGCGCGTCGTCGTCTACGACGGCGGCATGGGCGCGACGCTCGAGCAGTTCGACCTCACGGCCGAGGACTACGGCGGTCTGGCCGGCAAGTGCCACGAGGCGCTCGTGCTGAACAGGCCCGACGTGATCGAGGGCGTGCACGTCTCGATGCTCGAGGCCGGCGCGGAGGTGCTCGAGACCGACACGTTCCAGGGCTCGCGGATCAAGCTCGAGGAGTGGGGTCTGGCCGAGTACACGGTCGAGATCAACACGAAAGCCGCTGAAATCGCGCGCAAGGCCGCGGGCGAGGATCGCTTCGTCGCCGGCTCGATCGGGCCGACCGGATACCTGCCCGCCTCCGAGGAGGCCTCGCTCGGGCAGATCAGATTCAGGGAGCTGGTCGAGGTCTTCGCAGAGCAGGCCGCCGGCCTGATCGACGGCGGCGCGGATCTGATCATCATCGAGACCGCCCAGGACATCCTCGAGGTCAAGGCCGCCGTGTTCGGTGCGCGCGAGGCGTTCGCCTCGACCGGTCGCACGCTGCCGATCCACACCTCCGTGTCGCTGCTGCCCAACGGCGGCAAGATGCTGCTCGGGACGGACATCTCCGCCGTGCTCGCGACGCTCGAGGCGTTGAAGGTCGACGTGATCGGGCTGAACTGCTCGACCGGCCCCGAGGACATGCGCGACGCGATCCGCTTCCTCGGCGAGCTCTGCCCCGTCCCGGTCGCGTGCATCCCCAACGCCGGCCTGCCACTGCAGGGACCCGACGGCGAGACGATCTTCCCCGAGAAGCCCGAGCCGCTCGCGCAGGCGCTGCAGGAGTTCGTCGAGCGCTACGGCGTCGGCGTCGTCGGCGGCTGTTGCGGGACGACGCCCGAGCACATCTCAGCGATCGTGGAGCGCATCGGACGCACCGCCGAGCGGCCCGACGGCCGTCCGGTCGCGGCGCGGCCGGCCCCGCGGCCACCGCACCTGTCTTCGATGATCGCCGCCACGCCGCTCGTGCAGGAGCCGCGTCCGACGATGGTCGGCGAGCGCGTCAACTCGCAGGGCTCGCGCAAGGCCAAGGAGCTGCTCTTGGCCGACGACTACGACGGGCTCGTGCAGATCGCCGAGGACCAGGTGCAGGGCGGCGCGCACGTGCTCGACCTGTGCGTCGCGCTGACCGAGCGCTCCGACGAGGACGAACAGATGCGCCTGGTCGCGAAGAAGGTCTCGCTGACGCAGCCCGCGCCGATCCAGATCGACTCGACCGAGCCCGAGGTGATCGCGACCACGCTCGACCAGGTCCCCGGCCGCGCGATCGTCAATTCCGTCAACCTCGAGGCCGGCCGCGAGAAGCTCGACCGCGTGGTGCCGCTGGCGCTCGCGCACGGCGCGGCGCTGATCGCGCTGACGATCGACGAGGTCGGGATGGCGAAGACGGCCGCGCGCAAGGTCGAGATCGCCAAGCGGATCCGCGACCTCTGCTGCGAGGAGCACGGCCTCGACCCCGAGCTTCTGATCTTCGACTGCCTCACGTTCACGCTCACGACCGGCGACGAGGAGTGGCGACCGTCGGCGGTCGAGACGATCGCGGGGATCAAAGCGATCAAGGAGCAGATCCCGGGCGTGAAGACCTCGCTCGGCGTGTCGAACGTCTCCTTCGGCGTCTCCCCGGGCGCGCGCGCGGTGCTGAACTCGACCTTCCTGCACCACTGCGTCCAGGCGGGGCTCGACCTGGCGATGGTCAACCCGAACCACATCACCCCCTACTCCGAGATCTCCGACGTCGAGCGCGAGCTCGCCGACGACCTCGTCTACAACCGCCGCGAGGACGCGCTCGAGCGGTTCATCGCGCATTTCGAGTCACAAGGCGAGGCGGAGGTTCAGAGCGCCGCCGACCCGACCGAGGGGATGGAGCCCGAGCAGGCGCTGCACTTCCACATCCTGCGCCGGCGCAAGGAGGGCGTCGAGGACTGGATCGACAAGTCAGTGCAGAAGATCGGCGCGGTGCCGACGCTCAACGATGTGCTGCTGCCCGCGATGAAAGAGGTCGGCGACAAGTTCGGCGCCGGCGAACTGATCCTCCCGTTCGTGCTGCAGTCGGCCGAGGTGATGAAGAAGGCGGTCGCGCGGCTGGAGAAGTACCTCGACAAGCTCGAGGGCTACACGAAGGGCACGGTCGTACTCGCGACCGTGTTCGGCGACGTGCACGACATCGGCAAGTCGCTCGTCAACACGATCCTCACGAACAACGGCTACACGGTCGTCGACCTCGGCAAGCAGGTGCCGATCCAGACGATCCTCGACGCCGCGGTCGAGCACGAGGCGACCGCGATCGGCCTCTCCGCCCTGCTCGTCTCGACCTCCAAGCAGATGCCCGCCGCGATCCAGGAGCTGCACGCGAAGAACCTCGACTACCCCGTGCTGATCGGCGGCGCCGCGATCAACCGCGCGTTCAGCTACCGCGCGCTGTACCCCGGCGGCAAAGACTCCGAGGAGCCCTACGAGCCGGGGGTCTTCTACTGCAAGGACGCCTTCGAGGGCCTGTCGGTGATGGACCAGCTGATCGACTCAGACGCGCACGCGGCGCTGCTGGAGAAGCTGCGCGACGGCGCCACCGCCTTCCGCGCCAAAGGCGAGGAGCCGGTCGAGGAGCTCAACTTCGCCGACGACTCCGTGCGCTCGGCCGCGCGCACCGACGTGCCGATCCCGACGCCGCCGTTCTGGGGCGTCAAAGAGATTCCGGTCGACCTCGACGAGGTCTATCCCCACCTCGACACGCACGTCCTATTCAAGCTCCACTGGGGCGGCAAGGGCGTCAAAGGCGAGGCTTGGCAGAAGCTGCTCGCGGATGACTTCCGCCCGCGGTTGGAGCGCATGTGGCGCGAGCAGACCTACCTGCACCCGCGGGCTTTGCTCGGCTTCTTCCCCTGCTACTCGGCGGGCAACGAGATCGTCGTGCTCGACCCCGAGGACCGCACCACCGAGCTGACGCGCTTCGTCTGCCCGCGCCAGCCGAAGGGCGACCGCATCTGCCTGGCCGACTTCTACCGCCCGGCGGTCGATGCCGCGGGCGAGCCTTCGGCCAAGGGTTCAGCACCCGATGAGCTCGACGTGATCGCCGTGCAGGCCGTGACCGTCGGCAGCGAGGTGACAGAGCTGATGGCCAAACTCGAGTCCGATGGCGAGTTCGCCGAGCAGCTGTTCGTCCACGGCCTCGGCGTGCAGACCGCCGAGGGGCTGGCCGAGTGGCTGCACTACGAGGCGCGCGGAATGCTCGGCATCCCCGCGACCCGGGGCCGGCGCTACTCGTGGGGCTATCCCGCGGTGCCCGAGCAGGCGGAGCACCTGAAGGTCGAGCAGCTCCTCGGCCTCGCGCAGATCGGGATGAGCATCTCAGACGGCTACGCGCCGATTCCCGAGCAGTCGACGCTCGCGCTGATCGCCCATCACCCCCAGGCGATCTACTTCGGCACGCGCCAGGGGCGCCTTTTGCCCGACGGCTCGCCCGACGACGCGATCAAGGGCTCCGCTCGCGATCCTTCGCTGTTCGGAGACCTCGACGACGAGGACCCGCCGGATGGCATCGTCGAAGCCGAGGACGAGCCCCTCCTCACCTCCTGAAGAGAAGCTTCTAACCCTCGACGCCCGAGGCAGTGCCCTTGGCCACGCCCGAGCGCTGACCCGCCGGCAGGGGGCTGAGCTTCACCGGCGCGCCGGACATCGTGCGCAGGCGCACGTCCTTCCAGGAGAGGCCCTCGGTGATCAGCGCGGGGATGCCCATCAGCACCGCGGTGGCGAGCTCGACGACCTGCAGGACGATGCCGTAGGCGAGGGCGTCGGGCGTGGAAACGTGGTAGGCGCCGGCGAGCACGGCCACGCAGGCCGCCTGGAAGACGCCGATGTTGGCGGGTGTGGCGGGGATCACCGCGGTGACGTTAACGGCGAACAGCACCCCCGCGGCGCCGGCGATCCCGACGCGGTTGTCGAGGCCGAGCGCCATCAGCAGAAGCCAGCAGGACATGCACTGCAGCCCCCACGCGCCGAGCTGAGCGGCCGTCGCGAGCGCCGCCTGGCGGGGATGGCGGAACACGCGCAGGCCTTCGCGCACGCGCATGAGCGAGCGGCGCAGGCCGGCGATCAGGGCCCGCAGGCGTAGCGAGCGCGAGATCGCCGCGCTCGGCACGAGCACCGGGGCGAGCACGATCGCGACCACCGCGGCGAGCGGCGCCAGCGCGACGGCGACGAGCGCGCCGTGATGGCCGTTGAAGGGGTCGACGCTCGAGAACATCACGACCCCGAGGATCGCCAGCGCGAGCAGGTTGAGCAAGGTCTGGGAGACCATCGTGCCGAGCACCACCGGCAGCGTCTCGCGCGCGCGGCCGAGGCGGCGCGCGACGATCAGCGCGCGCGAAGGCTCGCCCAGGCGCGCGGGCAGCGTGGCGGACATCAGCACGCCGATGAACGTTCCCTGCATCGCGTCCCTACGTCTCGCCCTGCGCCACGTCGGCGCGGCCGCGAGAATCGCATACCAGGCGATCGCACGGGCGAACATCGCGGCGCACATCAGACCCAGGCCGGCGAGCAGCAGACCGGGGCTCGAGGCGAGCAGGCTTGCGGCGACGCGGCCGACGCCGATGTGTACGAGCGCGAGCACCGCGAGCACGAGACCGCCGAGCGAGACAGCGGCGAGCGCGCCGCGGCGCAGCGTGCGCTTGAAGCGCTCGCGCGAGCGATTTCCCGGCCCGCCTCCCGATCGATTGTCGCGTGGCCCGTTCCCCTGCCGGGTCGTCGAATCGCCCCCCGCTGTGGCGACAGCGACGCCGGCGCCCACCCCGCGCGCCGCGGGCGCGAGCTCCAGACTCGGCAGGCGCTGGGCTGGGATACGCGGAAGCAGATCGGCCGGGACCAGGCCGAGGCGCACGCCGATGCGGCCGGCGCGCGTCGCGGGCCGGCCGACGGTGAGGGCCTGCTCGTAGCAGTCGAGCACCTCGGCGGCAACGTGCGGCCAGGCGAAACGCTCGGCACGCACGCGGGCGTCGGCGGCCATGCGCGCGCGGCCGGCGGGGTCGAGCGCGAACGAGCGCAGCGCCTCGGCCAGCGCGAGCGCGTCGCCGGGGGGTGTGAGCACGCCCTCAATGCCGTCGCGTACGACATCGCGGTAGCCGGGGATGTCGGAGGCGATCACCGGCGTGCGGGCGGCGAGCGCCTCGGTGAGGACCATGCCGAAGCTCTCGCCGTGCAGCGAGGGCGCGCACAGCACGTCCGCATCGGCGAGCTCTGCGTGCTTGCGCGCCTCGGAGACCTTGCCGAGCGCCTGGACGCCGCGGTCGTCGAGCATCATGTGCGCGACCTCATCCGGGGAGGCGCCGACGAGCGTGAGCGTCGCCGGGACCTGCTCGCGCAGCGCCTCGAACGCGCGCAAGAGCACGGGCAGCCCCTTGCGTTCGACGGCCTGGCCGATGAACAGAACGCGCAGGGGCGCGACGCCGTCGCCGCTGGATGAGACGGCATCGAAAACGTCGCGAACGCGCCCGCGTACGCGCGCGCGCGCGTACGCGGGCGCGTTCGGAGCCCGAAGAGCAACGTCATCTCCGCCGGCAGTGGCCCCCGCTCGGTCAGAAGCGTCGCCGAGCTGGACCCCATTGGGCACGATCCGGTAGCGGCCACCGTAGAAGCGCCGCGCGGTCCAGGCGGCGGCCTCGGAGACGGCGATGCGGACGTGCAGGTGGTTCATCCGCCGCCGCGCGCCGAGCGCGTTCGCGATCCCGTTCGTGAGCGCGTTCTCGGAGTAGCTGTGGAAGGTGCCGACGAGCGGCAGCTCGGGCGGGGTCGAGCGGAGCGCGTCCCAGCCGAGCAGCGGCACGACCGGCTCGTGGATGTGCACCACGTCGTAGCCGCCCTCGCGCAGCTCGCGGCGCATCGCGAGCACCCCCGGAGGGATCGGGACGAGGTTCGAGACGGCGCCGTTGGCCCGGAAGCCGGCGGTGCGCCCAAGCGCGACGAAACGATCGGGTGCCCGCCCGCCCTGCTCCAGACGTTGGGGGCGCGCGCCACGGTGCAGGCGGCGCGAGAGCGCGTCGTCGGGGTCGAACGGGGCGAGGATGCGGGCGTCGTGGCCCAGCTCGGTCAGCTCTGCCGCGAGTGCCTCGATGTGGCGTGTGACCCCGCCGGGGTACGTCCACGAATACGGCGAAAGCAGCGCGATTCGCATGGCTATCACTCTATCCCGCGAGAAGGTCGACCACCAGTGCCCTGTGCAGACCGGACCCACCTGCGCGGCCCACCCGCCAGGCGCTATCCGCCCGCCCGGGGGCCGAGCGGCGAGGCTTGCGATAATCGGGAGATGAGCGCGCGGCACTTCGTCAAGTACACGTTCCTGAAGCTCGACCCCGCCTGGCGGCGGCTCGAGGACGAGCAGCGCGAGCAGGACAAGCGCGAGTTCAACGCCGCCTGCGAAGACTTCGCCGACGGACACCTGCTGCAAGCCTTCTCGCTCGTGGGCACGCGCGGTGACGCCGAGCTGCTGCTGATCTCCGAGGCGGAGAACCTCGACCGGATCCACGAGCTGCACGTGGTGCTCAGCCAGAGTGGGCTGATGAAGTGGGCACAGATCCCCTACTCGTTCCTGGGGATGCGCAAGAGCTCGGAGTACTCCGAAGACGAGCGCACGACCCCGCGGGGGTTCCGAGGGAGATACGTGTTCGTCTACCCGTTCGTGAAGTCGCGCGCGTGGTACGCGCTGGCAGCGGATGAGCGCTGGCGGATCATGCAGGGACACATCCAGGTCGGGCGCGAATATCCGGGGGTGGACAACCACACGACGTACTCGTTCGGGCTCGACGACCAGGAGTTCGTCGTCGCCTTCGACACCGACGACGTCGGCACGTTCCTCGACCTCGTCCAGCGGCTGCGCACAACCGAGGCCTCGGCGTTCACCGTCCGCGACACGCCGAGCTTCACGTGTCTGGCGATGTCGCTGCCGCGCGCGCTGAACGCGCTCGACGGCGAGTCCGTCGTCTTCGAGACCCCACTCACGAGATGACAACCGACCCTCACGTGTATCGAGCGCTCGCCGGCGAATCGGTGTCGGGGTCATCGGAGGCGACTTCCACTGTCTAGTCGCGGCCTGGCGCCATTGCGCCGGAGCGATCCGGTGATGGCGGAACTGATCGCCGGGGTCGGCAAGCTGCCGAACGCGAACGAGGGACGCCCGGACAAGGACGACCACTACGGCGCGCTCGTGCGCACGATCGCCGGCCAGCAGCTGTCGGTGCTCGCCGCGCGCGCGATCTATGGACGGCTGACGGCGCGCTTCGGCGATCGCCCGCCGACACCGCAGGAGATCCTCGACGACGAGCCCGAGGAGCTGCGCGCCGCCGCCGGGCTCTCGGGCGCGAAGGTCTCCTATCTGAGATCGCTGGCCGAGCACACGCTCTCGGGCGAGCTCGAGCTCGAGCGGCTGAACGAGCTCGACGACGAGCGGGTGATCGCGGAGCTCACCGCGGTGAAGGGCATCGGCCTGTGGAGCGCGCAGATGTTCCTCATGTTCCACCTCGAGCGCCCCGACGTGCTGCCGACGGGCGACCTCGGCATCCGCCGCGCGATCGAACGAGCTTACGGCCTGGACGGCCTGCCCGACCCGATCGCGATGACCGAGATCGCCGAGCCGTGGCGGCCGCACCGCACGCTCGCCTGCCGCTACCTGTGGCGCTCGCTGGCGAACGAGCCGGGGTAGACCCGCCGTACCACCACCGTGCGGTCGGCCTCGGCCTCGATCCCCCATCCCAGTGTGGCCCGATCCGAGCGGAAATGGCGCCCCACGACGGCCGTCGGCCCAGGTAGCCCGCGACCACCAGGCTGGTCGGCCCGCGCGTCGTGGAACACGACACAGCCGCCGGGCGCGATGAAGCCGTGCCATGCCGACCAGTCGAGCTCGCAACCGGCCTCGGAGTGATCGCCGTCGATGAAGACCATGTCCACCTCGCCCTCCCAGCGCGCGGCCAGCTCGTGGGAAAGGGCGACGTGCCAGTGAATGCTCGGCGCGTCGGCACCGCACGCGCGGAGGGCACGCGCGACCACGCGCCGGGTCGCCCACTCGGTGGCGCCCCAGCCGCTCGGCAGCGCGTCGGGGTGCGCGCCGAAGGGATCGACGAGATGCAGCTCCGCTCCCGGACCGAGCGTCTCGCACAGCTCAAGCGCCGAGGAGCCCTCGTAGACGCCGATCTCGACCACGCGTCGCGCCCCGCGCGCGGCCTGGAGCAGCACCCGCGCGTCCTGCGCGGAGTGCATCGTCCGCGGCGGGATCAAACCCGAGCCGACGGCCAGCGCGCGCAAGCGCACATCGTCGCGCAGGCGTTCCGGCGTCAGCCGACGCAGGCTTGCGGGGAGGACGGGCATCGGGAGCGCACCCTACGCGCTCGCGACCCTAAACGGCTGAGACTTGCTCCTCCTCGGCCACCCTGAACGAAGAGCCGCAGCCGCAGGCGGCCACGACGTTGGGGTTGCTCACCTTGAAGCCCGCGCCCTGCAGGCTCTCCTCGTAGTCGATCACAGAGCCGCTGACGAACGGCAGGCTCTCCTCGTCGACCAGCAGCTTCAAGTTGTGGCTCTCGAACACGATGTCGCCGTCGCGCTGCTCGTCGAACGCGAGCTGGTACTGGAAACCGGAGCAGCCGCCCCCGCGGACGCCCACGCGCAGGCCCGCCATGCGCACATCGGCCTCCTGCGCGGCCAGGAACTCCTGAACCTTCTCGGCACCCTTGTCGCTGATCGTGATCATCGCTTTCCAAAGTATAGCGGCTAACCTTAGAGCTGAAATGCCATCCCCAGACGAGATCAAGCAGCGCATCGAGGCCGCGATTCCAGGCGCCGCAGCGGAGGTCGAGGACTACACCGGCACCGGCGATCACTTCCGTGCGACCGTCACCGCAACGGCGTTCGAGGGGCGCAGCCGCATTCAGCAGCACCGCCTCGTCTACGAGGTCTTTGGGTCAGAGATTGGCGGCCCGATCCACGCTCTCTCGTTGAAGA
Source organism: Solirubrobacteraceae bacterium (assembly GCA_036509655.1). GTDB lineage: Bacteria > Actinomycetota > Thermoleophilia > Solirubrobacterales > Solirubrobacteraceae > Palsa-744. Next base: position 96,232 of record DATCFG010000152.1, on the reverse strand, counting down.
CCCAGGTTCCCCAGAAGGCTCCCACCCCCTGACCGGCCACCCGCAGACCAAGCCAACGTAAACGTAAGCCCCACCAACTCCCCAGACGCCCACCGCGCAGACCACCGACAGCCAGGAGCAAGCCATGTCAAGCCAGCCGAGCACCGCCCAAGACCTTCCGATGTCGAGCCCTCAGCCAAGTCCCGCCGGAGAGGCCCCGGCCGCGAGCGGCGAGTCCAACCCAATCCGTGACGCGATCGGCGAGGCGATCGCCGAGCACAAGGTGATCCTGTTCATGAAGGGCACCCCCGAGGCGCCCGCCTGCGGCTTCTCCGCGCGCACCGTCGCCGCCCTGCAGTCACTGGACGTGCCGTTCGCCGCCATCGACATCCTCCCCGACCCGCGTCTGCGCCAGGAGCTCTCGGCGATCTCCAACTGGCCGACGATCCCGCAGCTGTTCGCGAACGGGGAGCTGATCGGAGGCTGCGACATCGTCCTCGAGATGTACGAGTCGGGCGAGCTCGCGGAGGCGTTGCAGTAAGCGCGGAACGGGCTCGAGAAGGCGTTGCGGTAGGGTCCCGACGCGTGCACACCGTCGCCGTCGCCACCGACAGCACCCACTACCTGCCGCGCGCCCTCGCGGACAGTCTGGAAATCCATCAGGTCAGCCTCTACGTCGGCTGGCAGGGACAGCCCGAACGCGAGCTGGAGATGGACGACTTCGACGCCTTCTACGAGCGCCTGGGCCGCGATCCCGAGCTGCCCACGACCTCCCAACCCTCGATCGGCGACTTCCTCGCCGTCTGGGAGCCGTTGCTCGACGAAGGCCGGGATATCGTCTCGATCCATCTCGCGGGCGGCATCTCCGGCACCTGCGAGGCCGCCCGCCAAGCGCACGGGCTGCTCGCCGAGCGCGGCCTCGGCGAGCGCGTCGAGGTGATCGACAGCGAAACGGCCGCCGGCGGCCACGGGCTGCTGGTGCTCGCCGCCTGCGCCGGCGCACGTACTGGCGGTGACCTGCGGGCCGTCGCCGAGCACGTCCGCGAAGCACGGAAGGCGCTGCGGATCTGGTTCTGCCTCGACACGCTCGAGTACCTGCGCCGCGGTGGACGCGTCGGTAAGGCACAGGCATGGCTGGGGGGCACATTGAAGATCAAGCCGATCCTCTCGCTCGCGTACGAAATCACGCCGGTCGAGCGCGTGCGCACGGCCGGGCGCGCCTTCGAGCGCATGGTCCAGTACGCGCAGGAGCTCCACGACGCGGGCGCCGACGGCTGGGTCGTGCAGCACATCCAGGCGCCCGAGCAGGCCCAGCGCCTGATCGACCGCTGCCTGGAGATCTTCGACTCCGAGCCGGTCTTCACCTCCGAAGTCGGACCGGTGCTCGGCACCTACACGGGGCCCGGCATGATCGGCGTCGGCGCGATCCCACGCGCCCTTCTTGCCTGACCGGCGGCCGGCTCAAGCGGGTTATAGGCGGTCGCGGCGACGGCGCAGCAGGCGCCCGGTGACGAAGAGGCCGACGACGACCGCGCCGCCGATCTTCAGCTCGCGCTCGTGGCGCGCGATGTGCCCGCGCCAGTCGGTCAGGTGCGTGATCTCGCCGCGCAGCTTCACCAGCGAGACCGCCAGCTCCTCGCGGTTGGCCTCGATCGAGCCGCGGATCTCGGCCGCCGAGCGTTGCGCCATCAGATCTTCCCCTCAGTCGTGGACGAGTCGCCGCCCGCGGAGACCGTCTCGCGGATCTTCTGTGCCTCTTCGATCGCCATGCTCGGCACCGGCGGGGAGCCTTTTTTGACGACTTTCGCGGCGATCAGGCCGGCGATCAGGCCGAGCACGACGAGGATCGCGGCCATCGCGAAGAAGCCCCAGAAGAAGGTGTAGTCGTTGCCCGGGAGGTAGTAGTAGAGCAGGAAGGCGAACCCGATCAGCACGAAGAACAGCGCCGTCACGAGGAAGATGCCGGCCGCGACCGCGACGACCGCGCCCTTCGCGAGCTTGCCGAGCTTCTCGGTGACCTCCGTCTTCGCGAGCTCGATCTCCTCGCGCACGAGCAGCGTCGCGCGCTCGGAGACCTCTGTGATCGCCGCTGCGATGCTCTTCGGGGAGTCAGATCGGTCGCCGGGCGGCTGTGCGCCGAGCGCGCTCACTCCGGCGGCTCCTCGTCGAACAGCCGTCGCCATACGAGCCCGGCCGCACGGTGGGCGAGGATGCTCGACAGCGCGCCGAGGCCCGCCAGCAGGCCCGACCAGATCAGCCGCTTGACCATCTCGTTCTCCATCTTGCGCAGTCTATTCCCCGCGGTGGTCGTGTTCACACTCGTTCGCAACTTCATCCGACCCGCTCCCGGTCGGCGGCAGTCGTCTCCGAGGCCTTCATCCAACCCGAGCCTCGCCGACGCCGCTCCTGCTCGAGGCCCCTCATCCAACCCGAGCCTCGCCGACCACGCTCGTCTCCAGACCCCCGCAGACAGTTTCGACCACGAGCCACTTGGCCCGCTCGAAGTGCTCCTCGCCCTGCGGCAGCAGCCCGAAGATCCAGCCCGTGAGCATCTGCTCGATCGCGCCGTAGAAGGCCATCGCCGCGAACTGCGCGTCGATCTCAGCCTTGAACACGCCTTCGGCCTGCGCCTTGGTGACGATCTCGCCGATCAGCTCGTAGGCCGCGCGGATCTGGCCGAGATGAGTCTGCCCGAACGAGTTCGCCGCGCGCGTGACCTCGACGATGATCACCTTCATCAGATCCGGGTCGTGGCGGTAGCTGTCGACGATGAACGAGGCGATCGCCCCGAGCTTCTCGCGCACCGGCAGCGGCTGGGAATCGACGTCGCGGATCAGCTCGAGCATCACGTTCCAGCGCTCGAGGAAGAGCGTGTCGAGGATCTCGTCCTTCGAGGCGAAGTAGTGGTAGACGAGCCCGTAGGCGACCCCCGCCTCGTCGGCGATGTCCGAGACCCGGCAGGCATGGAAGCCCTGGCGCGCGAACACGCGCACGGCCGCGTTCAAGATCAGACGGCGCTTGTCGGGGGCGGCGGCACTCATAATGATGTTCCCTCTCGCGGCATCCTCGGATCCCCGCAGAAATAGATTGACTAGTCAGTCAACAATCCCAAGCATAGCGCCCGCTGCCGTCGGGGAGTCGGTTCGGATGCCCCTGTTTCGAGGCTCGCGACCCCTGAAGCGCTGGCGCTATGTGAGGCTGGGCTACGGCTCGCGCTGGCGGCGCAGCTCCGCGAGCAGCAGCTCGTGGATACGACTGTCCAGCTCAATCAGCGCACGCACACGCTCAGGGTCGTCTTCCAGTACCTCCCGGATCACGCGCAGCGGCATGAAACGCTCCTCCTGCAAGCGCTTGATCAACTCGATCCGCTCGACGAGCCCCTGCGAGTACCAGGCCATGTTGCGGCTCGTCCTCACCATCTCCTCCTCGCCGCCGAGCAGGCCCTCGCGCAGGTAGTGCCTGATCGTGCCGACACTCACCCCCGAGCGCTCGGCCAGCTCGCTGATCTTCAAAAGCGGAGGCTTCACGCCCGGAATGTCGCACCGGCCGGCGCCTCGGCCGGGCCTGCCGCCGCGCCTGTCCGCAGCAGCTCAGCGATCTCCGCGTCGCTGTAGCCGGCCGCGCGCAGCACCTCCTCGGTGTGCTCCCCCAGCCCCGGCCCCGGCAGGCGCGCGTGCTCTCCCGGCGTGCGTGTCAGCTTGACCGGGATCCCGAGCTGACGCACGGGCTCTCGGGCGCCCGGCTGGTCGATCTCGACGACCATCTCGCGCTGCGCCACCAACTCGGAGGAGAGCGCCTCGTCGAGCTCCAGCACCGGCTCCAGACAACAGTCGTGCTCGCGTGCGAACGCCTCCCAGTCGGCGCGTGGGCGCGCCTTGAAGATCTCTTGGACCTGCTCGTGCGCCTCGGAGCCCGGGTGCTCGAACTGCTTCTCGACCAACTCCTCGCGTCCCACGCCCCGGCACCACGCCTGCCAGAACTTCGGCTCGAGCGCACCGAGCGTGACCCAGCCGTCGGCGCACTCATACGGCCGATAGCAGATCAACGACCCCGCCAGCGGCAGCTCGCCGCGGCGCGGGACGGTCCCGTCGGCGAAGTAGCCCGCCGCGACCATCGCCAGCCACGAGAGCGCGCCGTCGGCCATCGACACGTCGACGATCTGCCCTTCGCCGGAGCCCTCCCGCCCGGGATGTCCCTCCGATCCAGATCCCGCCGGGTGGGCGGTGCGGGCGGGGGCTCCATCTCTCTCACGCAGCGCGGCGAGGATCCCGAACGCCGCCATCAGCGCACCGCCGCCGAGATCGGCGATCTGCCCCGCGGATTGAATGGGACCCCCGCCCACCCCTCCCCCGCGCGGGGAGGGTGGGTCTCCCGTCAACCCGAGCAGGCCGACGAGGCCGAGGTAGTTCATGTCGTGGCCCGCCGCCTCGCGCTTGGGGCCGGTCTGGCCGTAGCCGGAGATCGCGCAGTAGACGATCCCGGGATTCACCTCGCGCATACGCTCGTAGCCGACGCCGAGCCGGTCGAGCACGCCGGGACGGAAGGACTCGAGCACGACGTCGTACTCGCGCACGAGCCGCAGCAGCGCCTCGCGGCCGCCCTCGCTCTTCAGGTCCAGCCGGATCGAGCGCTTGTTGCGGTTCAGCGACAGGAACAGCGCGGACTTGGCGCTGTCCTCGGCGCCCTCGATGTAAGGCGGGGAGAGGCGAATGTAGTCGCCGACGCCGGTGTCCTCGACCTTCAGCACCTCCGCGCCGAAGTCCGCCAGCAGCAGCGAGCAGAAGCCGCCGGGGAGCAGGCGAGAGAGGTCGAGCACCTTGATGCCCTCCAGCGGCAGGCCCATCCCCTACCCCGCGCGCGAGGGGATGTGCAGCGCCGCGCGCGCCTGCTCGACGGTTGCCGGGCGGCGACCCATGTCCTCGGTCATCTGCCTGGCCTTCGCGATCAGCTCGCCGTTGGATTTCGCCATCTCCCCATCCGGCAGGTAGAGGTTGTCCTCGAGCCCGACCCTGATCGAGCCGCCGAGCGAGAGCGCCGCGCCGACGAGCATCCACTGGTCGCGCGAGATCCCGATCACGCCCCAGTGCGAGGCGACAGAGTTGGAATCCCGCCCGGCGGGGATGTTCTCGACCATCGCCGCGAGGTTCCGCGCGGTCGGCGGGATGCCGCCGACGACGCCCATCACGCAGTCGACGTGCAGCGGGGTCTTCAGCACGCCCATGTCGATCAGCGGCGCGAGCGAGCCGATGTGGCCGATGTCGAAGCACTCGTGCTCGGGTTTGATACCCAGCTCGTTCATCGCCTCGAGCAGCTCGACGATCTCCTCGAAGGGGTTCGCGAAGACCATCTTGAAGACGAACTCTTTGCGCGAGCGCGAGTACTTCGCGTAGTTCATCGAGCCCATGTTCAGCGCCGCCACCTCCGGGCGGCAGGCGCGCAGGTACTCGATCCGCTTCGCCACCGGGACGCCGATCGTGCCCGTCGAGAAGTTCACGATCACCGCATTGCCGACCTCCGCCCGGATTGCCTCTGAGATCGCTTTGAAGTCCTCGATCTCATACGACGGTGTGCCGTCCAGCGTGCGCGCGTGGATGTGGATCATCACGCCGCCCTCGTCGACGATCCTCCGCGCCTCGGCGGCGTACTCGGCGGGCGTATACGGGATCGCCGGGCACTGCGCGCGGTTGGCGATCGCGCCGGAGATCGAGCAGGTGATCACGACAGGGTCGTCAAGGCTCACAAGAGCACCTCCTCGATTCGGCCCCGCGATAGGTGCCCAGGGAGCTCATACAGGAACAACCCCTTGCCGCTTCCACGGTCGCTCGACCTTCTTACCCGCCGACATCTCCAGCCCGCGGCAGATCGTCTCGCGCGTCTCGCGGGGGTCGATCACGTCGTCGACGAGGTCGTTGCCGGCGGCGATGTAGACGTCGAAGATCTCCCGGAAGCCCTCGATCAGCTCGGCCTTCTTCGCCTCGGGGTCCTCGGCCTCCTCGACCTGTTTGCGGAACGCGATCTCGACGACCCCCTCGGCGCCCATCACGCTGATCTCGGCAGACGGCCAGGCGACGATCAGGTCCGGCTCGTAGGCGCGCCCGTTCATCACGTAGTACCCGGCGCCGTAGGCCTTGCGCGTGATCACCGTGATCTTGGGCACCGTCGCGTTGGCGACCGCGTAGAGCATCTTCGCGCCGTGTCTGATGATCCCCGCCGCCTCGACCTTCGTGCCGACCATGAAGCCGGGCACGTCCATCAGGAACACGAGCGGGATCCCGAAGGCGTTGCAGAGGTTCACGAAGCGCGCGGCCTTGTCGGCCGAGTCGTTGTCGAGGATCCCCCCAAGCTGCTTCGGCTGGTTGGCGACGATCCCCGCCGGGCGCCCGCCGAAACGCGCGAAGCAGGTGATGATCGTCTTCGCCCACTGGCCCTTCATGTCGAAGTACTCGCCGTCGTCTGTGATCCGGCGGATCACCTCGTACATGTCATACGGCTTGCGGTTTGACTCGGGCAGCACGTCGAGCAGCGCCTCCTCGCGGCGATCGATCGGATCGCTCACCGCGCGCACGGGCGGGCGCTCTTCGCAGTTCTGGGGCATGTACGACAGATACGCCTTGATCCGATCGATGCACTCCTCGTCGCTCCCCACCTCCATGTCGCCGACGCCCGACTTGCGCGTGTGCACGCGTGAGCCGCCGAGTTCCTCCTGGGTGACGTCCTCGCCGACCGCGGCCTTCACGAGGTGCGGCCCCGCGAGCGCCATCGATCCGCGGCCTTTGACCATCGGCACGAAGTCGGCGAGGCCGGGGATGTAGGCGGTGCCGGCCGCGCAGGGGCCCATCAGCGCGGCGATCTGCGGGATCACGCCGCTCATCACGACCTCCTCGCGGAACAGGTGCCCCGAGCCCGCGAACATCGCGCCCGCCGCCTCCTGCACGCGCGCGCCGGCGGAGTCGAGCAGCCAGATGAACGGCATCCGCTTGGTCAGCGCCAGCTCGCGCAGGCGCGTGACCTTGAACTCACCGGTCATCCCCATCGAGCCGGCCATCACCGTGAAGTCGTACGCGCACACGGCCGTGAGCCGGCCGTCAACCTTGCCGTAGCCGGTGATCACCCCGTCGGCGGGGGCGTCGACGCCGTCCATCGCGCGCTGGGAGGAGTGCGGGCGGGCATGGATGCCGAGCTCCGTGAACGTGCCCGCGTCGAGGAGCAACGCGATCCGCTCGCGCGCCGTGAGCTTGTCGCGTTCGTGCTGCTTCTGGATCTTCTCCTCGCCGCCGCCTTCTCTGATCTTCGCGCGGCGAGCCTCGAGATCCTCGACGAGGGGGCGGAGGAGGCTTTGGGCGCGCTCGGCCTCGGCGGGTGGCGTGCCGGCGGAGGACTCGGGACTCATCAGCGGCCTTTCCACTCGGGCTCGCGCTTCTCGAAGAAGGCGGTCACGCCCTCGACGATGTCCTCGGTGGAGAGCGCCAAGGTGAGCTGCGCGCGGAGGTAGTCGAGCGCGTCGTCGAAGGGCATATCGAGCTGGCGGCGCATAGCCTCCTTGCCGAGTCGCACGATCACCGGCGACTTCCCCGCGAGCTTCTCCGCCCAGTCGGCGACCGCCCCGTCGAAGTCCTCGACGGAGACGACCTTGTTGACGATCCCCGCGGCGAGCGCCTCCCTCGCGCTCCAGCGCTCTCCGAGCAACAACAGCTCGTTCGCCTTCTTGCGAGGAACGTTGCGGTAGATCAGCGCCATGATCATGAACGGGAACGCCCCCACGTTGATCTCCGGCGTGCCGAACGTCGCCCGCTCGGAGGCGACGACCAGATCGCAGGCGAGCGCGATCCCGAGCGCACCCGCCAGCACGTGTCCGTCCGCGGCGCAGACCGTCGGCTTGGGCAGGCCGACGATCAACTTGAAGAGATCGACGAAGCGCTCCGAGCCGAAGTGCTTCTGCACGAGCGTCGCGTCTCCCGCGAACCCGCCGAGGTTGGCGCCCGAGGAGAAGACCTTCTCGTGCGAGGACGCGAGCACGACACAGCGCACCGCCTCGTCATCGCGGGCATGCTCGAAGGCCTCCGTCAGGCCCTGTAGCAGCTCGGCGGAGAGCGCGTTGCGCGTGTCCGGGTCGTTCAGCGTGATCGTCGCGACGCCTGTCCCGGCGAGCGCGTAGAGGACCGTGTCGGTGGGCACAGCGGCATCCTAGCCGCATCTCCGTGCGGTGGGAAGTAAGCAGCTCTACTGTTTACTTTGCCACCCGCCTGCGTTAGCGTCTGCGACGCACCCAAGAGCAGAAGAACAAGGAGATCCCCACAATGGCCGCCACCGCCGAGAGCGTGCAGAAGCCCGACTTCGAGACCAAGCGCAAGCACTTCATCTTCACCGACGAGCACGAACAGCTGCGCGAGTCGATCCGCAACTTTGCGATCAAAGAGCTCGCGCCCCACGCCGAGGAGTGGGAGCAGACGACGTTCCCCGACTCGGTCTTCCGGCGGATGGGCGAGCTGGGCTTCCTCGGCCTCGACAAGCCCGAGCAGTACGGCGGACAGGGCGGGGACTACTACACCGCGCTCGTGCTCGCGGAGGAGATCACCAACGGCAACTCCGGCGGCCTGGCGATGGGGCTGGCGGTGCACACCGACATGGCGATGCCGCCGATCCTCGCGTTCGGCTCAGAGGAGCAGAAGCAGGAATGGGTCGTGCCGGCGATCAAGGGCGAGAAGATCCTCTGCCTCGGCATCACCGAGCCAGACGCCGGCTCGGACGTGAAAGGGATCAAGACGCGCGCGGTCAAGGACGGCGACGACTACATCATCAACGGCTCGAAGACCTACATCACGAACGGCCACCGCGCCGACGTGATCGTGCTCGTGACGAAGACCGACGTCGACGCCGGATATGACGGCTTCACGCTGTTCCTCGTGCCGATGGACGCGCCCGGGGTGATCAGGGAGAAGAAGCTCGAGAAGCTCGGCATGCACGCCTCCGACACGGCGCTCCTCGCCTTCCAGGACGTGCGCGTGCCGGAGTCCGCGGTGCTCGGCCAGGTGGGGAAGGGCTTCTACCACATCATGTGGGAGCTCCAGGGCGAGCGCCTGATCGGCGCCGCCGGGATGGTGTCGGGCGCGCAGAAGTGCTTCGAACGCACGCTCCAGTACGCCCACGAGCGCAAGGCGTTCGGCCGCGAAATAGGGAAGTTCCAGGTGATCCGCCACAAGTTCGCGGAGATGGCGACCAAAATCGAGTCCGCCCGGCAGATGACCTACATCACCGCGTGGCGCTTCAACAACGGCGAGTACCCCGTGCGCGAGATCTCGATGTCCAAGCTCCACGCCTCGCGCGTGCTCTGCGAAGTGGCCGACGAATGCATCCAGATCCACGGCGGCGCCGGCTACATGCGCGAGTACGGCGTCGAGCGCGTCTGGCGCGACGCGCGCCTGAACAGGATCGGCGCGGGCACGGATGAGATCATGCTCGACGTGATCGGACGCTCCTACGGTCTGTAGATCCATGAAGGGAGGGCCGCATGCGGCCCTCCCCCGGAGGGTGCATGCACCCTCCGGCCCACCGGCGCATGCGCCGGTGGGAACAACGTCCGCCCCCCTCTCATGACCGCACCAACGCCGCCATTCACCGAGGAGCACGAGGAGCTGCGCGAGTCGATCCGCGGCTTCCTCGATCGCGAGCTCGCCCCCCACGCGCAGGCCTGGGAGGACGCGCGCTGGTTCCCCGACGAGGTCTTCCCGAAGCTCGCCGCCCAGGGCCTGCTCGGGTTGAAGTACCCAGCTGAGCTCGGCGGGCAGGGTGGCGACTACCTGCACGAGGCGGTGCTCGTCGAGGAGCTCGCGCGGATCGGCTCGGGCGGGACGGCCGCCGGGATCGGCGCGCACATCAACATCGCCACGCCGCCGATCTGGAAGTTCGGCACCGAGGATCATCACCGGCGGTATCTCGTGCCCGCGATCAAGGGCGAGAAGATCGGCGCGCTCGGGATCACCGAGCCCGGCGCGGGCTCCGACGTCGCCGCGCTGCGCACGCGGGCCACGCCCGTCGACGGCGGCTGGGTGGTGAACGGGGAGAAGACCTACATCACGAACGGCGTCCGCGCGCACTTCATCGTCACCGCCGTGAAGACCACCGAGGAGGGCGGGCATCACGGGATCTCGTTCCTGATCGTCGACCGCGCCGAGGGCGTCACCTCCGCCAAGCTCGAGAAGCTCGGCTGGCATGCCTCGGACACCGCGACGATCGCCTTCGAGGACGTCTTCGTCCCGGCCGAGAACCTGCTCGGCGCCGAGCACGAGGGCTTCAAGCAGATCATGGCCAACTTCCAGTGGGAGCGCCTGGCAATGGCGCTCGGGGCGGTCGGCGCGATGGCGCTCGCCTGGGAGCGCACGGCCGAGTTCGCGCGCGAGCGCACCGCCTTCGGCCGCCCGCTCTCAAAGCACCAGGCGATCCGCCACAAGCTCGCCGACCTCGCCACGAGCGCCTACACCGCGCGCTGCGTCACCTACGACGCGCTCCGGCGCTTCGTCGCCGGGGAGGAACCGCTGAAGGAGGTCACGATGGCGAAGCTCCTCACCCAGCGCGCCTCCTTCGACTTGATGGATGCCTGCCTGCAGATCCACGGCGGCGCCGGCTACATGAAGGAGCTCTGGGTCGAGCGCGCCGCGCGCGACTCCCGCCTCGGCCCGATCGGCGGCGGCAGCGATGAGATCATGCGCGAGATCCTCGGGCGGGTTCTCGCGCTGTAGGTAGGCGAGCCGGGGGGGTGGTCGGGGAGAGTCCCCTCCGGTCCATAGAACATGCATGAGATCCTCGGCCGCTAACACCGCAGCCGGGCTGGGAAACGGTTTGCAAAGTTGTCCAAACCTGCGCGCCCGGGCTCATGTGTCGGGCAAGTGCGACCGATGCAGGGAAGGTGTCTCGCGCCCGTTCGGTACTCCTCGTGCAAGTCGCCTGCCTGTGCGCCCTCCTCGGCGCCGCCACGGTATGCGCGGACACATCGATGGCATCGCCCACGCCCACGGCCCGGGCCGCGTCCGCACACCGGCAGGGCGGCGGACATCGCCGCCGGGGGGCGCGGACGGCCAGGCACTGTGCCAAGAAGAGCAGCTTCCATGCGCGTGGCGGCCACATCCACCGCAAGCACCGTCCCGCAGGCTGCGCCAAGCACCGCTCCGCCAAGCACAACTCAGTCAAGCACGGCTCGGCGAAGCGGAAGACCCATCACGTCAACAGCGCCCGCAAGCCGGCCCACGCGGGGGACGCCTGCCCCGGCGCCGATCTGCGACCGACGCAGGAAAACATCGAAGCGGTCCGCACCGCCACACTCTGCCTGGTCAACCAGGAACGCACGAGCCGTGGCGAGTCGGCGCTGCAGCCAAACGGCCACCTGCAGCAATCCGCACAGTCCCACACCGAGAGCATGGCCTTCGGGGACTACTTCGAACACGACGGGCCGGGCGGCAACACCCCGCTCAGCCGCATGATCGCCGCCGGCTACCTCCCCGGCGGTAAAGTCGGCTACGAAATCGGTGAGAACATCGGCTGGGGCACCCTCAGCCTGGGAACGCCGCGCGCGATCGTCGCCGCCTGGATGGCCTCGCCCGGGCACCGCGCGAACATCCTCGACGCCCACTTCCAAGACACCGCGATCGGCGTCTCCCCCCACGTCCCCTCCTCGCTCAGCGGGGGGCAATCCGGGGGGATCTACACGCAGGACTTCGGCGTCATCACCACCGGGTAGGAACTCATCGCGGCGTCCGGTACGGCGTTCAGGACCTCGTCGTCACGCCCCAGGACGTCCGGTTATAACCTCTCCTCTCCAAACACGACAAGGAGACGCAACGGTTATGGGTGTACTCGACGGCAAGTCGGCGATCGTGACGGGCTCGGCCCGCGGCATCGGACGCGCAACGGCTGAACTGCTCGCCTCGCAGGGCGCGCAGGTTCTGATCAACGACCTCGACGGCGACGTCGCCGAGCAGGCGGCCGGGGAGATCCAGGGCGAGACGGCCGTCTTCGCCGGCGACCTCACCAAGTCCGATGCCCCGGAGGCGCTCGTGAAGGCGGCGGTCGACGCGTTCGGGAAGATCGACATCCTCGTCAACAACGCCGGCTACACGATCGACGCGCCGGTCCACAAGATGTCCGACGAGCAGTTCCAGGCGATGCTCGACATCCACACGGTCGTCCCCTTCCGCGTGCTCCGCGCGGCGGCCCCCTACCTGCGCGATCCTGCCAAGAAAGAGCGCGAGGAAGGTGTCGAGGTGTTCCGCAAGGTCGTCAACGTCTCCTCGACCTCGGGTACGTTCGGCAACCCCGGGCAGGCGAACTACTCCTCGGGCAAGGCCGGCGTCGTCGGCCTGACGAAAACGCTCGCAAAGGAGTGGGGCCAGTTCAAGATCAACGTCAACGCGGTCGCGTTCGGCTTCATCGACACCCGCCTCACGCAGGCGAAGGACGACGAGAACAGCATGGAGATCGGCGGCGAGAAGGTCCAGCTCGGGATCCCCGAGCAGCTGCGCCAGATGGCCTCGATGCTGATCCCCCTGGGCCGTCCCGCGACCCCCGAGGAGGCGGCCGGCGGCGTGTTCTTCCTCTGCTCCCCCTGGTCGAACTACGTGCAGGGCCAGACCCTCCACATCACCGGCGGGATGTTCGGCGGGATGACGGGCTAAACGGGAGGGGGGCAGGCCCCCCGGTGGGCGGGCAGGCCCCCCGGTGGGCGGGTACCCCGCGGCACTCGATGCTCTCTACACAGTCGCGAGCCCTTTAAGGCCCACGCAAATCCAGCAGGCAACCTGAGAAGTAGGCCCCCGCGGGCGAGGCCAGGTAGGCGCACAGCGCCGCCACCTCGCCCGCGGGCGTCCCGTCGCCCGGAGCGATCGTGACCACCGTGATCCCATGCCTCGCCCACTCGGTCGAGAGCGTCCGTCCCAGGTTCTCGAGGCCCGCACCCGCGGCGTCGGCCTGCGGTCCGGCCGCTGGGGACGGCGCGAGGTACACGATCCGCCCACCGCGGCCACCGTGCAGGAACGCGCCGTTGACCACGGCTCGCGTGGCATCCCAGGCTCCAGCCAGGCACTCATGCAAGCCCTCTGCGACGAACAGCCCGGCCCCATCCACGACCAGCATGTCGATGCCGCCCGGCGCCGAGGCAACGTTCGCGACGGCGGCGTCGATCGCCGCTTCGCCGGCCATAGAGTCGGGCGCTTGAGATTCGCGCGTGTATGCATGCACGTGTGAGCCAAGCCCCTCGCAGACCTCGCACACCGCCCGCCCGAGCGATTCGCGCGTGGGCTCGCCACGCTCGGCCGAACCGGCCATCAGCAGGGATATCCCCTCAAGCAGACCTGGGCGCAGCAGCTGATCTGTAGATACGCCGATGATTACTGAACGCTCGGCGGCGATTGGGGACCACTGGAAGACGTCCTTGACGCCTCCAGAGTGTTGGCACGTGCGACCAGCTCGCTGGTGTTCTCCATGATCCGAAATAGAGCGATGATCACCTCGAGCAACACGCGCGTGTAGATCAAGCTGACCAGCGTGAAAATCGGGGCGATGATCAGCAGCACCACGATTCCCGCAGAGGTGCTGTTAGAAAATCCACCGGCGATGAAAACTAGGGCATAGATCCCGATCAGGACTATCGCCAGGACATAGAGAACTTTGATGATCCGCGTTGTGACCAGCGACGTGAAAGACAGGTCAAAGAGCGACCCGAAGAACCCTTTTCCGTTTTGCACAATGCCTCCTGTTCAGCAGAAAAGAAAAGACCCTAGCCGCTGATCCGGCGCAAGCTCAAACCAGAACACCCAGGAGGCCTCAAGCAGCGACTGCCGAGCGCTTCTCGGCGCGGCGCTGCTCACGGACACGTCGAAGGACGCCCTTGCGACCGTGCTCGTCCAGACCGGCGTACAGCGCCCGGATCCGCAGGAGGATCTCGTCGGCCACCGCCTGCTGCTGCTCGCGGGTGGGGTTCGGGATACGCTCCCAACGCACCGGATCCCCATACTGGACCGTGGTCTTGGGGAACTGCAGGCGCTTCCAGTTGCGGATCCGCGAGGAGCCGTGGATCGCGATCGGCACGACCGGCGCACCGGTCTCCAGCGCCAAGCGGCCGATCCCGCGCTTAGCCTCCTTGGCCACTTTGCCCGTACGTGAACGCCCGCCCTCGCAGTACATCGTGATCGCCCCCCCGCGCGCGAGGATCGTCTCGGCGGTGATAAACGTCTCCTCGTCGCGCGCCCCGCGGCGCACCGGGAAGACGCCGCCGTGGGTGTAGATGAACTGCATCGGTCCCGGTTTGAACAGCTGCGACTTGGCCATGAAGCGGACCTTGCGCCGGATGGAGCAGCCCATCAGGAAGTGATCCATGAACGAGAAGTGGTTGGGCGCGAGGATCACCGCGCCCGCGCCGGGCACCTTCTCGGAGGAGATCGCTCGCGCGCGCAGGAACGTGTAGGCATACAGCGAGGTGAGCACCCGCGTCAGCTCATACGCCCAGTCGGGTTCGCGCGTGCGCGCGCGCTCGTGAAAGCGGTCGAAGTGCTCCTTCGGCCGGGGGTCGACGTAAACCTGCTCACGCATCGATGCGAGCTCGCTCATCTCAAGCGTTCCTACGTCGAGCGCCCGGGAAAGTTACGCGCGCGCTCGAGCGCGTCGGCCCAACCCGCGAGCAGCGTCGCGCGCTCGTCCTCGCTCATCCGCGGCTCGTAGCGCGCGCCCTCCCGCCAGGAGTCGCGCACGTCGGCGACCGTCCACATCCCCACCCCGACCCCCGCCAGGTAGGCGACGCCGAGCGCCGTCGTCTCGGTGCTCTCACCGAGCACGACCGGCGTGCCGAGCACGTCGGCCTGGAACTGCATCAGCCAGCCGTTCGCGCTCGCCCCCCCGTCGGCGCGCAGCTCGCTGAGCGGGTGGGCGGTGGCATCCTGCATAGCGCGCACCGCGTCGAGGGTCTGGTAGGCGATCGCCTCGAGCGTCGCCCGCGCCAGGTGCGCGCGACCGGCCCCCCGCGTGAGCCCGACGATCGTGCCACGCGCGTGGGGATCCCAGTGCGGCGAGCCGAGTCCGGTGAGCGCCGGCACGAAGTAGACGCCGTCGTTGGAGTGCAGCGACGCGGCCAGCGTCGCGGTGTCCTCGGCGCGCTCGATGATCCGCAGCTCGTCGCGCAGCCACTGCACCGCCGCGCCGGTGACGAAGATCGACGCCTCCAGCGCATACGCCAGCCCGGCGGCGGGCGTGGCCGAGCCGCGCGCGGGCGTGGCCGAGCCAAACGTCGGCGAAGCCGGCAAAGGCGCGTCGAAGGCGGGCGCGGATGGGGTGGGCGGGGATTCAATCTGCGAGGCGACCGTCGCAAGCAGCCCCGCACCGGGCTCGGGCACGGTGAAACCGGAGTGGAGCAGCACGAACGAGCCGGTCCCGAAGGTGGCCTTCGCCATGCCGGGATCGACGCAGGCCTGGCCGAACAGCGCGGCCTGCTGGTCGCCGGCCGCCCCGGCGATCGGCACGGCGTGTCCGTGGAGCGCGGCGGGGCGGGTCTCGCCCAGGATCCCCGCGCTCGGACGGACTTCGGGCAGGGAGCCGATGGGCACGTCGAACAGCTCCAGCAGCTCGGGATCCCAGCGTCCCGCGGCGATCTCGTAGAGGAGCGTGCGCGAGGCGTTCGTCGCGTCGGTGACGTGCTCGCCGGTGAGCTTGAAGATCAGCCATGAGTCGATCGTCCCGAACACCGCCGTGCCGTCGTCCGCGCGCTCGCGCAGGCCGTCGACGTTCTCGAGCAACCACGCGATCTTCGTGGCCGAGAAGTAGGGGTCGAGGACCAGGCCGGTGCGCTCGCGGATCAACGCCTCGTGCCCAGCGGCGCGCAGCTCCTCGCAGCGCGCCGCGGTGCGGCGATCCTGCCAGACGATCGCGTTGTGCAGCGGCTCCCCCGAGGCCCGGTCCCAGACGCAGACCGTCTCGCGCTGATTGGCGATCCCGACCGCGGCCAGCTCACCGGGCCGCACCCCGGCATCTTGCAGCGCCTCGCCCGCGACGGCCTGCGTGACCGACCAGATCTCCCTCGCGTCGTGCTCGACCCAACCCGGCTGGGGAAAATGCTGGGTGAGCTCGCGCTGGGCCCGTCCGATCGGCTCGGCGCGCTCGTCGAACACGAAGCAGGTGGTGCCCGTAGTCCCCTGGTCGATCGCAAGAATCATCTCGGCGCGAGATTAGCGCCGGGCGATGTAGACGCGCACGAAATCGACGAGCTGGCGCCCACGGTGGAGGAAGCCGGAGAGCGTGCGGCCGGTGGCGCGGTGGGCGAGGTCGAGCTCGACCTCGGCGATGCGGTGCCCGGCACGGACGGCGTCAATCGTCATCCCGATCTCCATCCCGAAGCCTCGCGCGAACGGCAGCACGTCCTCGAGCACGCTCGCGCGCAACGCCCGCTGGCCCGAGATCGGCGCACGCATCTGGAGGCCGCACCGCCGGCGGATCGCCCAGCGCGCGAATCCCACGGCGAGACCGGCTCCTCCGCCGACGCGCGTGGCGAAGGCCGCGACCGCCATGTCCGCCTCGCCGCTTCGCACGGCATCGACGAGCGCGCCCAGCCTGCCCGCGGACGCGGCGAGGTCGCCGTCGCAGAGGACGAAGATCGGCTCGTCTTGGGCGGCCTCACCGCCGCCGCCGTCGTCGTCGTCGTCGTGGGTCCCGTTGCTCTTTCGATCGCGAACGCGCGCGTGCGCGTGCGTGCGCGCGTTCCAAGCGTTTTGAGCAACGTCTCCCAAAGCCTCCCGCGCGGCGAGCGTGGCGGCGGCGCCCTTGCCGATCGTCCGCTCGCTGCGCACGACCCGCGCGCCGGCCCGGCGAGCCAGCGGCGTGGTTGCATCGGTCGATCCGTCGTCGGCCACCCACACCGTCGCGTCCGGGAAGGCGGTGGGGAGCGCCTGCAGCGTGGCCTCGATCCGAGCGGCCTCGTTGTAGGCGGTGAGGATGACCACGACACGACGGCCCACGATCGGAGGCATGTTGTGAGTATCGGTGGTCTCGGGGCTCATCGGATCGATCGGCGCCGAAGGCTATTGTCCGAGCCGTCCCGGATCAACGAGGAGGCTGCAGAGATGCCCGAGGTAGAGGCCCACATCACCGGCACCGTATGGAAAATCGAGTGTGCCGTCGGCGACACGATCGAGGAGGGCGACACGGTGGCGATCCTCGAGTCGATGAAGATGGAGATGCCCGTCGAGGCCGAGGACCCCGGCACGGTCACCGAGATCCGCTGCGAGGAGGGCCAGGCGGTCAACGAGGGCGACACGCTCGTCGTGCTCGCATAGAGATTGTGTCCACGAGCATTCCCCCACGCGAGCTTGCCGGCGGCAAGCTGCTCCTCGACGAGCCGGCGGACGGCGTCGTCCGCCTGACGATCTCAAATCCGGCCAAGCGCAACGCGCTCGACCACCCGATTCTCGACGCGATCACCGCGACGCTCACCGAGCTCGCGGCGATCGGTGGGGCGAGCGATAAGTCCGAGTCCCACGCTCGTTGCGCGATCGTCACCGGCGCCCATGGAATGTTCTCGGCCGGGTATGACATCGGCGAGATTCCCGACGAGGAGTTCGAGGAGCGCGCCGAGCGACTCGTCGCGCACCCCTTCACCGAAGCGATCGAAGCGCTCGAGGCATTCCCCTATCCCACGCTTGCGATCCTCCCCGGCCACACGATCGGTGGCGGTCTGGAGCTCGCGCTGGCCTGCGATCTGCGCGTCGCCGGGGAGGAGATCAAGCTGGGGATGCCGCCGGCGAAGCTGGGGCTCGTCTACTCGCACACCGGCCTGCGCCGCTTCATCGACGCGATCGGCGCACCGCGCACGCGCGAGCTGTTCCTGCTCGGTCGCTACATCGACGCGCCCACGGCGCTCGCCTGGGGACTCGTCAACCGTCTCGCGCCTGCCACAGAGCTAGAGGCGACGGCGCTGGATATCGCGGGCGAGCTCGCCGGCAACGCGCCGCTCTCCCAGCTCGGCAACAAGCGCGTGATCGCGGCGCTGCTCGGCGCCGAGAGCGAGCTGGCGGCGGAGGTCGAGGAGCAGTTGATCGAGTTACGGCGGGCATCCTTCGCATCGGAGGACATGCGCGAGGGAATGAAGGCCTTCGCCGAGAAACGGCCCCCGCGGTGGCGCGGGGTGTAGCGTCCGCGACGCTCCGTAACGTCAATCTTCAACAAACGACCGGAGGTCGCTCGCAAATGCCGCCGCTGATCACCCGCGAGGAAGCCCTGCAGCTGGGCGAGATCGAGGACCGCGCCCAGATCGAGGCGCTGATCGAGCGCGCCTGGGAGGCGCGGGTGGAGCGCTTCGCCGACTCCACCGACATGTGCTCGCTCGTGAACGCCAAGTCCGGAGGCTGCGCCGAGGACTGCGGCTTCTGCGCGCAGTCGCGCTTCGCCGAGGCCGAGACGCCGCTGCACGCGATGATGGAGCCCGAGCAGGTGCTCGAGCACGCGCGCGCCGCCGAGGCCGCGGGCGCGCACCGCTTCTGCATGGTCACCCAGGGCCAGGGCCTCTCCAAGCGCGACTTCGAGAAGTACCTGCAGGGCGTCCGGCTGGTCTCCGAGCACACCAACCTGAAGCGCTGCGCCTCGGTCGGGCACATGTCTGCCGTCCGCGCGCGGGCGCTGAAGGAGGCGGGCATCCAGCGCGTGCACCACAACGTCGAGACGGCCGAGAGCTACTACGACGAGGTCTCCACGACCGTCCGCTACGAGGGCCGTCTGCGCACGATCGAGGCGGTGAAGGAGTCGGGGCTGGAGACCTGCGTCGGCGGCATCCTCAACCTCGGCGAGAGCCGCGAGCAGCGCGTTGAGATGGCCTTCGAGCTGGCCGCGATCGACCCGACGAGCGTGCCGATCAACATGCTCAACCCGCGGCCGGGCACGAAGTTCGGCGACCGCGAGTACATGGATCCGTGGGAGGCCGTCAAGTGGATCGCGATCTTCCGCCTGATCCTCCCCGAGGCGTTGTTCCGGCTGTGCGGCGGGCGCGTGGAGAACCTCGGCGAGCTGCAGGCGCTGGCCGTGAAGGCCGGCATCAACGGCGTGATGATGGGCAACTTCCTGACCACGCTCGGCAACGAGCCCGAGCAGGATCGGGCGATGTTCGAGGAGCACGGTCTGAACGTCGCGCGCCACCACGACAACGCCGCCAACCCGCGCCCGGACAACCGCTCGGGATGGTTGGAGGGCGAGACACCGGACGTCGTGGAGGAGCTGCTCGAGCGTTCGCCGGCCACGGCGGCGATCGACCTGGACGTGAAGCTGTGGGATCCCTCCAGCCAGCTGCGGTTCAAGGCCAAGCGCACCGTCCCGCCACGCCCTGACGGCGCCCCCAACGCGGTGCCGGTCGGTACATGAACGAGCTCGAGCATCGCCTGGAGGAGCTGGAGCGGCTCGGACGCGGCCGGCACACGCGCATGGTGAGCGGGCCGCAGGGACCGCGCGTACTGCTCGACGGCAAGCCGGTGCTGCTGCTCTGCTCGAACAACTACCTCGGGCTCGCCGACCATCCCCGCGTCCGCGAGGCGGCGGCCGACGCGGCGATGCGCTGGGGGGTGGGCGCGGGCGCCTCGCGGCTGGTGTCCGGGACGATGACGATCCATCGCCGCCTTGAGCAGCGTCTGGCGGCCTTCGAGGGCGCCGAGGATTGCGTGCTGTTCGGCTCGGGCTATCTCGCCAACGCCGGCGCGATCGGCGCACTGGCGGGACGCGGCGACACCGTCTTCTCCGACGAGCTCAACCATGCCTCGATCGTCGACGGCTGCAGGCTCTCGCGGGCGGAGGTGGTCGTGTACCGCCACCGCGACGTCAACGACCTCGAGCGGGCGCTGCGCCGTCACGGCGGCAGCGGCCGGCGGCTGATCGTCACCGACTCTGTGTTCTCGATGGACGGCGACCTCGCCCCCTTGGCAGAGATCGTCGAGCTCGCCAAGGCGTACGGCGCGCGGACGATCGTCGACGAGGCCCACGCGATCGGCGCGATCGGCCCCGACGGACGCGGCGCGATCGCGCAGGCCGGGCTGGAGGGCGAGGTCGACATCGCGATCGGCACGCTCGGCAAGGCGCTCGGCTCCTACGGCGCGTATGCATGTGCGAGCGAGGAGACGATCCGCTACCTGATCAACACCGCCCGCCCGCTGATCTTCTCGACCGCCCCGCCACCACCGGCGGTCGCGGGCGCCCTGGCGGCGCTGGAGCTGCTGGAAGAGAAGCCGCATCGCGTGCGCCGGCTGCGCTCGAACGCGCGCGTGCTGCGCCGCGCGTTGACGGGCGAAGGTATCGTCGCGGAGGACACCGAGATGCACATCGTGCCCCTGATCGTCGGCGACGAGCGCGCGGCGTTGGACCTCTGCGAGGCCTTGCTCGAGCGCGGGATCTTCGCCCAGGCGATCCGCCCGCCGACCGTCGCGCCGGGCACCTCGAGGCTGCGCCTGGCGGTGATGGCGACCCACACCGCCGACGAGCTGCGCGAGGCCGCGCGGGTGCTCGGCGAGGCGGCGCAGACGCTCGACCTGGACCCCTCGACGGCGTCCGCGCCGTTCGACGGCGAGCGGGACATCGTCGTCCGCCGCGCGGCCTAGCGACAAGACCCCTCGGGGACGATGAGCAAGGGAGTCAAGGACGCAGGAAGCGATGTGTGCTACGCACACGAGCGACCGAGGACGCAGGATCCCGAAGCTCAGCGTCCCCGAGGGCTGTTCGTGACGGGCACCGGCACGAGCGTCGGCAAGACGGTCCTGAGCGCGGCGCTGCTCGCCGCGATCGCAGCCGCGGGCGAGCCCGTGCGCGCGCACAAGCCCGTCGTGACCGGCCTCGACGACCGCTCGCAGAGCGGGTGGCCGCCCGATCACGAGCTGCTCGCGAGCGTCGCCGGCATGCAACCCGAGGAGGTCGCGCCGCTGCGCTACGGACCCGCCGTCTCGCCCCACCTGGCGGCCGGGCTCGCGGGCGAGGCGATCGATCCCGCCGCCCTGCTCGCACGCGCACGCGCGGCGGCCCCCGGCGAGGAGACGCTGATCGTCGAGGGCGTCGGCGGCCTGCTCGTCCCACTCGCCGAGGAGCTCACGGTGCGCGATCTCGCTGTCGCGCTCGGGCTGCCACTGCTGATCGCCGCCACGCCGGGGCTGGGCACGATCAACCACACGCTGCTCACGCTCGACGCCGCGCGCGCGACCGGACTGGACGTGTGCGCGGTCGTGCTCACGCCGTGGCCGGAGCAGCCGTCGGAGTTGGAGCAGTCGAACCGCGCGACGATCACGCGGATCGGCGACGTGGAGGTCGCCGGCCTGGGGCACGTGGGGAGCCCCGCCGTTGCCGATCTCGCTCGCGCGGGAGACGCGCTCCCGTGGCGGGAGTGGCTCTCGATCTGCTCTCCCGTCCCAAGCCGACCGTAAAGTCGGTGTGGTGGTTGGCCACCGAGTCGCGACGTTCCTCCCCTTCGGGTCGTTCCGGGGTCGTACCCCCGGAGAAAGGAGGTCCTATGAACGCGACAACAGACGCTCTAACCACAACAGAGCCTAGCGCACAGTCGGACAGAGCTCAACGCAATCTCAACCAGCGGCCGCGGCCACCATCGCCTCGGTCACCCGCGCCAGATCCTCCTCGCCGATCACGTACGGCGGCATCGTGTAGATCAGATCCCGAAACGGCCGTAGCCACACGCCGCGATCGACCGCCACCGCCGTGGCGGCGGGCATGTTCACCGGATGATCTAGCTGTACCACGCCGATTGCGCCCCGCACGCGCACGTCCGTCACCCCGGGCAGCTCCCGCGCCGGCTCGAGCCCGGCACGCAGCGCGCCTTCGATCGTGGCGACGCGCTCACGCCAACCACCGTCGGCGAGCAGCTCCAGCGACGCGAGCGCGACCGCGCACGCGAGCGGGTTGGCCATGAACGTCGGCCCGTGCATCAGACCGCCGCCCTCCCCCGCGGAGACCGCATCGGCCACCGCAGGCGTGCAGAGCGTCGCCGCGAGCGTGAGATAGCCGCCGGTGAGAGCCTTGCCGACACACATCACGTCGGGCGCAACGCCAGCGTGCTCGCAGGCGAACAGCGCGTCCCCGCCGGTACGTCCGAAGCCGGTCGCGATCTCGTCGAGCACGAGCAGCAGCCCGTGCTCGTCGCAGAGCCGGCGCAGCAGCGTGACGCACTCCGGCGCGTGGAACCGCATCCCCCCCGCCCCCTGCACGACCGGCTCGACGATCACGGCGGCCAGCTCGTGGGCGTGCCGCGCGAGCAGCTCGCCCACGTGCTCCGCCCAGCCGGCGTCCAACCCCGCCTCGAAGCCGTCGGGCGGGCGCTCGGCGAACACGTGCGCGGGGAGCACTCCGGTGAACATGCTGTGCATCCCTGAGACCGGATCGCAGACGGCCATCGCGCCGAACGTGTCGCCGTGGTAGCCGCCCCGCACGGTCAACAGCCGCGTGCGCTCGGGATGGCCGATCGCGCGCTGGAACTGCAGGCACAGCTTGATCGCGACCTCGACGGAGACCGAGCCGGAGTCGGAGAAGAACACCCGATCCAACCCGTCGGGCGTGATCTCGACGAGACGCTCCGCCAGGCGCAACGCCGGCTCGTGCGTGAGCCCGCCGAACATCACGTGCGCGATCCGCCCGAGCTGCTCTCGCACGGCGGCGTCGAGCGCGGGGTGGCGGTAGCCGTGGATCGCGCACCACCACGAGGACATGCCGTCGATCAGCTCGCGGCCGTCCGCCAGCCGCAGGCGCACGCCCTCCGCCGCGACGACCGGCAGCGGCGCCTGCGCGCCGGGCAGCGCACCGTAGGGATGCCAGACGTGCTCACGGTCGAACGCGAGCAGTGCGTCCCAGTCGCTCGATACAGGCCGTGGTCTCAACGATGCCGCTAGGGCCGATCAGTCCTCGTATAGAACGAAGTCGCGCTTGCGGGCGCCGCAGACGGGGCAGAACCACGTGTCCGGGATGTCCTCGAAGGCAGTTCCCGTGGGGATGCCCCCGTCCGGGTCGCCTTCCTCGGGATCGTAGATGTAGCCGCAGGACTCGCAGATCCAGCGCTGCAGGGTTTGGGTCGTGCTCATGCACATAACACTACCTGCCGGTAGGGTCCTTGGATGAGCACCTCGACCTCCAGCGACCACGGGGAGCCCGGCCAGAAGCTCAACCTCGATCGCCACTCAGGTCCCGGTCAGGAGCCCAGCCTCGGCGAGCCTACATCCCCGCGCCAGGCCGCCACGGTGATCCTGCTGCGCGGCGGCGCGCAGACGCTCGAAGTGCTGCTCGTGAAGCGCACGCCCGAGGCGCGGTTCATGGGCGGCGTGTGGGTGTTCCCGGGCGGCGCCGTCGACGCGGGCGAGGGTGAGGGCGACGGCGCTCACCGGGCGGCGGCGATCCGCGAGCTGCGCGAGGAGGCCGCGATCGCGCTCGAGGATCCGACCGCGCTCGTGAAGTTCTCGCGCTGGATCACCCCGGCCGAGGTGCGCACGCGCTTCGACACCCACTTCTTCCTCGCCTCGCTGCCCCCCGGACAGGAGCCGCGGGTGGACGGCGAGGAGTGCGTCGAGCACGGTTGGTTCACTCCCGCGACGGCGCTGCAGGCCCACCGCGACGGACGGATCCTGCTCGTGTTCCCCACGATCAAGCACCTCGAACAGCTCGCCGCCTTCCCCTCCACCGAGAAGTTGCTGTCCTACGCGGCCGGACGCGAGGTGAGGCCGATCCAGCCGCGCGTCGTGGTCGAGGGCGAGGTCGCCCGCGTGCTCCTCCCCGGCGAGCCCGGGTACTGAATGAACCGCCCGGCTAGAGCGGCGTCCTAGCCCTGCTGGGCCTCGATCACGTGCGTTACCGCGTTGATCAGCGCCAGGTGCGTGAAGGCTTGCGGGTAGTTGCCGAGATGCCGACCGGAGGAGGCCTCGAGCTCCTCGGCGTACAGCTCCAGCGGCGAGGAGTACGAAAGTAGGCGCTCGCACAGGTGCTCCGCGTCGCGGTGCTCGCCGATCTCCGACAGCGCCGAGACGAGCCAGAACGAGCAGATCAGGAACGTGCCCTCCTTGCCCTGTTGTCCGTCGTCGGTCTCATCGGTGCGGTAGCGCAGCACCAGGCCGCCCTCCGTGAGCTCGTCGCGGATCGCGCGCACCGTCGCACAGACGCGCTCGTCCTCCGGCGGAAGGAAGCGCAGGAGCGGAACGAGCAGCGTCGACGCGTCGAGTGCGTCGGTATCGTAGTGCTGGCGAAAGACACCGCGCGAGTCGACGCCCTTCGCCAAAATGTCCTCGCGCACCTCGTCGGCGATCGCCTGGAATTCCTTCGCGGCTTGATCGTGTCCACGGCGTTCGCCCAGCCGCGCGCCGCGGTCCAGCGCGACCCAGCACATCAGCTTGGAGGAGACGTAGTGCTGCGGCTTGCCGCGCGCCTCCCAGATCCCCTGATCCGGTTCCTTCCACACCGCCGCGGCGCATTTGACCTGGTCGATCAGCACTGGCCACAGCCGCTCGGGAATGTGATCGCGCTGCTTGGAGTGCAGATAGACGGAGTCCAGCACCGCGCCGAACACGTCGTTCTGGCGCTGGTTGTACGCGCCGTTGCCGATCCGTACCGGCCGCGCGCCCCCGTAGCCCTTGAGATGGTCGAGCGTCGACTCCTCGAGGTCTTTCTCCCCTCTGACGCCATACATGATCTGCAGCGAGCCGTCGTCGTTGCGCGGGACTTCGGCGACGTACTCGATGAAGTCGTCGGCCTCCCAGTCCAGGCCGAGCGCGTGCAGCGCCCACAGCGTGAACGACGCGTCGCGCATCCAGCAATAGCGGTAGTCCCAGTTGCGTTCGCCGCCCGGCGTCTCCGGCAGCGAGGTCGTCGGCGCGGCGACGAGCGCGCCGGTCGGCATGAACGTCAACCCCTTCAGCACGAGCGCCGAGCGTTGCAGGTGCGCCCGCCACGGATGGTCGGGGTAGTTCCCTTCGGCCAACCAGCCACGCCAGAAGTGCCCCGTCCGCTCGATGATCTGTTCGGCTTCCTCGGCGGTTTGCGGGCCGCCCCGCGCCTCCGTCCAGGAGATCGCCGAGAAGCGTTTCTCGCCTTCGGCCATCGTGTGGCGCCCATGCGTGCGGTTGCCCTCGATGCCCATCCGGATGTCGCTGTAGAGCCTGAAGATCGTCTTGCCGTCGGACGCGTCCATCGCGAGCGCGTCGTGCGCATGTGACGCCTCGTCCATGCGTGGCGCCTCGTCCGCCTCCGACTCGAGCTCGACCTTCCGCCATTCCGCCGGCGTCGCGCCGTAGTCGAGCATCGGCTCACAGACGACCTCGACCTGCACCTGGCCTTGGACGCATTCGATCATTCGCACGAGCAGATGGTCGGCGTCGAAGTCGGTCGGCGGGCGCGTGTGGCTCGATCCGTGCTCGTTGTCGTGCCATTCGCCGATCGCCAGCGCATCGACCACGCGGATCCAGCCCTGCGGCGTCATCCACGTCGTCTCGATCATGTTCGTCCCGGGGATGTAGCGCCGGCCGGCGGGCACGTACAGCCCATACGGTCCGACGCGCCACGACCCTGCGCCGCGGTCGAGCAGTGCGCCGAAGATCGACGGCGAGTCGAAGTACGGCAGGCACATCCACTCGATCGAGCCGTCGGAGGCGACCAGCGCGCCGGTGTGGCAGTCCGACAGGAAGCCGTAGTCGGCGATCGGCGGAAACGGCGAGTTGGTCGAGAACGCCCCGATCGGACGAGTGGTGGCCTTGCGGCGCGGGGAGCTCGCGGAGAGCCCCGCCTCCTCGTTCGGGCTGTCGGTCTTCGGCGCGGCCCTGTTTGTGATCGCCGAGCGCGGAGGCATCTCACCGAACGGTAGCGGAGGCCCGCTCGACGCCGGCGGGCAGCCGCTCTTCGTCCTCGAGCTTGTCGAGGTGAGCGCGCAGCGAGACGGCGGCGACGGGGCGTAGCTCGGCGGGCACGTCCGGCCACGCGGCGTCGAGCAGCTCGGCGGTCGAGCGACGCCCCGCGGCGAGCGCCGCGAGCAGCAGCCGCTCGCGCTCGAGGCGATGGTCGATGTAGTCGTCGAGCTTCGCTCGGGGCTCCCAGATCGGGGGGCCGTGGCCCGGGCAGAGGACATCGAGCTCGCGCTCGCGCAGCTCGCGCAGGCCGTCGAGATAGCCGGCGAGCGCCCCGGGATCGGGGGCGATGAACACGCTGCCTTCGCCGAGCACCGCGTCGCCGGTGAAGCACACGCGGCCGGCGATCAGCGCGTGGTGATCGGGGGCGTGGCCGGGCGTGGCGAGCGCGACGAACGGCCCGAAGTGGGCACCTGGGACGAGCTTCACGTCGACCTCGCCCCGCCCCGCGGCCAGCGGCGCGGGACGTCGCTGACGCAATGCCTCGACCCCCTCGGAGTGGTCGGCGTGGTCGTGGGTGAGCGCGATGCCGCCGAGTCCGCCGCGCGCGTCGAGCGCCGCAACGAGACGCTCGATGTGCTCCTCGAGCGCGGGACCGGGGTCGACCGCGTAGGCGGGGTCGCGGCCGACGATCCAGGTGTTGGTGCCCGACAGCGTCAGCGGACTGGGGTTGTCGGCGCGCAGACGTAGGACACCGTGCTCGGCCAGGCGGCGGGCCTCGACGACGGGATCGGGATCGCTCGCGTCACGTTCTAAGCTTGGCGGCACTCCATGAGTCTGGCAGCCCTTCTTCTGATCGCGAACGACCCAGGCGGGGTTGAGGATGCCCTTCGCCCAGCCTGAGCCGCTGCGCCGCGAGCTGGCGTCGGCGCTGCCGGACCGTCCGTTCGCGCTGCGCTTCTGGGATGGCTCGGAGCTCGCGCCGACGACGCCCGGCGGACCGGTCTTCACGGCGCGCTCCCCCGCCGCGGTCGCGCACCTGCTGCGCGCTCCCGGCCAGCTCGGGCTGGGACGCGCCTACGCCGCCGGCGAGCTGGAGGCGGACGACCTCGACAAGGTGATCGGGCTGCTCGATACGTTCAAGGCGCCCGCGATCGAGACCGCGACACGGCTGCGGCTGACGCTGGCCGCCGTCCGCGCCTGCGGACTGATGAAGCCGCCGCCGATCCCCGCGAGCGAGCTGCGCCCGCGCGGGCGCCGCCACAGCCGTGAGCGCGACGCGCGCGCGGTGCGCCACCACTACGACGTCTCGAACGAGTTCTTCGCGCTGTTCCTCGACGAGTCGATGACCTACAGCTGCGCGCTGTTCTCGCGCACGCTCGACTCGCTCGAGGGCTCGTGGGGAACCCATCCGCGGGGAGCGCCCGACGCGGATCGCCCGCGGCCGACGCTCGAGCAAGCGCAGGCGGCCAAGCGCGAGCTGATCTGCAGGAAGCTGGCGCTGCAAGAGGGCGAGCGCGTGCTCGACGTCGGCTGCGGCTGGGGCAGCTTCGTGATCCACGCGGCCGCCAACCACGGCGTCCGGGCGGTCGGCATCACGCTCTCCCCCGCCCAGGCCGAGCTGGCGCGCGAGCGCGTGGCCGAGGCCGGCCTGGCGGACCGCGTGGAGATCCGCGTCGCGGACTACCGCGATCTGGGCGCGGCCGACGAAGGCTATGACGCGATTGCAAGCATCGGCATGGTCGAGCACGTGGGCGCCAACCAGATCGACCTCTACGCGCAGCAGCTCGCCGGCCTGCTGGGGCCGGGCGGCAGGCTGCTCAATCACGGCATCGCCCGCCTGCGCCACGGCGAGGCGGAGGCCGGGCCGTTCTCCGAGCGCTACGTGTTCCCTGACGCCGCGCCGTTGCACGTCTCGCGCGTCGCGCTCGCGCTCGAGCGCGCCGGGATCGAGCCCCTGCACGTCGAGGGCCTGCGGGGGGACTACACCGAGACGCTCAGCCACTGGATCGAGCGCCTCGACGCCAACCTGCCACGCGCCGAGGAGCTGGCCGGCCCCGAACGCGTGCGCGTCTGGCGGCTGTACCTACGCGCCGCGCGCAACGGGTTCCGAACGGGCTTTACCTCGATCTTCCAAATCCTCGGCCGACGCGCTTAGCGCCCGCCGCTGCGCGCGGCTCCGCTTCTGTTTCCGGAGCCGGAGCGCGCGGAGCCCGTCCGGGGAGAGCCGGAGCCGTTGCGCGCCGGGCCGCCCCGGCCGCGGTTGCGCGAGGAGCGCGTGCGCTGTTGGGAGCCGCCCGAGCGCTGGCCGGTGGCGTCGATCGGCAGGCCGCCGGCCTCGAGCTCGCGGTTCAAGCCGAGGTCGCGGACCATCGCGACCATTTCGCGTGCTTGGTCGTGGACGACGAACGTGACGCCGGTGCCGCTCGCGCCCGCGCGGGCGGTGCGCCCGATGCGGTGGACGTAGTCCTCGCGCGAGCCGGGGATGTCGAAGTTGATCACGTGCGTGATACCCGCGACGTCGATGCCGCGCGCGGCGACGTCTGTCGCCACGAGCGTGTCGACGGCGCCGGACTCGAAGCGCGCGAGCGCCTTCTCGCGCTGGGACTGGGACTTGTCGCCGTGCATCGCGACCGCGTGCACGTTGCTCTGAGCCAGCCGTTTGACGAGCCGGTCGGCGCCGCGCTTGGTGCGCACGAACACGAGCGTGAGCCCGCGCTCGGAGTCGTTCAGCTCGGACACGAGTCGCGCGACCTTGCCCTCGTGGGAGACCGACACGAAACGGTGCTCGACGTCTCCCTTGCGCTCCTCGGAGTGGGCGTGCTCGTGGCGACGCGGATCGGTGGTGTAGGCCTTCGCGACCTTCCCCACCTCGCCCTGGAGCGTGGCGCTGAACAGCAGCGTCTGGCGCTCGCGCGCGCACATCTTCACGATCCGGTCGACGACGGGCTTGAAGCCCATGTCGAGCATCCTGTCGGCCTCGTCGAGCACGAGCAGCCTGACGCGGTCGAGCGATACGTCGCGGCGGTCGATCAGGTCGAGCAGCCGTCCCGGCGTGGCAACGAGGATGTGTGCGCGCGCGGCCAGGCGCGCCTGCTTGACGATGCCGGCGCCCCCGTAGACGGCCGCGATCGAGAGCGCGCGGGCGTGGGCGATGTCGCGCAGATCGTCGACGATCTGCGATGCCAGCTCGCGCGTCGGCGCCAGCACGAGCGCCGAGGGGCGCACGTTGGTGCCGTGCAGGCGTTCGATCATCGGGATCCCGAACGCGAGCGTCTTGCCCGACCCGGTCGGGGACTGCGCGAGCACGTCGTGCCCGGCGAGCACGTCGGGGAGGACCATCTTCTGGACCGCGAACGGCTGGGTGATCTCGCGCTTGGCAAGCTCACTGGCGACGACCTCGGACACGCCGAGGTCGGCGAACGTTTGATGCTCCATGTTGGTGTTGCTCCTTCTGGCGACCACTCGGTCGCCGCTTAGATGGAGATTCGACTGACCCCATCCGCGCAACGAAAAAAGCGCCAACAAAGACAAAGAATCTCGCGGGCGACGTCGCCGCCCGGTAGTGGGACCGTAGCAGGCTAAGCGCCGCCCGCCGCCGACCGACCTTTATTGCAAGTTCGCCAGCACGCCCTTCAACAGCACGTCCGCCGCGAGTTCCGCGAAGCGCACGGTCGTGAGCGGCGTCGTCTCGGCCGGCTTCAGCACGACCGTGTTACCCGCCGCCAGGGCGGGCGCGAATGAAGTTCTCGAGTGTGCCTGCCGTGATCGCCATATCAACCTCTTCTCCAAGAATCGCCGCGTCGCTTACATAAAGGGGCTGCGATTGCTGTTCCTCTTTTAAAACTGCGTGACACCATAGTTATACGCAGTCTGTTTTGTGTAACCCACATCCGCCCGCCTTTACCTTCCCGTCACACTTCCGTCACACATTTGGGTCATTCTCGTCACACTTTCGTCGAGAGTGGGCCGATCAGAATGCGCGCGTTGTTCGGGTCACACATTTGGGTCATTCTCGTCACACTTTCGTCAGATTTGAGTCAAACGGTCACGGTCACACGCCGAGCGCTTCCGCTACGGCTCCGTAGGTGATCTCACCCGCGCGCACGTTCAGCCCCTTCGCCAGGCCGGGGTCGCGCTCCAGGGCGCCGTCGACACCGTGCTCGGCGAGCTCCAGCACATAGGGCAGGGTCGCGTTCGTGAGCGCGTAGGTGGAGGTGATCGGCACCGCGCCGGGCATGTTCGTGACGCAGTAGTGCGTGATCTCGTCGACCTCATACGTCGGATCGGTGTGGGTCGTCGGCCGGGAGGTCTCAAAGCAGCCACCCTGGTCGATCGAGACGTCGACGAGCACCGCGTGGCGCTTCATCGGCCCGAGCTGCTCGCGCGTGACCACGCGCGGCGCGCGGCCGCCGTGCACGAGCACCGCGCCGATCACGAGGTCGGCCCGCGGCAGCATCTCCTCGATCGCGAGCGTCGAGGAGTACACGGTGGAGGCGCGCCCGCCGAACGCTACTTCGAGCTCGCGCAGGCGGTCGATCGAGCGATCGAACACGAACACGTCGGCCTGCATCCCGATCGCGATGAATGCGGCGTTCATCCCCACGACGCCGCCGCCGATCACGAGCACCGTCGCGGCCGCCACGCCGGGCACCCCGCCCAGCAGGATGCCCCGGCCGCCGAGCGGCTTCTCGAGCATGAACGCGCCCGCCTGCGTGGCGATCTTGCCCGCGACCTCGCTCATCGGCGCCAGCAGCGGCAGCCGCCCCTCGGCGTCTTCGACGGTCTCATAGGCGATGCACGTCGCGCCCGACTCCCGCAGTCCGCGCGCGAGCTCGGGCTCGGCCGCGAGGTGCAGGTAGGTGAACAGCGTCTGCCCCTCTCTCAGCAGCCCGGCCTCCGCCGCCTGGGGCTCCTTCACCTTCAGCACCAGCTCAGCCTCGCCGAAGACGGCCTGCGCGTCGGGCACGATCCGCGCGCCCTGCGCGGTGAAGTGGGCGTCGTCGAACGCGCTCCCCAGCCCCGCGCCCGCCTGCACCAGCACCTCGTGCCCACGCGCGCACAGCTCCCGCACACCGGCGGGCGTGATCGCCAC
Organism: Solirubrobacteraceae bacterium; assembly: GCA_036509655.1. GTDB lineage: Bacteria > Actinomycetota > Thermoleophilia > Solirubrobacterales > Solirubrobacteraceae > Palsa-744. The sequence goes on along the minus strand of DATCFG010000152.1, from coordinate 65,338 downwards.
GCGGTACTCGTCGACCTTCACCTCGGTCGGGACCCCGATCCTCATCGCGCCGGCTCCCTACCCCGCCGCGCTGGCAGCTCTCCTTTCGCGATTCGCTCGCCCGCCTCGCTCAGCACCGGGCGCAGGATCGACTCGATCTCGTCGAACTGCTCAACGCCCGCGATCAGCGGCGGCGAGAGCTGCACGACCGGATCGCCGCGGTCGTCGGTCCGGCAGATCAGCCCGCGCCTGTACAGCTCCCCGGAGAGGAAGCCGCGCAGCAGGTGCTCGGCCTGCTCGTGCGTGAACGTCTCCTTCGTCTCCCTGTCCTTCACGAGCTCGATCGCCTGGAAGTAGCCGGCGCCGCGCACGTCGCCGACGATCGGTAGGTCGCGCAGCCCCTCGAGCATCTCCCTGAAGCGCCCCTCGTTCGCGCGCACGTGCCCGCAGAGGTCCTCGCGCTCGATCACGTCGATGTTCGCCAGCGCGACCGCGCACGCGATCGGGTGCCCGCCGAACGTGAAGCCGTGCGTGAACGTCTCATCGCCGTGCAGGAACGGCTCGGCGACACGGTCCGAGGCGAGCACCGCGCCGAGCGGCGCATACGCGGAGGTGAGGCCCTTCGCGATCGTGATCATGTCCGGCTGGTAATCGAAGCGTTCGCAGCCGAACCAGTACCCGAGCCGGCCCCACGCGCAGATCACCTCGTCGGAGATCAACAGCACCCCATGCCGGTCGCAGATCTCGCGCACGCGCCCGAAGTAGCCGTCCTGGGGTACGAAGCAGCCGCCGCTGTTCTGCACCGGCTCGAGGATCACCGCCGCGACCGTCCTCGGGCCCTCGAACAGGATCGCCTCCTCGATCGCCTCCGCCGCCCACAACGGGTCGCGATCCTCGCTCCAGCGATAGGAGTTCGTGTTCGGCACATGGTGCCCGCCGGGGGTCAGCGGCTCGAACGGCGTCCGCAACGCCGGCACGCCGGTCGCGGTCAACGCTCCCATCGAGGTCCCGTGGTAGGCCAACTTGCGCGAGATCAGCTTCGTCCTCGTCGGCTCGCCGCTCGCGGCGTGGTAGGCCTTCGCGAGCTTCCACGCCGACTCGACCGCCTCCGACCCCCCGGAGGTGAAGAACACGCGGTTCAGATCCCCCGGCGCGAGCTCGGCGATCCGCGCGGCGAGCTCGATCGAGCGCGGGTGGGCGTAGCTCCAGTTGGTGTAGAAGCCCAGCTCCTCGGCCTGCCTCGCGGCGGCCTTCCCGAGCTCGGCGCGGCCGTGGCCGATGTTCACGCAGTACAGCGCCGAGAGCCCGTCGAGATAGCGCTTGCCGTGCTCGTCGTACACGTAGCAACCGTCCCCCCTCACGATGATCGGGACCTCGCTGTCCTCATAGGAGCCCATCCGCGTGAAATGCATCCACAGGTGGCGCTTCGCGAGCTCTTGAAGATTCCTGGACATTGAGAACAACGCTACTCCGCCGAGATGTCCTACTCAAGACGCTGCACGGGCGTGCTCGGCGAACCCCTGAACAAGCTGCTGATCATCGCCGTGCTCACCTCGGCCTCGGCCTCGACGCAGACGACGATCCTGCCGACGGCCCGCACGACGCTCTCGATGGCACACTGGAAAGCGGTCACGAGCCTGCTCGCCCGCGTACACAAGCGCTACCTGACGCCGACCGTCTCGACGCTCGGCTTCGGCCTGCTCGCGATCATCGTCACGATCACGCTGCTGCTGCTCTCATCAAGCGTGCTCGCGGACGCGGTAGTCGCGATCGGATTCCCGATCTGCTTTCTACTACGGCTTCACCGGCGTCGCCTGCGGCTGGTACTACCGCCGCGACCTGACGGAAAGCGCACGCAACTTCCTGTTCCTGGGCCTCGGCCCGCTGATCGGCGGACTGATGCTGTTCGGGATCGGCGATCGGGTTCGCCCAGCCGCTCGGACACCGCCTGGGCGCGCTCAAGCGCGACGTCGGCCAGCACGACCCGCGTGAAGACTGGACGTCGCTGCGCGATCGCCGCGAACGCCGCCCCGACACCTCCCGACCCCACCACCAAGACCCGCATGCCTCAAGTGTGACACGCCTCCCGTATGCTCCACCGCGAATGGCGAGCACGCTGATCGACAGGCCCGCGACCCCTCCTGTCGGGCGGCGCGAGCGACGTTGGCCCGCCTCGCCCGCGATCGGGCGCGCGGAGCTTTCGTGGGCGATCCTCGCCGCCGTCCTCTTGGCGGTGCTGACGAGCTGGCCGCTCCTCCTGCACATGTCGACCCACATCGCCCCGGATCTCGGCGATCCGGTGCGCACCGTCTGGGAGATCGCGTGGGTCGGGCACGCGATGCTGCACGACCCGACACACCTGTTCGACGCCAACACCTTCTACCCCCACCCACTCAGCCTCGCCTTCTCGGACTCGCTGCTCGGCTACGGCCCGGCGGCGTTCTTCGGTTCGGGCACGGTCGCCGCGCTCGTCCGCTACAACCTGCTGTTCCTCTGGGCCTGGTCGCTGTGCTTCGTCGGCGCCTACCTGCTCGCGCGCGAGCTCGGACTGCGCTGGTTCGCCGCGGCCGCCGCGGGCGTCGCCTTCGCCTACGCCCCCTACCGGGTCACCGAGGCCGGGCACCTGCACGTGATCTCCTCCGGCGGCATCGCGCTGGCGCTGTTCCTTTTGCTGCGCGGCTACCGACGCGGCCAACGCGGGCTCGTGCTCGCCGGCTGGCTCGTCTCGGCCTGGCAGATCAGCCTCGGCTTCACGCTCGGCCTGCAGTACTCCTACCTGCTGCTCGTGCTCGGGCTGCTCGTGCTGTGGCACTGGTGGCGCGGGCGGCTGACCCCGGGCCCCGCCTGGGGCGAGCCCGCGGAGCGGCCGGCCGGCGCGCGCGGGCCCCTGATTCCCCGCCGCCTGCTCGCGGTCACGCTGATCGGGATCGCCGCGCTCGGCGTCGTCACCGTCTACCAAGCGCGGCCCTACCTGAAGGTCGCGGAAGAGTACCCGACGGCCAAGCGCACGCTCAGCGAAGTCAAAACCTATTCCGCCGGCCCCGCCGCGTTCCTCTCGGCCTCCTCGGAGAACCGCGTCTGGGGCTCGCTCACATCGGGGATGCGCGCGAAAGTCAACTCGAAGAACGAGAGCGTGTTCTGGCCCGGCGGGCTGATCCTCGTGCTCGCGCTCGTCGGGCTCTTCGGGTCTGGCGCGCTGGGGGGAGCGCCATCTTCCTACACGCGCCGATTGCGCCTCGCGCTGCTCGCCGGGATCGTCGTCTGCTCGGTGCTCGCGCTCGGCTTCGGCATCACGGGCGCGGGCTATCCGTACCGTCTGCTCTACGACTACGCGCCAGGCTGGGACGGCGTGCGCGTGCCCGGCAGGGTCTTCACGATGGCGACGCTCCTCTACGCGCTGCTCGCGGGCGCGGGCGCGCAGTGGCTGGCTGGATTTGCGGGAAGGATCAAATTCCCACCCGCCCCGCGACACCCGGTCCGCATGCTGCCCGGGATCGTCGGCGTGGTGCTCGCGATCGGGATCGTCGGCGAAGGGGCGGGGCACCTCGGCCATCCGCTCGTGCCTCAGCCGGCGCGGGCCGAGGTCGGCCTGCCCGGGCCGCTGCTGGACCTGCCCACCGACGGGGCGCTGGATCGCATCTCGCAGTACTTCTCCACCGACGGCTTCTACGAGATCCCGATCGGCAACTCCACCTTCGACATGCCCCAGGTGGACGACCTGCGCGGCGGCATGAACGGCTTCCCGGACAGGACGAGCGTGGAGAAGTTGCGCCACTACGGGATCAAGACGGTCGTGCTCCACACGGTGCTGCCGAAGGGCCTGCCGCCCGAACACGGCCATGTGCTCCCCGATCCCCCAGACCCGGCCGCCGCAGCGGCCAAGCCGATCGCGGGCCTCGGCATCACGCGCCGGCAGGTCGGCTCGCTCGTGATCTACGAGATCGGGCCAGGGCCGGCCGCGCTCCACGGGACCGACCCATGAGTCCGCATGCCGGCGCTGGATCTGCGTCCTCAGTCGCTCGCGTGCGTAGCACGCCACGCTCCCTGCGTCCTTGCCCAGCTTGGCCTGCGAACCCATGGGAGCGTGACCGATCGATATGAGGCTGATCACCAGGAAACGCCTCGCTTTGGCCGCGATCCTGCTCGTGGGGCTCTCCTACGCGACCGTGATTCAGAGCTTCTCCTGGAACCAGACCTCGCACTACGACCTGATCCGGTCGCTGAACGAGGACTCAACGACGATCGACAAATACCAGGAAAACACGGGCGACAAGGCCTACTACAGGGGCCACTACTACTCCGCCCGCGCGCCCGGCATGGCGCTGTTCTCGCTCCCCTTCTACGACGCCCTGAACGTCGTCGGCGCCGAATCGTGGACGGACGCGCACGTGGCGCCGCCGAACCATCCGGGCGACGAGATGATCTACCTGATCGGCCTGTGGTCGAACGTGCTGCCGGGCCTGCTGCTGCTGGTGCTCGTGTGGCGCGTGGCCGAGCGCTTCGAGCCCGGCTACGGCGCCGCCGCCGCGGTCGCGCTGGGGCTGGGGACGATGGCGCTGGCGCTCTCGACGCTGCTCTTCAGCCACATCTTCACCACGTTCCTCGCATTCGCCGCCTTCTGGATCATGGTGCGCGAGCGCGAGGGGCCGGCGAGCCCGATGCTGCTGGGGGTGGCGGGCCTGGCGATGGGGTACGCGGTCAGCTCGGAGTACCCGACGTTCTTCGCGGCGCTCGTGCTCGGGGGCTATCTCCTGTCGCGGCGAGACGCGTTCACGCCGGGCGGCGTCGCGCGGCGTGGAGGCGCGTATGTGCTCGGCGGGCTGATCGGGATCGTGCCGCTGCTGCTCTACAACCACTACGCCTTCGGATCCTGGACGCACCTCGCGTACTCGAGCATCCCCCGCCAGCAGCAGGGCTTCTTCGGGATCGACCTGCCCAACCTGAAGGTGCTCGCGACGCTGCTCTTCGACTCGCGCGGGCTGCTCACGATCTCACCGGTGCTCGCACTCGGTGGGCTCGGCACGGTGCTCCTCTACCGCCGCGGCAAGCGCGCCGAGGCGCTCACGATCACGGCCATCTGCATCTGCTATCTCGGCTACAACTCGGGCTACTACCTGCCGTTCGGCGGCGGCTTCATGGGCCCCAGATTCCTCGACACGCTGCTGCCGTTCCTCGCCTTCCCGATCGCGCTCGCGCTGAAGCGCTGGCCGGGCCCGGCGGTCGCGCTCGCGGGAGTCTCGATCGCGACGACGGCGATCGCGACGATCACGCATCCGCTCGTGGGCTACGAGACCGAGACGGTCGTGTGGGCGCGCTACCTGCGCCAGGCGCTGTTCCAACCGACGATCGCCTCCGCCTACGGCCTCGGCCGCGGCTGGGGCGGGATCTGGCCATTCCTGCTGGCGGCGGGCGGCGCGATCATGCTCTCCGCATGGGCGACGCCGCGCCTGCGCCTCTCCAACCGCTCGCTCGCGATCGGCCTACTCGTGCTCGCCGGCTGGTGCCTGTTCGCGGTGCTCGCGCCGACCGTGCTCGGGATCGACCACGCGGGCCTCGCATCGATCGTCAAAGCCGGCGATCACACCGCGCTGAGCACGGTCGACCACCCGACCTTCAGCAGCTACCCGCTGAAGGTGCTCGCCCCGATCGCCGCCGCCTGCGGCCTGCTCGCGCTGGGCGCGATGCGGCTGGCGCGCAACGAGCCCGATCCGCCTGGGGGCGGGTCGGCGGCCGAGACCCCGGCGCCGCCCGTCGCGGTCTCGACCTAGATCACACCTCGTATCAGTCCCGCGATCAGCGGGGCAATGCCTTGACTTGCAGGTTCTCCGCTTCGGCCGCGCGGATCAGGGGCGCATCGGCGGTGGCGAGCGTGTCGGACTCTCCCGTCGCGGCCAGCAGGATGCAGTCCGCGAGCGACAGCGGGGCACGGGTGCGGTGGTAGCGGCGCGCCCGGATGTCGGCGGCGTCGCGGGCGATCCGCTCATCGATCGCCACGAGCTTCATGCGCTCACCGACAAGCGGCATCGTCACTTCCCCAACGCGCTCGGAGGACATCCCCTGGACGCGCTGGAGCACATCCAGCGCCTCGGCCAGGTTGACCGCGGTGATCGCCGCCTCGCCCGCTCGCAGCAGCGCCTCCACGTCGTCCGCCGCCGGCTCATCCGCCAGCAGCGCGATCAGCGCGAAGGCGTCCAGCAAGACGCTCACTTGGCCCGCGCCCGACGCCCGCCTGGACGGGGACGGCTCTCGGCGACCGTCTCGGCCTCCCGCGCCGCCGTGCGCAACTGCCCGCTGCTCATCGACAGCTCTCCGGCCAGAGCGCCACGCGCCGCCGCGATCGGATCGTCGGGCGCCGGCCTGAGCACCACCCGATCCCCGAGATCCTCCAGCGCCAGCGTCGAAGTGCCCCACCGGTGACGAATGCGCGAGGGAATCGAGATCTGCCCCCCACGCGTTATCTTAGCCGTCCTCATGATCATGAAGAATATCATGATCCCTGAACGCCCGCACGCCCAGCCGGCCGGACGGAGATCGATCACGCCGAGGGCCCGCCACCCACCCCCTGACCCGCCCGTAGTCACCCACCAGCCTCGTCAAACACCTCCCCCTCCCCCGCCTGCCCGCGCAGCGAGGGGTCGGCGATGATCCGGATGTCGACGCCGGGCAGCCCGCGCAGGAGTCGCATCGGCAGCGCGCGATCTGCGGAGCCCGCGCCGAGCCGGCGCAGACCCTTCGGAGGGGACGGCGTGCCGAGCAGCACGTAGGTCGAGCCGAGCGAGCGCGCGAGGCGAACGGCGACCGCGGCGACGTCGTCGCCCTCCTCGACATGCAGCCGTGCACCGAGCATCGCAGTCAGCCGCCGCAACGCCTCCAGCCGCTTGCGGTCCTCCTCGCCGGGCGCGCGCCCGGAGGGCCGCACGACGAGCACATCGAGCGTGGCGTCCAACCGCTGCGCCGAGCGCCAAGCACGCCGTACCACCCGCTCGGAGTCCGCCTCGAGCGTCGCGAGCGCGAGCAGCCGCTCGGCGATCGCCTGCGGCGCGACCGGCGTGGGCGCCCGCAGCCCCTCCTCGCCACCGCGCAGCACTTCCTCGTCGCGACGCGAGGCGGGCACGAGCCGATCGGAACCGGGCGCGCGCACGAGCCGCTTGACCTCGACATCCTCCGCCACCTGGCGCAACGCCGTCTCGCGCAGCGCGGCGAGGTTCTCGATCTTGAAGAAGTTGTTCAGCGCCGCCTGCACGCGCTCTGGCCGGTAGACCTTCCCCGCTTTCAACCGCGCGATCAACGCCTCCGGCGTGAGATCGATCAGCACGACCTCATCCGCCATCGAGAGCACCTCGTCGGGAATCGTCTCCCGCGTGATCGACCCCGTCAGCTGCGTGATCTGATCGTTGAGGCTCTCCAGGTGCTGGACGTTGACGGTCGAGTACACGTCGATCCCCGCCTCCAGCACATCGCGAACGTCCTCGTAGCGCTTCTCGTGCTCGACTCCCGGCGCGTTCGTGTGCGCAAGCTCATCGATCAAACACAGCTCCGGTTTCCGTGCGAGCACCGCCGGCAGATCCATCTCCTGCAGCGGCGTCCCCCGGTAGACCACCTTCCTGCGAGGAACGATCTCGAGCCCTTCAGCCTGCGCGACGGTCTCAGCCCGCCCATGCGACTCGAGATAGCCGACAACGACATCCCGCCCATTCTCGGCCTCGGCGGCGCCCTCCTGCAGCATCCGGTAGGTCTTCCCCACCCCAGGAGCCATCCCGATGAAGACCTTCAGGTGGCCGCGGTCCGGTGAGGCCATGCGGGCATTGTCGCCCACGGCGGCTCGGTGGCGCTGATCCGTCGGTGCCTACGCGTGGACGGTGGCGGCTTGCAGTGCCTCGCGTAGGGCGAGGGCCTCGATCGCATCGCGCGTGTTCTGCGGGGTGTCTTCGATCTTGCCTTCCCGCCAAGCGTCGGCGAAGTCTGCCGGGGAGCGCCCGGTGCGAGCCTGGAAGTCCTCCGTACGTGCCAGCAAGTCGTGGGGCTGCTCGCGGGGCTCTACGAAGCTGTCCAGCACGCGCTGGACCTCCGTGGTGGGGATGCGCAGCGCCGTCTTGCCGATGCGGATAGCGCGGATCTCGCCCCGCTCGATCTGGTTGTAGACCGTGCTCTTGTCCAAGCCGAAGTGCTCGGCGAAGTCCTTGATCTTCCAGTACTGCCTATCGAAATCAGCCATTGCACACCTCCAGCCAGCGACGTTGAGGAATCCAGATTATCAAAGATATCGTCTGAATCGACGGAATCGACACTAAGGAAAACGGTATTGCGGGGGCCGTCTCAGCGTTCCTCTGCTAGAAACGCGCGGTGTCGCACATCAGCACGTTCGTCTCGCGCCGCTTCGAGGAGCTCCACGCGCTCCTCAACGCCTCGGGGTATCTGCTGGACTTCAGCGGACGCGAGCACCCACGCTGGGAAGACGATCCACCACTCGGCCTCATCCACATGCGAGCCGTGCTCCTACCCAACGCCGACGAGGACGAGGACGCCGAGCCCGACGAGCGGATCACCTTCACACTCCTCGAGCGCTGGTCAGAACATCCCCTACCCGACGCGCAACAGCGCGAGGGCCTCTACCTACGCGGCTACTCCAGACTACGGGCATGAAAGCCACCTGGTGGCGTGAGCGCTGGATCGATCTCCTCCGCGTGCTCGCGTACAATGGAAGCTCAAGCACACGGCACCTGCGGCCGATCCTCTTATTATGACACCCCCGGTCCGGGGCAGCCAGAGCAGGGCCGGACTTCATCACGGACGGGCTTTTGCCGGCCGGGAGGAAGGCCGGAACTGCGCCGGCCGGCAGAGAAGGCCGATCCTGAGCCGGTCAGGCGCCGAGCAGGTTATGAACGACAAGGTCAATCAGCTTGATCCCGATGAACGGCGCGACGATGCCGCCGAGGCCGTAGATCGACAGGTTGCGCCGCAGCAGCGCGCTCGCACCGATCGGCCGGTAGCGAACCCCCCGCAGAGACAACGGGATCAAGAGCGGGATCACAAGCGCGTTGAAGATGATCGCCGAGACGATCGCCGACTGGGGCGTGCCGAGGTTCATGATGTTGAGCACGTGCAAGGGCCCCGTGCCGCCGGCCGTCGTGGCGTAGGTGCCGATGAACACGGCCGGCAGGATCGCGAAGTACTTGGCAACGTCGTTGGCGATCGAGAACGTCGTGAGCGCCCCACGCGTGATCAACAACTGCTTGCCGACCTCGACGATCTCGATCAGCTTCGTCGGGTTGGAGTCGAGGTCGACCATGTTTCCGGCCTCGCGCGCGGCCTGGGTCCCCGTGTTCATCGCCACGCCGACGTCGGCCTGCGCCAAAGCCGGCGCGTCGTTCGTCCCGTCCCCGGTCATCGCCACGAGCCGCCCGTCGGCTTGCTGCTCGCGGATCAGCGCGAGCTTGCGCTCGGGCGTGGCTTCGGCGAGGAAGTCGTCGACGCCCGCCTCATCGGCGATCTTCGCGGCGGTCAGGCGGTTGTCGCCGGTGACCATCACGGTCTTGATGCCCATCGCGCGCAGCTGGTCGAAGCGCGCCTTCATGCCCTCCTTGATCGTGTCCTTCAGGTAGACGACCCCCAGCACCTGGTTGTCGCGTGAGACGGCGAGCGGAGTTCCGCCCTCGTTGGCGATGCGGTCGAGCTGGACCTGCAGCTCGGGTGGCGGGGAGCCCCCTTCGCTGGAGACGAGCTCGACGATCGAATCGCCCGCGCCCTTGCGCAGCCGGCGGCCGTCGATGTCGACACCGCTCATCCTCGTCTGCGCGGTGAACGGCACGAACTCGGCCTGCAGCGTCGTCATGTCGTGCTCGCGGATGCCGTACTGCTTCGCGAGCACGACGATCGAGCGGCCCTCGGGCGTCTCGTCCGCGAGCGAGGCGAGCTGCGCGACCTCGGCCAGCTCGGACTCGGGCACCCCCGGCATCGGCACGAATTCCGATGCGAGGCGGTTGCCGATCGTGATCGTGCCGGTCTTGTCCAACAGCAATACGTCGACATCTCCGGAGGCCTCGACCGCGCGGCCGGAGAGCGCGAGCACGTTGCGACGCACGAGGCGGTCCATGCCCGCGATCCCGATCGCCGAGAGCAGCGCGCCGATCGTCGTCGGGATCAGCGCGACGAGCAGCGCGATCAGAGTCGTCTCAGAGATCTGAGTCCCGGCGAACAGGCCGAACGGGCGCAGCGTCGCGACGACGATCACAAAGATCAGGGTCAGCGCCGCAAGCAGGATGTTCAGGGCGATCTCGTTCGGCGTCTTGCGCCGCTCGGCTCCCTCGACGAGCGCGATCATGCGGTCGAGGAACGACTGCCCGGGCTCCTGGGTGATTTCGACGACAATCTCGTCGGAGGTCACGCGCGTGCCGCCGGTGACGGCGCTGCGGTCGCCGCCGGACTCGCGGATCACCGGTGCGGACTCGCCCGTGATGGCAGACTCGTCGACGGTCGCGATGCCCTCGATCACGGTGCCGTCGCCGGGGATCAGCTCTCCCGCCGGGACGACCACGACATCGCCGCGCGTGAGCTCAGCGGCGGCCTTCGTGGACCCGTCGCGCAGCGTCGCGACGGTCTCCTTGCGCATGTTGCGCAGCGTGTCCGCCTGAGCGCGCCCGCGACCCTCGGCGAACGCCTCCGCCATGTTCGCGAACACGACCGTCAGCCACAGCCAGACGGAGATCGTGAACGTGTACCAGGCGGGCTCGTGGCCGTCGAGCGGCTTGCCGCCGAAGGCCTGGATCACCCAGGTGACCGAGGTGATCACGGAGCCGATCTCGACAACGAACATCACCGGGTTGCGGATCTGTACGCGCGGGTCGAGCTTCTTGAAGCTGTCGATCAGCGCGCGCAGGACGATGTCGCGCCGAAACAGCGAGATTGCCTGCCTTTCGCCGGTGGCCGGAACCTGAGCCGACATCAGCGAATCCGTCCCGTCAGACGGTCAAGCGCGAGGTTCAATTCGAGTACGTTCACGCCCGGCTCGCCGAAGATGCCCAGCGAGCGCCCAGCCGTGTTTTGGGAGACGAGCCTCATGATCTGCTGGAGCGGCAGGTGTCGAACCGCGGCGACACGGTGGGCCTGAATGCGGGCGTTGGCCTGGGAGATCTGCGGATCCACGCCCGAGGCGGAGCTGTCAGCTGCGTCGACGGGCACCTGCGCAGCGGTAAGCGAGGGGTCGTATGGCCTCTCCATTTCCAGGTATGCCTTGACGTGTTCTGCGATGGCTTCCTCGGTCGTCTTGTTATTCGGGCCGAGGTTGGAGAATGTGGTGGCTGAGGCGTTGTCGGCCGGCGCGGTGGCCGAGGGTCGCGTCTGGAAGTAGCGCGGGTCCGGTTCGGTGACGGGCTCGCCTTCTTCTTCCACCACTTTCCCGTTCTTGATCTTCGGGTCAGAGAACGACTGGCCGATCAGCTTCGAGCCGATCAGCTTGCCGCCACGATGGATCTGCTGACCGTTGGCGTTCCCGGGAAATAGAACTTGGCTGACACCTGTCACGGCGAGCGGATAGAGAATCCCAAGCAGCACGATCATTACGACCATGACAAGGCCGGCAGTGATTGCATTCTTTCGGAGGTTCATGTCAGTAGAGGTGGCCTGTGAGGGATTGAACGACCGGCCCCAGCAGGAGCGCAGGGAAGAATGTGAGCGCGCCGACGAGGATGATCACGCCGATCAACAGCACGACGAACGTCGTGTTGTCGGTGCGCATCGTGCCCAGGCCGCCCGGCGCGACTTTCTTCCCGGCGAGCGAACCGGCGACGGCCAGCACGAACAGGATCGGTACATAGCGGGCGAACGCGAGGTTGAAGCTGCCAAGCAGATCGGCGAACGTGACGCCGTGTGAGCCGATGTTTCCGGCGCTGGGTTGGATGAACCCGGTGTATCCGGCAAACGCCGAGCCGTTGTTGTTCGCCTGCGAGAGATAGGCGTAGAAGGTCTCTGAGAATCCCTGCGGACCGGCATTGAAGATCGACATGCGTCCCGCGTGATCGGCGATCGCGAGCGCCGTCGCGGCGAGCGCGGTCAGCGGCGTGATCAGGATCCCCACCGAGGCGAGCTTGATCTCTCTGGCCTCGATCTTCTTGCCCAACAGCTCGGGGGTGCGACCGACCATCAACCCGCCGATGAACACCGCAAGCAGGGCATAGAGCAACATCACGTACAGGCCGCTGCCCACTCCCCCGAAGATCACCTCGCCGGTCGCGAGATTGGCCATCGGCACGGCGCCACCCAGCCCGGTCATCGAGTCGAGCCCTGCGTTCACCGCTCCAGTCGAGGTGTCGGTGGAGACGGTGTTGAAGAGCGCCGAGCCGGCGATACCGAACCGCTGCTCCTTGCCTTCCATGTTGCCCCCGGTCGTGCCGGAGTGGAGATTGGTGTGCAGGCCGGCCAGATGCTGCGCGGGTGTACCGTGTGTCTCCGCCGCGTAGAGGACGGTCACGCCCACCGCGAACATGACGGTCATCGCGGCGAACAGCGCCCAACCCTGGCGGCGACTTCCGACCATGCGCCCGTAGGTGGCCGTCAGCGCCGCCGGGATCGAGAAGATCAGCAGCAGCTCGAAGATGTTCGTGAAGCCGTTCGGATTCTCAAACGGGTGGGCGGCGTTGGTGTTGAAGAACCCCCCGCCGTTTGTGCCGAGGTTCTTGATCACCTCCTGGGAGGCGGTCGGGCCCACCGCGATCGACTGGTTCAAGCCGGTGATCGTGTGTGCGGTGAGATAGTGCGACAGGGTCTGGATCGTGCCCTGTGAGACGAGCACGAGCGCCCCGAGGATCGAGATCGGCAGCAGCACGTACAGGACCGTGCGCACGAGGTCCTGCCAGAAGTTGCCGAGACCCTTGCCGCTGCGCCCGACGATCCCGCGGATAAGCGCGACCGCGACGCAGATCCCGACAGCGGCGGAGAGGAAGTTCTGGACCGTCAGCCCGGCCATCTGGCTGAAGTAGCTCATCGTCGTCTCGCCGGAGTAGTACTGCCAGTTCGTGTTGGTCAAAAAGGAGGTGACCGTGTTGAACGTGACGCTCCAAGGGGCCGCATGAAAGCCCTGGGGGTTAAACGGGTGGCTCGCCTGGGTGCGGAGGATGAGATACAGCAGCAGCCATCCGGCGAGTGAGAAGAGCATCACGCTGGCTGCGTAGGCCTTCCACTCGTGTTCTTTGCGAACGTCGGCGCGGATCACCCGGTAGATGCCTCGCTCGACTGGGCCGAGGACTCTGGACAAGATGATCGGCTCGCCTTTGTAGACGCGCGCCATGTACCCGCCCAGCAACGGCGTGATCGCAACGACGAGCCCGAAGAACACGGCAATCTGCAGCCAACCCATGAGGGTCATCGGTTAGAGCCTCTCTCCGCGCACGAGCGCGTAAAACAGGTAGGCGATCACCAGCACCGCAACGACGAGCCCGAAGAAGTCCGCTGCGCTCATGTGAGCGACGAAGAATCCGAGCGGCAGGGGAACGCTCATATTCGGTCGATCCCCTCGATCATCAACAGCAGAATCGCGAACATCGCGATCACGATGACGATGGCTACGGCGTCCATGCAACGCACTATGAACGCCCCCACATCACACCCGCATGACGATTCACCCCCCCGCCATAACGATTTCGTGACGGCTCACACCACGCACGCAATCCCGGCCCCGGAGGGGCCTCCTATAAAGAAAATCTGTAGCCCACACCGGGGTCGGTCACGATGTAATGCGGCCCCACCGCCCCCGCGGGCTCGATCTTCGCGCGCAACCGCGCGATGTGCGTGCGTAGCGGCTGGATGTCCTCGACGTACTCCGGCCCCCACACCTCCGCGAGCAGCTTCCTGTGCGTCAGCAACCGTCCCCGATTGCGCACCAGCACGCGCAGCAGATCGAACTCGATCGGCGTCAGGTGAACCGGCTCAGAATCGCGGCGCACGACCCGCGCGGCCAGGTCTATCTCAAGGCCCTCCACCACGATGCTCGGCTCCTCCTCCGCGCGCGTCGCGCGGCGCAGCGCCGCCTGCAGCCGCGCCACCAGCTCGCGCGCGCCGAACGGCTTCGTGATGTAGTCGTCCGCGCCCGCCTCCAGCGCCCTGACCTTCTGCTCCTCCTCCCCCACCGCCGACAGCACGAGGATCGGCATCTCGCTCCATTCGCGCAGCCTGCGCGTCACCTCGACGCCGTCGCCGTCGGGCAGCACGAGGTCGACGATCGCCCCATCCGGCGGGCGCACCGCCGCCAGGTCGAGCGCCTGCGCGGCCGTCTCCGCGGGGACCGCCTGGAAGCCCGCCTCGCGCAGCACCACTTTCAACGCGCGCACGATCTGCGGCTCGTCGTCGACGACCAGGATGCGGGGCGCGTCAACCGCCATCGCGCCCGCCCACCTCCAGCGGCAGCTCGAACACGAACGTCGCCCCCTGCTCGGGCAGCGACTCGACATACAGCCTGCCGCCGTTGGCCTCCGTGAATCCGCGCGCGATCGCGAGGCCCAGACCCGAGCCGCGATGGCCGCCCTGGGCGGTGCCCGCGCGGTAGAACGGCTCGAACACGCGCTCCAGCTGCGCCGGGGGGATCCCCGGGCCACGGTCGACCACGCGCACGATCAGCTTTCCACCGTCGCCCGCCAGCGGACGCACCGCCCGCGCCCTGACCGACACCGGGTGTCCCGCGGACTGTCTGCGCGCGTTCTCCAGCACGTTCACGAACGCCCGCTCCAACTGCGCCGAATCGGCCCGCACCAGCGGCAGGTCGCGGTCGATCGACAGCGCGAAGTCATCCGCTCCCCCCATCAGTTCCGCCAGCGCCGAGCCGATCGTCTCCTCGACCGACATCCACTCGCGTCGCGGCTCGGCCGCGCCCGCCTGCAGGCGCGAGAGATCGAGCAGGTTGTCGACCAGCCGCGACAGCCGCCGTGTCTCCTCTCCGATCACCGCCGCCATCTCTTTGCGCTCCCCTTCCGACAGCGCCGGCGACGCGACCGCCTCGCCCGCCGCCGAGATCGCCGTCAGCGGCGAGCGCAGATCGTGGGAGACCGCCCGCAGCAGCGCCGTCTTGACCACGTCCGCGCGGCGCAACGACGCCGTCTCGACCACCCCCCCCAGCAGCTCCTCCCGCTCCAGCGCCGCGCTGAGCAGCGCCTCCAGCGCCGGCACGACGCGCTCCTGCAGCCGGCGCAGGCTCTGCTCGGACGCATCCCCCCCGACCAGCAGCGTGCCCAGCCGATGCGTGCCTTCACGCAGCGGGAACGCCACGCTGCGCTCGTCGCCGTCCACGCTCTCGAGCTCGATCGCCGCCGAAGTCAGGCCGAGCGTCGCCGCCAGCCGCGCGGCCGCCGTCGCAAGCGCCTCGTTCAAGCCGTTCCCCCGCAGTAACAGGCGCGCCATCTCCGCCGCCAGGTCGGCCTCGCGCCGGCGCGCTTCCGCATCGCGCGTACGCGTGCGCGTCACCTCCGCGACCGAGCTGGCCAGACCGGCGGCGACCACGAACGCGACCAGCGCCACCCAATTGTTCGAGTCGCTGATCGTGAAGTTCCCCACCGGCGGCAGATGGAAGAAGTTGAACGCCCCCGCACTTGCCACCGCCGTCGCCACCCCCAGCCACGCCCCCCAGATCACCGCCACCACCAGCACCGCCAGCAGGTAAACCACACCCAGCGACACCACCGGCGCGACGTGCTTCAACGGATAGATGACCAGCGTGCACAGCGCGACCGCGCCGACCGCGACGATCACCCCGGTGCGCCGCGAGGGCGGCTCCGCGCGCAGCAGGAATCCGAACGGGCTCGACATCGTCGACTCACCCTAATGAAGCGGGGCGCGATCGGCTGGTGACGGTCCCGTGACCAGCTGATCGTCCGCCTGCCTGGCCTAACATCTCTCAAGCTGTCCCTTCTCCCCGCCGACGTCTTGGGGGGAGGTCCACACACGATGAAGACACGTATCCGCGCCACCGCCCTGCTCGTCGGTCTCCCGGCAATGCTGGCCTGCTGCTCGTCGGCGAGTGCGTCGGCCGCGGCCGGCAGCGCGGTCTCACCGCTGCCCGCGTCCGACTACACGGTGCGCCCCGTGTGCGCGGCGCCCGCTCCCGGGTATGCCGGGTGCCTGGCGATGCGGTTGGTACCCGTGACGGCAGCAGCACGTGCCCACACGCACCCGCTGGGGATGACCCGCATCGCCCCGACCAGGGCGGGCAGGGCCGTGGAAATCTGCAAACCGCCCACGGCCGCGGAAAGCTGTTACGGCTTGCGGCCGCGGGACCTGCTCAGCGCCTACAACCTGCCGCTCCCACCGCAGCCCGCGAGCACTCAGACGATCGCGATCGTCGACGCCTACAACGACCTCGGCACTGAATCCGACCTGGAAGTCTACGACAAGGAATTTGGACTGCCCGAATGCACCGTCGCGAACAAATGCTTCGAGAAGGCCAACCAGAACGGAGAAACCGGAAACCCGCCCTTTCCCGCGAGCAATGCAGCAAGAGCAGCAGAAGAAGTGATCTGCAAAACCGGGGCGACAAGAAAAGCAAGGGAAGCGGCTTGCAAGGAAGTGGAAGAAGCCGATGGATGGGCCACCGAGATCTCGCTCGATATCGAGGTCGCCCACGCGGTCTGCCAGGACTGCCACATCGTGCTTGTCGAGGCCAACTCGGCGACGTTCCTCGATCTCGGCGCAGCCGAGCAAACAGCGGCGAAGTCGAAGATCGCGGGAGGGATCGGCGCTACCGAGATCTCCGACTCGTGGGGAGGCTCCGAGCAGGGCATAACGGCGGCGGAAGACGACGCCGGCCCCTTCAACCATCCAGGCACCGTGATCACGGCCGCGGCCGGCGATAACGGCTACCTGGACTGGGCTGCCAAAGAACCCTCGGAACGGGGCTTCGCCGACTACCCTGCCTCCTCCCCGCACGTGGTCGCGGTCGGCGGGACCCGCCTGAGCCTCACCACCGGCGGCGAATGGGCGGGCGAGACCGTGTGGAACGGCGACGGCGCCGGCGGGAGCGGCTGCAGCTCGCTCGCCGCCCCCGCTTGGCAGACCACCGAGCCGGACTGGTCGAGCGTGGGCTGCGGTTCCGGGAGGGCGGTCGCCGATGTCTCAGCCGATGCCGACCCGTACACCGGCGTCGCGATCTATGACTCCACCCCGGAAAGCCCGGCGGAATCGACGGGGCCCGGCTGGATATCGCTCGGCGGGACGAGCCTCGCGTCGCCGCTCGTCGCTTCGGTATTCGCGCTGGCCGGGGGAGCCGGCGGCGTCGCCTACCCCGCACAGACCCTGTACGAAAATGAGCTCGAAGACCCGACCTCGCTGCATGACGTGACCTCGGGATCCAACGGAAAGTGTGAAGCCAAAGAACTCTTCAACGTAGAAACCGGGCTCTCTAACTGCAAAGAACACTTCGAGGCGGCGGACTGCTCAGGGAGCCCCATCTGCAATGCCGGCCCCGGCTACGACGGCCCCACCGGGGTCGGCACCCCCAATGGGATCGCCGCCTTCGAGCCCGTCAGCGAAGCGGTCAGGCGGGCGAACGAAGCAAAGCGGCAGTCGGAAGCAAAGCTGCGTGAAGAAGAACGGCAGCGCGAAGAAGAACGGCAGCGTGAAGAAAGGAAAGCCGAAGAAGAAAGAGCCGCCGCGTCCAACTCTGGTGGCAGCGGCTCGACCGTGGGGACATTGGCCACCGGTGTGAGCAACGCCTCCTCAAACACCACGTCCAGCAACGCCTCCTCCACCACCACGACGACCTCCACCTCCAGCGCCCCAACCATCAAGCTGACAGCCCTCGCCCTCACCCCGACCGCCCTCCTCGCGCTGAACCATCCGCGGTCGAAGATCTCATCGGTGGCCTTCGCCTTCACCCTCAGCGCCGCCACGCGCGTGCGCGCCACGCTCGCCAAGCTCGTCCGGGTACACGGACACAACCGCTGGGTCTCAGTGCCGGGCGCGCTCACGTTCAGCGCGGCCAAGGGACGCAACCGACGGCATCTCGCAAGGCCCGGCGCGCTCGCCCGCGGGCGCTACCGCCTGACGCTCGCGCCCCGGGGCGGAGCCGCGCGCTCGCTCACATTCCGGGTCGGCTGAGCTCGGACCCTCAGCTCACCATCGACGCCAGCCGCGCGGGCGCACCGTAGGGCACGAGGCACTCCGGCAACTCGACGCCGCCGTCGGCCTGCTGACCGTTCTCGAGCAGCGCGACGAGCGTGCGGCCGACCGCGACGGCGGTGCCGTTGAGCGTGTGGAGGGTTTCGATCCCCCGTCCAGCCTCTCCCTGCCCACCCTGCTTGTCCTTGCGCACGCGGATGTTCAGGCGCCGGGCTTGGTAGTCGGTCGTGTTCGAGCACGAGGTCAGCTCGCGATAGCGACCCTGGCTCGGCAGCCACGCCTCGCAGTCGTACTTCTTCGCGGCCGAGTTGCCGAGATCGGTGACGGCGATGTTCACGACGCGGTAGGCGAGGTCGAGCTCCGTGAGGATCTCCTCCTCGATCACGAGGATCCGCTCGTGCTCGCTCTCCGACTCCCCGGGAGCGACGAAGCTGAACATCTCCACCTTGTCGAACTGGTGTACGCGGAAGATGCCACGCGTGTCTTTCCCGGCCGCGCCGGCCTCGCGACGAAAGCAGGGCGAGAACCCCGCATAGCGCAGCGGCAGGCGCTCTGCGTCGAGGATCTCCTCGGCGTGCAGCGAGGCGAGCGCGACCTCGGAGGTGCCGACGAGGAACAGCTCGTCCTCCGCGAGCGCGTAGATCTGCTGCTCGGTATCGGGCAGGAAGCCGGTCCCGTACAGCGCCTGCTCGCGGACGAGCACCGGCGGGATCACCGGCTCGAAGCCGCGCCCGCGCAGCTTCTCCAGCACCCACCGCACGAGCGCGAGCTCGAGCATCACGAGATCGCCTTTCAGATAGGCAAAGCGCGACCCCGACAGCCGCGCGGCGCGATCCATGTCGATCCGCCCCCCCGCCAGCTCGAGATGATCGCGAGGCTCGAAGTCGAACGCCGGGATCTCCCCCACCTCCCTGATCAGTTGATCCTCGGGACCCGGCGCGGCGGTCGGATCGGGTAGGTTCGGCAGCGGCGCCAGCGCGGCCTGGAGATCCGCTTCGACCGCGCCCAGCTCGCGCTCCAGCTCCTTCGCGCGCGCGGCCACCCCCCGCATCGCCGCGATCTCCCGCTCGCGCTCCTCGGCCCCGTCCGCGGACTTGATGCGCGCGTTCGCCTCGTTCTGCTCCCCCCGCAACCCCTCCAACTCCGGCAACAGCTCCCGCCGCCGCTGGTCCAGCCCAATCACCCGATCCAGTCCCGCGGCCGCCTCCGGCCCGCGCCGCTGCAGCGCCGCCCGCACGGTGTCCGGTTCCTGCCTGATCCGCTTCAGGTCGAGCATGTTCGGGAGCCTATCCGTCTCGGCCAAGCAGGTCGGACATCCTCATCCGGCCGCCCTCGCATGGCCCGGGCGCCTACTGGTATTCCCTCGGCCAAGCAGGTCGGACATCCTCATCCGGCCGCCCCGCGAAGCGGCTTTACGGCCGGATGAGGATGCCGAGCTGCGCTGCTTTACGGCCGGATGAGGATGCCGATCCTGCGCTACTTGGTCGAGAGGACGATGTTCGTCGTCGGCACCTTTTCGGCTTTGAGCCCCGAATACTTCGCAAGGAATTTGGCGACTTCGCGCGCTTCGGTGCCGAGGATGATGTTCTCGGGCATGATCGCGCCGGAGAAGCCTCCGTTGTGGATCGCGTACATGACCTGTTCGTAGTTCTCTTTGCGGAAGTCGAAGTTCGGCCCGTTCGTCTTCACGCGGTTCTTGACGCTCGTCGCCGAGCCCTCGGCGCCGACCGTCGCCAGCGTGTGGCAGCCCGAGCAGTGGTCGCGGAAGATCACGGCCCCCCGGTAGTAGGGGCTCCTCTTCGCGACCGAGATGCCCTGAGAGCCACAGGCGCTCAGGATCACGGCGCAGGCGAGCAAACACATCGTCATCGCAGCGAGCTTCATGCGCCGGGAATATATAGGGCCGTCCACAGCCCGTGCCCGCCGAGACTCCACAGCGACCCTAGAACCCGTGCGCGGTACCGGCCGCGCGCAGCGCGAGGAACACCACGACGAGCGCCGAGATCGCCATCACGCCCAGCTCGCGCCGCACGATCTCCGCGACGACCGCTCGCTGATCGGCCTCTGGAAGCTCGCCCACCGCCTGGGCGTCCGCGAGCTCACGCCGGTCGAGGATCGTCTGCGCGGAGATCACCCGCAGCTGCTCGGCCACGAAGGCGGCCGCGAGCGGGAGCAGCGCGTAGAGATAGAAGAGGCTTTCGCTCGAGCGGCTGCCGGCCACCGCCAGCACGCCGACCGCCAGCGCGTAGGTCACCGCCGAGCCCTGGCCGACGCGCAGCAGCAGCCAGAAGGCCCTGCTCGCTTCGCCGCGATAGGAGCGCCAGCCGCCGAGCAGACCCGGGAGCGCGTTCAGCACGGCGACCGCCAGCGCGCCCGCCACGACGGCTTCAGTCAACGCGCCCTACCCTCGCGACGGCCGCCGTCGATATCGAGCCAATTGCCACCAAGTAACACTCTGACACAAGCGGTGATATAACAGCCTCGGTGCTGCGCAGCTATCTTCCGGCGATCGTCTTCCTGGTGCTCGGCGGCGCCGTTGGCGGCGCGTTTGGGATGCTCAACTCGGTGCTCGGACCGCGCCGGCAGACCCCGCACAAGCAGGATCCCTACGAGTGCGGCCTGCCCTCCGAGGTCAAGCAGGGAATGCGCTTCGGGATCAGCTTCTACCTGATCGCGATGCTGTTCATTCTGTTCGACATCGAGGTCGTCTTCCTCTACCCGATCGCCGTCGAGCTGCGCGCCTACGGCGACTACGCGCTGGCCGAGACGATCACGTTCATCGTGCTGCTGTTCGTCGCCTTCGTCTACGTCTGGCGCAGGGGGGCGTTGACATGGAAGTAAAACGAGAGCTGCTCGGCGCCCACCCGTCGGCAGGTGGCAAGGGCCCCCGGCCCGGCGAGGACCTGCGGGTGAAGTCGCTGAACACGAGCCAGCTGTTGCGCGGCGCGGATCTGGAGGGCGCCAACCATCCGGCGCATCTGGAGGGCACCGAGCTCGAGCGCTACGTGGAAGAACGGATGCTCACGACGACGCTCGACCAGGCGGTCGCGTGGGCGCGCTCGAACGCGTTCTTCCCGCTCGCCTTCGGGCTGGCCTGTTGCGCGATGGAGCAGTTCCACGCCGCCGGTCCGCGCATGGACATCGGGCGGTTCGGGTTCGAAGCATTCCGCGCCTCGCCGCGGCAGGCCGACCTGATCATCCTCGCGGGGCGGGTGTCGATCAAGATGGCCCCGATCATCCGTCGCCTCTACGACCAGATGCTCGAGCCGAAGTGGGCGATCTCGATGGGCGCCTGCTGCAGCTCGATGGGCGTCTTCAACAACTACGCGCTCGTGCCCGCCGACAAGTTCATGCCGATCGATGTCCACGTCCCCGGCTGTCCGCCCCGCCCCGAGTCCTTGATGCACGGCGTCTTGAAGCTGCGCAAGATGATTCAGGACGACCCCGACATGGGCTGGCGCGATCGCTACGACGCCCGCGGCACCGAGGAGATTGCTCCCGGTCCTTTAACGGGATTGGAGCCCGCCCACCCGGCCCCCCTCCCGACCACCCCCCGCGAAGAGCGCGATGCCTGACGCGACCGGGTTGGAGCTGATCGCCCACGAGCTGGGTGAGGCCGTCGTCGAGACGGTCTACTTCCGCGAACGCGCCACGCTGCGGATCGACCCCGCGACGATTCGCGCGACGCTCCAGCACCTGCGCGGCAAGGGCTACGCCTTCCTGGCGAGCGTCCACGGCGTCGACTACTACCCCGAGGAGCCGCGCCTCGGCGTCCACTACGAGCTGCTCGACATGGCGAAGGTCGACCGCATCACCGTCAAGCTGCGCGTCTCGCTCGACGCGCCGGCGGTGGACTCGGTCACCGATCAGTGGCCGACGGCCAACCATCAGGAGCGCGAGATCTACGACATGTTCGGCGTCGTCTTCGACGGCCATCCGGACCTGCGCCGGATCCTAATGCCCGAGGACTACGAGGGCCACCCCCAGCGACGCGACTTCCCGGTCGGGGGCGAACCGGTGATCTTCACCTACGACGAGGCCAAATGGCTGGAGTCGCGCGCTTGAGCCCGCTCGCACACTCCTCCGTGGCGCGAGCTCCCGCCGCGTTCACCGGATCGGAGCGAGCGGGATGAGCCCGCCCGAGAGTCCCACGCTGTCGGAGTACCGCCGCCGCGAGCAGTCGATCACGCTCTCCCCGCTGGAGCAGCCACTGGAGGGCGGCAGCGAACTGACCGACGAGCTGCTGACGCTCAACTTCGGCCCGCACCATCCGGCCACGCACGGCGTGCTGCGCCTGCTCGTCACGCTCGAGGCCGAGGTCGTACGCGACGTCAAACCGATCGTCGGCTACGTTCACACGGGGATCGAGAAGACCGCCGAGGACAAGGCCTACTGGAAGGTGATCCCGGTCGTCGAGCGGATGGACTACCTGTCGTACTACTTCAACGCGATGGCCTACGTCGGCGCCGTCGAGCAGCTGCTCGAGGTCGAGGTGCCGACGCGCGCGCAGTACCTGCGCGTGATCCACCTCGAGCTCAACCGGATCGCCTCGCACCTGATCTGGCTGGGCACCAGCGCGCTCGACCTCGGCTCGACCTCGATCTTCCTCTACTGCCTGCGCGAGCGCGAACTGATCCTCGACCTGTTCGAGATGTCCTCCGGCGCGCGCATGCACACGCGCTACTTCCAAGTCGGCGGCGTCGCCGAGGACATCCCCGCCGGCTTCGAGGCAAAGCTGCGCGAGTTCCTGGCGATCATGCCCAAACGCGCCGACGAGTACGGGGCCATCCTGAACGCCAACGAGATCGTCCTGCAACGCCTGCGCGGCACCTGCCCGCTGGACGCCGAGACGTTGCTCTCACTCGGCGTCACAGGACCCCTGCTGCGCGCCGCGGGCAACCCCTGGGACCTGCGCAAGGCGGCGCCCTACAGCTCCTACGAGCACTTCGACTTCAAGATCCCGGTCGGCACGGTCGGCGATAACTACGACCGCTACGCGGTGCGCCTGGCGGAAATCTACGAGTCGGTGAAGATCGTCGCCCAGGCGCTCGACGGGCTGCCCGAGGGGCCGTACATCACCGGCGATCGCAAGGTCGCGCTGCCCCCGCGCCACGAGCTCGCGACCTCGATGGAGGCGCTGATCCATCACTTCAAGCTCGTCACCGAGGGCTTCCGGGTACCGCCCGGCGAGGTCTACTACCCGATCGAGTCCCCCCGCGGCGAGCTCGCCTGCTTCGTGCGCTCCGACGGCTCCTCCAAGCCCGCGCGGGTACACATGCGCGACCCCTCCTTCGTCAACCTGCAGGCGCTCGCGCCGATGTCCCGCGGCAGCTACATCGCCGACATGATCGCGACCACCGCGATGCTCGATCCTATTTTGGGAGGGATCGACAGATGAGCGCGCAGGAGAGCGTGCCGATGGACAAGGGCGTACCCCGCTACGCGCACGACCGATCGAAGATCGGCCAGCGCGTGCCCGGCTGGGACACGCCCGCGGACCTCACGAAGGAGCCGGCGACGATCCCCGACTTGGCAACGACGCCGGTCCCGGCCGAGCTGCGCGCGGAGATCGAAGCGCACATGGCGCTCTACCCCGAGACCCGCTCCGCCACATTGCCGGCGCTGGAGGCTGCCCAGCGCCTGCACGGCTGGTGCTCGCCCGAGGCGATCGAGCAGGTCGCCTGCGTGATGCGCCTCACCCCCGCCGACCTCGCGGCTGTTGCGACGTTCTACGACATGCTCAACACCGAACCCGTCGGGCGCCACAGCGTGTATGTGTGCACGAACATCTCCTGCTCGCTCCTCGGCGCCGACGCGCTGCTCGCCGCGCTCGAGGACGCCGCCAACGCGGCGCCGGATGGGAAGGCGGAGTTCAACGTGCGCGCGTTCGAGTGCCTCGGCGCCTGCGACATCGCGCCGATGGCCTCCGTCGACGGCGTCTACGTCGGGCCGCTCTCGCTCGAGGACGTGCCGGCGCTGCTCGAGGACGTGCGCGCCGGCCGCTCCGTGCTGGCGGAGAAGCAGCTCGCGCGCAAACGGGTCGCCGATCCAAACGCCAACACGCGGGAGTTTTCGCCGCACGATCCCGAGGGAGGCGTGTGACGATGGCCGCGAGCGCCACGTTGGGCGGAGAGCCAATCCTCCTTTTTAAGGACATAGACGAGCCCGGGCTGAACACGCTCGGCGTCTACGAAGCCCGCGGCGGCTACGAGTCGCTGCGTAAGGCCCTGCGGATGTCACCCGAGGAGGTTTTGAAGGAACTCGAAGCCTCCGGCCTGCGCGGGCGCGGCGGGGCGGGGTTCTCGATGGGCAAGAAGGTCTCGTTCCTGCCGAAGGGCACGATCGACAAGTACCTCGTCTGCAACGCCGACGAGTCCGAGCCGGGGACGTTCAAGGACCGCGAACTGATGCAGAAGAGCCCGCACATGTTGCTGGAGGGGATCGCAATCGCCTCCTACGCGGCCGGCACCAACCGCTCGTTCATCTACATCCGCGGCGAGTACGTGCTCCAGGCCGAGATGCTCGACGCCGCGCTCGCCGAAGCGCGCGACGCGGGCTACGTCGGCGAGCGGATCCTCGGCTCCGAGCACTCCCTGTCGCTCGTCGTCCACCGCGGCGCCGGCGCCTACATCTGCGGCGAGGAGACCGGCCTGCTCGACTCTTTGGAGGGCAAGCGCGGCAACCCGCGCCTGAAGCCGCCGTTCCCGGCCGTCCAGGGCCTCTACCAGGGGCCGACTTTGATCAACAACGTCGAGACGCTCGCCACCGTCCCGACGATCATGCGGATCGGCGGCGCCGAGTACGCGAAGCTCGGCGTGGAGACCTCGACCGGCACCAAGCTCGTCTCGATCTCCGGCCAGGTGCAGCGCCCCGGCAACTACGAGATCGAGCTCGGCATCCCTTCGCGCGAGATCGTCTACGGGCTCGCCGGCGGCCCCCCGGAGGGACGCGAGCTCAAGTGCTGGTTCCCGGGCGGCTCCTCGGCGCCGGTGCTCACGGCCGAGGACCTCGATGTGCCCTACGACTTCGACTCGCTCGCGAAAGCCGGCTCGATGCTCGGCTCCGGGGCGATCATCGTCGTCGACGACTCCACGCCGATCGTCGATGTCGCGACGAAGCTCGCGAAGTTCTACCGGCACGAGTCCTGCGGCAAGTGCACGCCCTGTCGCGAGGGCACGAACTGGACCGTGAAGATGCTCGAGCGGATCGACTCCGGCGAGGCCACGCCGATGGACCTCGACATCATGGCCTCCGTCCAGGAGCACATCATCGGCAACTGCCTCTGCGTCCTCGGTGACGCGATGGCGATGCCGATCGGCTCGATGATCGCGAAGTTCCGCCCCGAGTTCGAGGCCCACATCGAGGCCGCGCGCGCGCGCAACTACGGTGAGATCGCCAGCCCCGCGGACTCCACCGACTCGGCCGTCGCCTCCGATCTGGCGCTCGTTGCCCAGGGAGCGATCGATGCCTAGGCCCGAACCGAAGACGATCACCTTCACGATCGACGGCCTCGAGGTGCAGGCGCCCGAGAACGCGATGCTCGTCGACGCGGCAAAGGGAGGCGACGTCGAGATCCCGGTGTTCTGCTACGAGCCCAAGCTCGGCCAGCCCGTCGGCGCCTGCCGCATGTGCCTGGTCGAAATCGAGGGGATCGGAAAGCTGCAGACCGGCTGCTCGACGCCGGTCAAGGACGGCATGGTCGTGCACACCCAGAGCGACCGCGTGAAGACAGCCCAGCAGGCGGTCGTCGAGTTTCTGCTGATCAACCACCCGCTCGACTGCCCCGTCTGCGACAAGGGCGGCGAGTGCCCGCTGCAGGACATCGCCTTCGGCTGGGGCCCGGGCCACTCGCGCTTCATCGAGCCCAAGCGCCACTTCGTCAAGCCTCTGGAGCTCTCCCCCACGATCGCGATCGACCGCGAGCGCTGCATCCTCTGCTACCGCTGCGCGCGCTTCTCCCAGGAGATCTCCGAAGACAACCAGCTCGTGCTGCTCGAGCGTGGCGCGCACTCCTACATCTCGACCTTCGACGGCCACCCCTACGTCGCGCCGTTCTCCGGCAACATCGTCGAGCTGTGCCCCGTCGGCGCGCTCACCTCGCTGCCCTACCGCTTCCGCGCGCGGCCGTGGGACATCGAGGACGCCGGCTCGGTCTGCACGCTCTGCCCTTCGCAGTGCAACGTCACCCTGACCGTCCGCGACGACCGCGTGCTGCGCGTGCTCTCCCGCCAGAATGACGAGGTCGACGACGGCTGGCTGTGCGACGCCGGGCGCTTCGCCTATCCCGCGCTCGGCGGCGAGCAGCCGGAGGTCGGCCAGCGCATCACCGAGCCGCTGCTGCGCGACGGCGGCGAGCTGCGGCCCGTCTCCTGGGAGCGCGCGCTCGATGAGGCCGCCGCGGGCCTCGCGCGCGCCGGCGAGCGCACCGGCGCGATCGCCGGCGGGCAGACCTCCAACGAGGAGGGCTTCCTGCTCGCGCGGCTGCTCCGCGAGGGGCTTCGCTCGCCGCACCTCGATTCGCGGCGCGCCGGCGCGCTGCCCCTGGAGCTGCACCGCGCGCTGGCCGATCCCGCCCTGCAGGCGAGGGTCTCCGACCTCGAGTTCGCCCACGCGGTGCTCGTCCTCGACGCCGACCCGCTGGAGGACATGCCGATCCTCGACCTGCGCCTGCGCAAGGGCGCCCGCCGCCACGGCATGCGCCTGTTCGAGGCGAGCGCCGCGGAGCTGCTGGATGGCGCGCGCGCCGGCGAGCTCGCCACCGAATTGAGAGAGGCCGGCGAGGAGGTCGTGATCCTGTGGGGGGAGCGCCTGACCGCCGGCGCCGACGGCGTCGCGCACGCGCGGGCGCTGCTCGAGCTCGCCCAAACCCTCTCGCTGGCGGGCACCTCCGGCGCGGGACTGCTCGAAATCCCTTCCGGCTCGAACGGGCGCGGACTGCGCGAGGCCGGCGTGCTGCCGAACGCCGGCCCGGGGCTCTCCGAGCCGGACGGCACGCCGGGTCGCGACGCGCGCGCGATCGCCGAGGGTCTCGCCGAGGGCGAGCTCGCGGCGCTCTACCTGTTCCAGACCGATCCACTCCACGAGCTCCCCGACCGCCAGTTCGTCGACCCTGTCACCGCGATCGCCTCGCACAATGGCGACTCGCTCCACGCGAATGGCGCGACCGACACAGGAACGACGGACGGCCCGTCCCCCGAGCGCGAGCTGTGGGAGCGCGCGCTCGACCGCGCCTCGACGGTCGTCGCGCACGCGACGTTCCTCACCGAGGGCCTGCGCGAGCACGCCAACGTCGTCTTCCCGGCCGAGGCCTACGCGGAGAAGGAGGGCACGATCACCCATCCCGACGGACGCCTGCAGCGGCTACGCCCGGCCGTCGGGCGCGTGGGTGAGTTCGGCTCCTCGCGGGCGGGGTGGCAGGTGCTGGTCGAGCTGGCCGCGCGCCTGGACTTGGAGCTCGATGTCCTCAGCGGCTCGATCGCCTCCCGGCAGCTGTTCGACGCGATCCCCTTCTACGCCGACCTCACGCTCGAGGAGATCGGCGGGCGTGGAGTGCGCTGGCAAGAGCGTCCCGCCGCCGGCGCCTACCCAGCGGGAGCACGCGTATGACGCCGCTCGCGATCGTCGGCTACTACGAAGCATGGTGGGTCCAGATCCTGAAGGCGATCGTGATCTTCGCGGTGGGCCTGCAGCTGGTGCCGGTCGTGCTGCTCGCCGAGCGCAAGCTGCTGGGACGCTTCCAGGCGCGCTACGGCCCCAACCGCGTCGGCCCCTACGGCGCGCTGCAACCGCTCGCGGACATCCTCAAGCTGCTCACCAAGGAGCAGTTCCGGCCGAGCACCTCGATCGGGTTCCTGTTCGTGCTCGCGCCTTTGATCTCGATCCTCACCGCGGTCGCCGCGTTCGCGATCATCCCCTTCGGCAACGTCCAGCACATCTTCGGCGAACGCGTCGGGTTGTACGGGATCGACGTCTCGATCGGCCCCCTCTACGTGTTCGCGTTCGGCGGGATCGCCTTCTACGGGATCATGCTCGGCGGTTGGTCCTCGGGCTCGAAGTATTCGTTCCTCGGCGCGATGCGCGCCGCCGCGCAGCTGATCTCCTACGAGGTCTCCCAGGGCCTCGCGCTCGTCGGCGTGATCTTTGCCGCGCAGACGCTCTCGCTGACGGGGATCGTCGAAGCGCAGAAAGGCATGTGGTACATCGTGCCCCAGTTCTTCGGCTTCCTGATCTTCCTCACCGCGAGCTTCGCCGAGACCAATCGCGCCCCCTTCGACCTCACGGAGGCCGACGCCGAGCTCGTCGGCGGCTACAACACCGAGTTCGGCGGCGGTCGCTTCGCCTCCTACTACTTCGCCGAGTACCTCAACGTGCTCGTCGTCTCGGGGATCGTCACGACCGTGTTCCTCGGCGGCTGGCTCCTGCCGTTCGGGATCCACCCCCCCGGCTTCCTCGATCCGTTCGTCGTGCTCTTCAAGATGGGGCTCGTCACGTTCCTCTTCATCTGGGTTCGTGCGACGCTTCCCCGCCTGCGCTACGACCAGCTGATGAGCTTCGGCTGGAAGGTCCTGCTGCCGCTCGCCACGCTCAACGCGCTCGTCACGGCCGTGCTCGTTGTGGTGACCCACTGATGACAGATCCGACACCCACACAACCCACGCCGACGCAGCCGACCGCCGCGGACCCGACGACGAGGGCCGCGCTGAACGTCACGGCCTGGAGTCCCGGGGAGGATGTGATCCAGGTCCAGCGCACCCCCGCACCGGGCGCGGCGCGCGCGACCTGGCGCACGTTCCGCGAGACCGCGCGCGGGATGATGACGACCTTCGGCCGCCTCACCGAAAAGGGCGTCACGGTCGAGTACCCGGAGGAGAAGACGCCCGTCTACCCGCGCTTCCGCGGCCGCCACAAGCTGCACCGCTTCGAGGACACGGGCCTTGAGAAGTGCGTCGGCTGCTCGCTCTGCGCGGCGGCCTGCCCGGCCGACTGCATCCGCGTCGTCGCCGCCGAGAACACCCCGGAGAACCGCGTCTCCGCCGGCGAGCGCTACGCGGCGGTGTACGAGATCAACCTCTCTCGCTGCATCTTCTGCGGCTACTGCGAGATCGCCTGCCCGTTCGACGCGATCACGATGGGCCACGACTACGAGCTCTCCGACTACGACCGCTCCGATCTGATCTTCACCAAGGAGATGCTGCTCGCCGAGCCGCTCGAGCGCACACCGCTGCGAAACGAGGGCGAGTGAAGCTCCGTCGTTGCACGTCGCCGCTCGTGACCGCTTACGCGGCGGGCGAGCGTCGCCGTGCAACGACTCCGCAGCTAGAGGAGCACCAACCGGATACCGGTTGGATGGGAACGACATGAGCGCCGTGTTGTTCTTCATCGCCGGCTTCGGCACGATCGCGGGCGCGGTCGGCGTCGTCGTGCTGCGCGACCCGTTCTACAGCGTGCTCGCGCTCGTCGCCCACCTGATCTCGCTCGCCGTGCTGTTCCTGCTGCTGCGCGCGGAATTCGTCGCCGCCGCGCAGGTCGTCGTGTACGCGGGCGCGGTGATGGTCCTGTACGTGTTCGTCGTCGCCTACGTCGGCGGCTCAGGCGCGGGATTGTCGGGAGACGAGCCGCTCGGGGGGGTGAGCGGGCTCGGATCATCCGCCTCGAGCCTGCGCCTCGGCGGGGCGATCGCAGGTGGCGCGGTGCTGATCGAGCTGCTGATCGCGTTGCTCGGTACCGGCCTGAAGGCCGTCGGCGGCTATGGCGCGGCGTACGCGCCGGGGCCGCGCACGTTCGGCACGCCTGCCTACATCGGCAACCTGCTGCTCACGCGCTTCCTGCTCGCGTTCGAGGCGGCTTCGTTCCTGCTGCTGATCGCGGCCGTCGGCGCCGTCGTGCTCGCCGGACGACGCGGCGGGCCGGAGGATGACGAGGAGGAGCACAGGCTCACCTCCCTCGACCTGATCCGCCCGCAGGGCACAGGCACGACCGCCGAGGGCGTCGGGGGCCCTCGCCGGTGAGCATCGCCTGGTATCTCGCCGTCTCGGCGATCGTCTTCTCGCTCGGCGTCGTCGGCGTGATCACGCGGCGCAACCCGCTCGTCGTGCTGCTCTGCCTCGAGCTGATGCTCAACGGCGCCAACCTCTCGCTCGTCGCCTTCTCGCGCATGTGGGGCAACGGCGACGGGCAGATCCTCGCGTTGATCGTGATGACCGTCGCGGCCTGCGAGGTCTGCATCGGGCTCGGCATGATCGTCGCGATCTACCGTCGGCGCCTGCCGATCGACGTCGATGAGCTGCGGGAGCTTCAAGGATGAGGGCAAGCCACAGATGAGCGGCACCGCGCGCATGGACACGGCAATTTTCGGATGGCTGGTACTGCTGTTCCCTCTGTTAGGGACGCTGATCATCGGATTCGGCTTTCGCGTCCTGCCCCGGCGCACCGCTGGGTGGATCGGCACCGCAGCGATCGGTCTCGCTTTCCTGGCGGCACTCGGCGCGCTGATCTCGCTGCAAAGCCTGTCATCCACACATCGCGAGGTCGCCTCATCGCTCTGGAACTACGCGAGCACAGTGGGCGTAAACGCGCAGGTCGGGATCCTCGTCGACCCGCTGTCGGTGTTCATGATCCTGGTCGTCACGGGGATCTCGACGATGATCCACCTGTACTCGATCTCCTACCTCGAAGAAGACCGCGGATTCGCCAGGTACTTCGCCTACCTCAACTTCTTCGTCTTCGCGATGCTGCTGCTCGTGCTCGCCGCCAACTTCCTGCTGCTGATCGTCGGCTGGGCATTCGTGACGGCGGCCTCCTATCTGCTGATCTCCTTCTGGTACCGCCGCACGACCGCCACGTCCGCGGGGATCAAGTCATTTGTGATCAACGTCGTCGGCGACGTCGGGCTCGTGCTCGGCACGTACTTCATCTTCAAGCACACCCACACGCTCGACTTCCTCGCCACCTTCAAGGCCGCCCCCCACGTGTTCGCGAAGGGCGAAGCGGACATCGTCGCCGGCTGTCTCCTGCTGCTGGTCGGCGCGATCGCGAAGTCCGCGCAGATCCCGCTGCACACCTGGCTGCCCGACGCGATGGAGGGCCCGACCCCCGTCAGCGCGCTGATCCACGCGGCGACGATGGTCACCGCGGGCGTCTACCTGATCGCGCGCATGCACGTGCTGTTCGAACTCGCCCCCGCCGCGCAGGACACGGGCGCGGCGATCGGCGCCGCGACGCTGCTGATCGCGGGCACGATCGCGCTCACGCAGACCGACATCAAGCGCGTGATCGCCTACTCGACGATGTCGCAGATCGGCTACATGATCATGGGCGTCTCCGTCGGCGCCTACGCGGCCGGGATGTTCCACCTGATGACCCACGCGTTCTTCAAGGCACTGCTGTTCATGGGCGCCGGCTCGATCATCGGCGCGATGGGCGGCGAGCAGTCGCTGGAGAAGATGGGCGGCTTTCGCAAGGCGCTCCCGTTCACGTTCATCTGCTTCGTCATCGGCGGGCTCGCGCTCTCGGGGATCCCGCCGTTCTCGGGCTTCTTCTCGAAGGACGACATCCTGCTCGTGACCGCCGAGCGCGGCGGCTGGCACTGGGCGCTCTATGTGATCGGCTACATCGGCGCGTTCCTCACGGCGATCTACACCTTCCGGATGATCTTCCGCGCCTTCTACGGCGATCCAGTCGCCGAGGCCAGAGAGCTCGAAGGCGGCCACCTGCACCACACGGAGGTCCCGACGAACCCCGCCAACGGCGAGGCCGAGGACACCGACGTCGGCTTCCCCGGCCCCCACCACACGGTCGCCGAGCGGGCTTTGCCGATGAAGGTCGCGATGACCGTGCTGGCAATCGGCGCCGTCGGCGCCGGCCTCGTGCAGGTGCCGGGGGTCGACGACGCGATCGTCAACTTCCTGCGCCCCACCTTCGCCAGCTCGCCGCTGTACGAACCGCACACGAGGGACGGCCTCTTGATCTTCGGGATGGTGCTCGGCACCGTGCTCGGGCTCGGCGGCATCGCGATCGCCTACCGCATCTGGGTCAAGCAGCCGAGCATCGCCGTTGCGGCCCGCGCGCGGTTTGCAGTGCTGTACGAGCTGTTCGTGAACAAGTGGTACTTCGACGAGCTGATCGACCTCGCGATCGTGCGCCCCGCCGTTGCCGCGGGCAACTTCGCGATGGGCACGTTCGAGCGGGTGTTCGTGCAGGACACGATGATCGGCGGGACGACCGGGCTCGTGCGCGCGGGCTCGGCCGCCGTGCGCGCCGTGCAGAACGGTTTCCTGCGCTACTACGCCGCGCTGCTCGTGATCGGCGTGGCGAGCGTCGGCTTCTACTTCCTCCTCCAGGCCTGACCACGGACGCCCTGAACAGATGCCCCCCCTTTCAATCCTGATCTGGCTGCCCGCCGTCGCCGGCCTGCTCGGAGCGCTCCTTGCCGGCCGATCTTCGATCGGTCGCAACGAGCGTATTCCCGGCATCCTCGCGCTGATCGGGTCGGTCCTCGCGCTGGGTCTGGCGATCGGCTACATCGCCGACTTCCACAGCGGCGGTCCGGCGCTGCAGCACGTCACCGACGTCGTCTGGATCTCGACGCTCGGCATCCACTACAAGCTCGGCGTGAGCGGCCTGAACGTGTTTTTGATCGGGTTGACGACGCTGCTGTTCGCCGCCGCCGTGCTCGCCTCCAACCTGCGGATCGGGGCGGGCGGGACCCAATCAGTCGAGCGCCCGAAGCTCTTCTACTTCCACTTCATGCTCGCCGAGTCGGCCGTGCTGGGTGCGTTCCTGGCGCAGGACCTGGCGCTGTTCGTCGCGTTCTTCGACCTGATGCTGATCCCGTTCTACTTCCTGATGTTGATTGGGGGCCCCACCGCCCGGGGCACCCGCGAGGAGCGCGTGAAAGCGACGATCAAGCTCGTGATCTACACGCTCGTCGGCTCGCTCTTGATGCTCGCCGCCGCGATCGCGACCGGCGTGCTGGCCGCCCAACAGGGTGGCGGACACATCACGTTCGTGCTCACCTCCCTGCAGGCGCTGCCGCTGAGCAAGGGCTCGCAGGAGTGGATCTTCCTGTTCTTCGCCGCCGCCTTCCTCGTGAAGATGCCCGCGTTCCCGCTGCACGGCTGGATGCCCGACGGGTATCGCGCGATGCCGATCGAGGTGCTGATGGTCTTCTCCGGCGTGCTCTCGAAGGTCGGCGCCTACGGCTTCCTCGCGATCGTGCTGCCGCTGTTCCCGCAGGCGGCGGCGCACTTCCAGGTGCTGATGCTGCTGATCGCGCTCGCCTCGATCGTCTACGGCTCCGCGCTCGCCTTCTCGCAGACCGACGCGCGCCTGGTCGCCGGATACTCCTCGGTCGCGCAGCTCGGGTTCATCACGCTCGGGATCTTCGCCCTGAACCCCCAGGGCGCCCAGGGCGCGCTGCTGCAGATGGTCAACCACGGGCTCGTCGTCGCGCCGCTGTTCTTCATCATCCTGCTGCTCTCTCGCCGCGCGGGCGGCTCGGAGGACATCCGCGAGATGGGTGGCATCGCCTTCCGCGCGCCGGTGCTCGCCTCGCTGTTCCTGATCGTCGCGCTCGCCACGCTCGCGATGCCGGGCTCGTCGAACTTCGTCGGCGAGTTCCTGATCCTGCTCGGCGTCTTCAAAGCGCAGCTCGCGATCGCCGTGATCGCCTTCAGCGGCGTCGTGATGGCGAGCGTCTACGCGCTGCGCCTATTCATCCGTGCGATGCACAACCGCGTCGGGCCGAGGGTCGACTCCCGTGACATCTCGATCCGCGACGGCCTCGTGCTCGTGCCGCTCGTCGCGGTGATCCTGTTCCTCGCGCTCTATCCCCAGTTCGCGCTCCACCGCAGCGAAAGGTCGGTCGTGAGAACCGTTCTTTCAGCGCGGCTGGCCGCGGCGTGCCCCTCCAGTCCGCTCAACGGGTGCTTCGTCTCGGCGAACGGCACCGAGCACCAGACCTTGGTGATCAAATGAACTCCCCCCTCCCGATCCTCGCCACCGCCCACCTCAAAGGCCCCCACGTCGACTTCGCCGGGCTTTCGCCGCTGATCGCGCTGCTCGGCGGCGCCGCGATCGTCCTGCTCGTCGGGCTGCTCGGCTCGAAATGGGCGCGCGCGCAGCTGGTGCCGGCGCTCAGCCTCGCGATGCTCGCCACCGCGCTGGGATTGACGATCTGGCAGTGGGGCGAACAGAAGTCGATCGTCTCAGGAGCGCTGCGGATCGACGACCTGTCGCTCGTGCTGAACATGATCCTGATCGCCGGCGGCGCGGCGACGGTGCTGCTCGGCTGGCGCTCGCGCGCGGCGGAAAGCACCGGGGCACACAGTCCGAAGGACTGGGTCGGAGAGTGGCACGCGCTGCTGTTGACCTCGGTCGGGGGCATGTTCCTGCTCGCGAGCGCCCAGAACACGGTGCTCGTGTTCCTCGGCCTCGAGCTCCTCTCGATCCCGCTGTACGTGCTCTGCGCGACGGGGATGTCGAAACGCGGCCAGCACGAAGAGCGCTCGCTGGAGTCGGGCTTGAAGTATCTGATCATCGGCTCGGTCGGCTCGGCCACGCTGCTGTACGGGCTCGCACTGATCTACGGCGCTACCGGCTCGACCGACTTCTCAGGGATCGCCTCCGCGCTCTCGACCGGCAACCTCGCGACCGACCCGCTGACGCTGACCGGGATCGCGCTGTGCGTGGCCGGCCTCTGCTTCAAGGCCTCCGTCGCGCCCTTCCACCAGTGGACCCCCGACGTCTACGAGGGCGCGCCGACGCCGATCACGGCGTTCATGGCAGTCGCCACGAAGGTCGCCGCGCTGGGCGTGTTCCTGCGGCTGTTCGACGTCGCCTTCATCGACGCCCAGCAAAGCTGGGCCCCGGCGGTGGCGGTGCTGGCGACGATCACGATCATCGTCGGCAACGTCGGCGCGCTCGGGCAGTCCTCGCTGAAGCGGATGCTCGCGTACTCGTCGGTCGCGCAGGCCGGCTACATGCTCGCCGGCGTCGTCGTCGCGAGCAAGCTCGGCGTTGAGGCGACGGTCTTCTACCTCGCGATCTACGTGGCGATGAACATGGCCTCGTTCGCCGTGATCGTCGCGCGCGAGCGCGAAACCGATCTGGGCGACTCGATCGACGCGGTCGCGGGGCTCGGCCGCGAGCGGCCGTGGCTTGCCTGGCCGATGACGATCTCTTTGCTCGGTCTCGCGGGAATCCCCGCGACGGCCGGCTTCATCGGCAAGTTCTACCTGATCGACGCGGCCGTCTCGGGCGGCTACACGTGGCTCGGCGTAGCGATCGTCGTCGGCTCGATGATCTCGCTCGGCTACTACCTGCCGGTGATCGCCGCGATGTGGATGCGCTGGCCGATCTCCGATCGGTCGCCCGCGGGCGCGAGGCTGCCGGCGCTGGCAGGCGGATCTCCCGAGCTGGATGTGGAGCCGCTCGTCCCGCTCATCACCAGACCTCAGCCCGAGGTGGTGTTCGTCGCCGTGCTCGCCGGGGCCGTGACGATCTTCTTCGGCATCATCCCGGAGCCGCTGTTCAACCTCGTCGCCCACGCGGGCGGCGCACTCGGCGGACTGTTCTAGACGCTATCCGGCGAGCACGTCGGACGGGTCGAACCCGAGCACACCGGCGGAGCGGATGCGGTTCTCCACGCCGCCCCTGCCCCACAGAGCGAAGATCGGTAACTCGACCGCGCGAGGGGCACGGGCCGCCTTGCGCTGAAGCTGGGCGAGATCGCGAGCCCCGAGCGGACGAGCCTGCCAGCGGGCCTCTCCGAGCAGCACTGTGCGTGCTCCGCACAGGCCGAGTACGTCGATCTCGCAGGGCTCGCCGCTGGCGGCCCACCAGCGGTCGATCACCATGTCCTGGGGCAGCTCGCCGCGGAGGACCAGCCGCCTGGCATGCGTCCTGGCCGCGTCCTCGAACACCGCTCCGAGGTGGCCCCGCCAGGCGGGGGCTCTGCGGCGCAGCACCGCGCGGCCCTGGCCGGCCTCTATCTGCGGAATGTCCGTGTAGAGCACGCCGAACCAGAACGCCAGGTATGGATCGGCGATCCGATAGCTCGCGCGCGCTCCGCGCGGCGCGCCGACGGGCAGCGTCTTTGCGATGAAGCCGGCCCGCATCAAGACCTCCAGGGGACGCTCCACGCGCTGGTCGCTCTCGGCCGCGATCTCGGCGTAGCGCGTCCGTCCCCGGCCGATCGCTGCAAGCACGCGCGCGTAGCCGCCGGCGTGCGTCAGCTCCTCGGCCAGCATGCCGGCTGCGTCCTCGAGCAGGATGCCTCCCGGTGTGGCAGCCAGGCGCAGCAGGTTGGCGTCGGTCGAGGCACGCTGATCCCATGCGCGCAGGTGCAGCGGGTAGCCGCCGCACGCAGCGTAGGCTTCCAGGAAGGCTGCAGGCTCCATGTCGGGCAGGAATGCGCGGGCCTGCACCGGATCGAGCGCCGCGAGCTTGAGCGTGAGCGTAGGACGGCCCCGCAGCGCACCGCCCGCGCCGATCATCGTCTCCATCATCGCAATCGCGGATCCGGTCAACACAAGCGTCAGGCGTGTACCCGAGGGAAGGTGATCCCATACCGCCTGCACGATGCTCGCGAAACCGGGGGTGGAGGCGACGAGGTAGGGCACCTCGTCGAGGACCACCGTCAGCGGCTGCTCGGCGGCCAGAGCAGCGAAGAAGCGCAGAGCCGCCTCCCAGCTTGTGAAGTCACCCCCGGCGAGGTCGGCAGCCGAATCGCCGAGGTCCCTGCGCACGGCGTCCGCGAGGCGCCCGAGCTCGACGCCCTGCGCCTGCTGGGTCGCCCCGAAGAACACCGCGCGCGCGTCGCGGGCGAAGTGGGAGAGCAGAAACGTCTTGCCCACCCGCCGCCGGCCCCACACCACGACCAGCTGAGACGTTCCGGCGGCGGCTTGCGCGGCCGCCTCGCGCAGCTGGGCCATCTCCTGCTCGCGGTCGATCAACCGTACGCTCGCCATGAGCCCAGCTTACTACACGATCCTTGTACTACAAGGGCCTTGTACTACACAGGCCTTGTAGTACAATGGCCGCGCATGTTAGGTACCAGGCGACCCTATGGCCCGAGCACGACTTCAGTGGCCGCTTCGGCGTCCTCGAGCTGGCGCTCCACAAGGTCCAGCCCGGCCTCCCAGAACCCCGGGTCGGCGAGGTCGATCCCGACGATCTGGCCGAGCTCCTCGGGGCTTTTCGAGCCGCCGGCGGCGAGCATCTCCAAGTAGCGCGGCACGAGCTCCGGGCCCTGCTGCTCGTAGCGCTGATAGACGGATAGCGCGAGCAGCTGGCCGTAGGCATAGGCGTAGACGTAGCCGGGCGAGCCGATGAAGTGCGGGATGTAGGACCACCACGAGCGGTACCCGTCGGTGATCTCGACGGAGTCGCCGAGCAGCTCTTCCTGGCTCTCGGCCCACAGCTCGCCGAAGCGCTCCACCGACAGCTCGCCGACCTCGCGCCGCTCGGTGTGGACGAGGTCCTCGAAGCGGTTCATCGCGACCTGGCGGAAGACCGTCGCGATCGTGTCCTCGAGGTTGCTCGCGAGCAGCGCCAGGCGCGAGGCGGGCGAGGAGTCCTCGGCGAGCAGCCGCCCGAAGACGACGGTCTCGGCGAACACCGATGCCGTCTCGGCGAGCGTCAGCGGCGTGCCCTGATGGAAGACTCCCTGGCGGGCCGCGAGCGCGAAGTGGACGCCGTGGCCGAGCTCGTGCGCAAGCGTGAGCACATCGCGCCGGCGCGAGGTGTAGTTGAGCAGCACGTAAGGATGCGCCGAGGGGACCGCCGAGGCGCAGAACGCGCCACCGCGCTTGGCGGGCCGCACGGGCGCGTCGATGTAGCGGCCGTCGAAGAACCCCTTGGCCAGCTCGCCCAGCTCGGGGGAGAAGGAGGAGTAGCAGTCGAGCACGATCTCGCGCGCCTGCGCAAACGGATAGGTCACCTCGTCCTCGCTGACCGCCGCCATGCGGTCGTAGTCGGCCAGTTGCTCGAGGCCGAGCAGCTTCGCCTTCAGGCGGTACCAGCGGCGCGCGATCTCAAAGCGCCCGCGAACCGCCTCGATCAGTGCCCCGACCGACTCGTCGGAGGCCTCGTTTGAGAGGTTGCGCGCCGCCAGCCAGCTGGGGTAGTGGCGCAGGCGGTCGTCGGTCGCCTTGTCGGCGAGCAGCGTGTTGAAGAGGAAGGCGCGCGTGCGCAGTCCCGGCGCGAGCGCCGCGCTGACCGCCTCGGCGGTGTCACGCCGGACCTCGCGATCGGCGTCCATCAGTTTGCTCAAGGCCACGTCGAGCGCGACCGGCGTGGTGGGCGCGCCGGCCTGCTCCGCTCCCGACCTGCCCGCCCCCGACTCCCCCGACTCCCCCGCCCCGGACTCGCCTGGCCCCGGCAGCTCGACCTCGATCGCCGAGGTGAGCTCCTCGAACAGGCGCGACCAGGCGCCGGCGCCGGTGAGCGACTTCTCGGCGAGAATCTTCTCCTCGGGCTCGCTCAGCAGGTGCTCGCGATAGCGCCGCGCGTTGTGCAGGTAGTGGCGGCAGAAGTCCAGGCCCTCGCCGGCCAAGAGCTCCTCGGCGCGCGCGTCGCTGAGCGCGGCCCACTCGAGCTCGAAGAACAGCAGCGTCGTTGCGATCTCGGTCTCGCCCTCCTGCACCTTCTGCAGCAGCGCCCCGTTCTCCGGCGCGGCCGTGTCGGTGGAGAAGCGCAGGGCGGCGTAGGAGCCGGCGCGGCCGACGAGCTCGTAGATCTCCGCGAGCTCCGCCATCGCCTCTCCAAGGGCCGCCCCGTCGAGCCCGTCGAGCTTGCCCGCGTAGCGCCCGGCGAACGCCTGCGAGCGCGTCAAGGCCTCCTTCAGCCTGCTCTCGACGCCCCCCTCGCCCTCGCCATCGACGAGCGGCTCGAGGTCCCAGGCGGTCTCCGCCAGCTCGAGGTCGGTGAGGGCGGAAGGGCTCATCCGCGGGGGACGGTAGCATCGCCGCCCCATGCACGAGACGACCCCGCAAGTCTTCCTCATAGCCCGCCCCTCGATCGATGTCGAGGGGATGCGTTCCTACTTGGAGGCGGTCGGCGGGGAGTCTTGGCTAGACCTTCGCCTGGGCGAGCAGGAGGGGCCGACCGCCGGCGAACTGCTGCTCGAGTTCGGCGGGCGCGCCTGCTACCGCAGCTGGGAGCCTGGCCTGAACCCGAACGTCTCGCGGATTCGCACCGACCGTCAGCAGTACTTCGCGAACATCCTCCGCAGCGGCCACGGGAGCGTACTCGAGCACGCCAACTACTCGTTCGTCTTCCGCAACGTCAGCCGCGTATTCACCCACGAGATTGTCAGGCATCGTGCCGGCTCGGCCTTCAGC
Organism: Solirubrobacteraceae bacterium; assembly: GCA_036509655.1. Classification (GTDB taxonomy): domain Bacteria; phylum Actinomycetota; class Thermoleophilia; order Solirubrobacterales; family Solirubrobacteraceae; genus Palsa-744. The sequence continues at coordinate 25,922 of DATCFG010000152.1, read as the reverse complement.
CAGGAGAGCCTGCGCTACGTGCGCCTGACCGACATCGGCTTCCGCGTACCACCGGCTTTGGAGCCCGTGCGCGAGCAGGTGCTTCAGATCGTCGAGCAGCTCGAGGAGTTCCAGGTGAGCGCCGCCAAAGAGCTCGGGATCGACGCCGAGGGCGTGCCGTTCCACGTCAAGAAGGAGGCCACCTCCGCGCTGCGCCGCCTGGCCCCGATCGGGCTCTCGACCGACATCGTCTGGACCGCGAACGCGCGCACGCTGCGCCACGTGATCGAGATGCGCACCGCGGAGGGAGCCGAGGAGGAGCTGCGCAGCGTGTTCGACGTTGTCGCACGCCTCATGCAGGCCGAGGCCCCCAACCTGTTCCAAGACTTCGCCCGCCAGGACGACGGGTCGTGGATACCGGAGCACCGCAAGGTCTGAGCCGCGAGCTAAGTATCCATCGTGCGGGTGCGCCAGGCGCCGAGCGCGAGGAACACCGCCACCCAGACCACAACCACGAGCAGAGCGGTGCCCTCGCCCATCGTGACGCTCGCACCGTGACCGCCTTCGCCGACGTGGACGGGGCTGAAGTGGGCGATTGCCTGGCTGAGGATTGCCCTGCGTGAGCTGCCCAGAGAGCTGATGCCGGCGAGCAACGGGCTGGCAACAACCTGCCAGGCAATCATCACGATGATTGCGGCCGGCTTGGAGGTCGTGAGCGATGCGAGGCCAACCGCGATCACGCACAGCACACCGGTGCCGAGCAGCGCGAAGCCGAGACTGTTGAGGATCAGGGCACCGCCGGGCGTGGGCAGGTTCGAGGCGAATACGAGGCTGCCGGCAAGCAGCAGAACGTAGGCAGCGATGATCACGATCCAGCAGACGGCGAGCGCGGCCGGCACACGCGAAGCGAACAGCGCCAGCCGCGAGCGGCCGGTGACGACCAAGTCGCGGAAGACGCCCGCGGAAGCGTCGCCGGTGCCGGCCTCGACGCCGATCAAGATCGCTGCCAGCGGCCCAAAGAACAGGGTGACCACGCGCAGGCCGTCGCTGAAGTTTTTTACGCCGCCGGCAGGTCCGTATTTGCCGGGGTTGGAGGCGTGCTGGATCGCCGACACGAGAAAGAAGATCAGGATTGGCGCAACCGCCAGCACGAGCGCCCAGATCATGATTCCCCGCTTGCGGCGAAGCTTGAGGAAGTCCGCGCCGAACATCTGCGCCGCGACCGTGAGCGACGAACCGCTCTGATCTGGAGGACTGGGGACGCTCGCGGTGGGCGCGGTGGGCGCGACGGCACTCATGCCCGCACCTGCTCGCCCTCGGCAACCCCGGCCGATGCCTCGTTCGCCGGCTCCGTATCCAACCGCGACGTGACCTCCAGGAAGCGCTGCTCGAGGCTGTGGCGCACCGGCTCCAAGCGCGTGACGCCAACCCCCGCTCGCACGAGCGTCGCGTTGATCTCGGCGACCGTCCGCGGATCGCCGACGAGCTCCACGCGCAGGCCATCGTCGGCGCGGCGGGCGTCGCGTACGAGCTCGCTGGCGCGGCCGAGCGTCGCGAGCGCCAACTCGACGTCGTCGACGCCCAGGATCAGCTCGTTGCGGACGCCTCCGCCCTGGGCGAGCTCGGCGATCGAACCCTGCACGATCACCTTGCCGCGATCGACGATCGCGGCCGCGTCGCATGTCTTTTCGACCTCGTCGAGCAGGTGCGAGGAGATGAACACGGTCCTGCCCTCCTGCTCGACCATCGCGCGGATCATTTCCCGAAACTCCTGGATGCCACCGGGGTCCAGTCCATTGGTGGGCTCGTCGAGGATCAGCAGCTGCGGATCGGCCAGCAGGCAGCGCGCTACCCCGAGGCGCTGGCGCATGCCCATCGAATAGCTCTTGACCTTGTTACCGGCGCGATCGGCCAGACCGACGCGAGTCAGCGCCGGCTCGATCAGCGCGCGCGTCTCGGGACCGCGCACGGCCGCAACGAGGCGCAGGTTCTCGCGACCCGTCAGATTCGGGTGAAAGCGCGGCTCCTCGACGATCGCGCCGACGCGCCGCAGCGCCTGCGCCCGCTCGCGCGGCACGGGATAGCCGAGCACCTCCATCGTCCCGGCGTTCGCCGCGGTCAGCCCCAGCAGGGTGCGAATGATCGTGGTCTTGCCCGCGCCGTTGGGGCCGAGGAAGCCGAACGCGCTACCCCGTGGCACGCGCAGATCGATGCCGTCGAGCGCCGTGCGCGCGCCGAAGCGCTTGGTCAGGCCATGCGTCTCGATCGCGAGCTCCACGGCGGGCAGCCTCCCAGACACACCTAAAGATTCGATGAGAGGGACCGGCATCCTGCGCCGCGGGGTTCCCCTGGCTCAGTCCTCCGTCGCCTGCAGCTCCTTCACGCGCCCTTCGAGCTGGGACGTCACTTCGGGGTCGCGCAGCGTCGTCACGTCGCCGAGCGCGCGACCCTCGGCGATGTCGCGCAGCAGACGGCGCATGATCTTCCCCGAGCGCGTCTTCGGTAGGTCGTCGGCCCAGATGATGCGCTTCGGGCGCGCGAACTTGCCGATCCGCTCGGCGACCGTTTCGCGGATGCCCTCGACGGTCGCCTCGTCGCCCTCGAGGTCGCCCTGGAGCGTGACGAACGCGACGATCGCCTGGCCGGAGTCCTCGTCATGCTGGCCGATCACGGCCGCCTCGGCGACATCGGTGTGCGCGACGATCGCGGACTCGACCTCGGCCGTCGAGAGCCGGTGCCCAGAGACGTTGACGACGTCGTCGATCCGGCCGATCACCCACAGGTAGCCGTCCTTGTCGCGGCGGGCGGCGTCGCCGACGAGATAGGTCTCCTTGCCGAACTTGGAGAAGTAGGTCTCGATGAAGCGCTCGTCCTCCTTGTAGAGCGTGCGCAGCATCGACGGCCAGGGCCGCGTCAAGACGAGCAGACCCTGGCCCTCCTGCACCACCTCTCCGGTCGACTCGTCGCGCACCTCGGCCTCGATGCCCGGGAAGGGATGGGTGGCCGAGCCGGGCTTGGTGGCGGTGATGCCGGGCAGCGGCGTGATCAGGATCGCCCCGGTCTCGGTCTGCCACCAGGTGTCGACGATCGGGCAGCGTTCGCCTCCGATCACCTTGTGGTACCAGAGCCAGGCCTTCGGGTTGATCGGCTCTCCGACCGAGCCGAGCAGGCGCAAGGTGGACAGGTCGTGCTCGCCGGGCCACTGCGCGCCCCACTTGATGCATGCCCTGATCGCGGTCGGCGCGCAGTAGAGGATCGTGACGCCGTAGCGCTCGACGATCTCCCACCAGATGCCCTTGCTGGGATAGTCCGGGGCGCCCTCCCACATCACCGAGGTCGCGCCGTTGCAGAGCGGGCCGTAGACGATGTAGGAGTGGCCGGTCACCCAGCCAACGTCGGCCGCGCACCAGTACACGTCATCGATGGGGTCCCCGCCCGCCTCATCCCCACCCGCCCTCACGTCGAACACGTAGCGATGTGTCGCGGAGACGCCCGTGAGATAGCCGCCGGTCGTGTGCAGGATGCCCTTCGGCTTGGCCGTCGAGCCGGACGTGTAGAGGATGTACAGCGGATGCTCGGCATCCAGCTCCTCCGCCGGGCACTCCGGATCGGCCGCCGCGCAGATCTCGTCGTAGAAGACATCGCGTCCGTCGCGCATCTCGCAGGGTGTCCCCTTGCTCCTGACGACAACGATCTTCTGGAGCGTGCCAAGATCGCCCATCACCTCGTCGACGCGGTCCTTCACCGGCGCGGTCTTGCCCTTGCGCGCGGCGCCGTCGACGGTGATCAGGACCTTGGCCTCGGAGAACTCCATCCGCTCGCGCACGGCCTCGGCGGAGAAGCCGCCGAAGACGACGTTGTGCGGGGCGCCGATCCGCGCGCAGGCGAGCATCGCGACGAGGACCTCGGGGATCATCGGCAGGTAGATACCCACCACGTCGCCCTGCGTCACGCCCAGGTCCTTCAGGGCGCTCGCGAAGCACTTGACCTCCGCCAACAGCTCCGCGTAGGTGATGTCGCGCTCGCTGCCGTCCTCGCCGCGCCAGTGAAATGCGACCCGCTCTCCCCTCCCGGCCTCGACATGGCGATCGAGGCAGTTGTAGGAAACGTTCAGCTTGCCGCCGGTGAACCACTTGTAGAACGGTGGATCGGAGTCGTCGAGCACCGTGTCCCACTTCTGGAACCAGTGCAGCCGCTCGGCCTGCTCGACCCACCAGGCCTGCGGGTCACGCGCCGCCCGCTCATAGACCGCGGGGTCTTTCAGCAGCGCCCGCTCGCGAAACCCCGCGGGTGGGTCGAACGTCTCGACATCGAGCAGACCCGCAAGCTCCCTGTCGAGCGCCTCGCCCGTGGACGACTCCGATCCGATTGCCATCGCCGGACCCTAACGCCCGCTCAAGGGGAACACGGGCATGACCGTGCGGCCAAAGGTCGAGTTCGTGACCGCCGCGGCCGACGCGTACCAGGCGGCGGCAGCCGTCGCCAGGCCGAGATAGCCGCCCCAGTGGGTGAGGCTTTCGTGCGCCCCCGAGGCGCCGATCGCCAGCAGGATGAACGTGATCGTCAGCAGCACGAACACGAGCAGCACCGCCCCGCTGACGCGCAGCGCGGCGATCGTCATGTAGGCGGTGAAGATCGCCCAAGCCCACAGGTACACCCCGACCGCGTGTCCCGCATTGCCGGTGATGTCCTTGGCGTAGAAGACGTTCAACGCCCAGAAAGAGATCCAGAAGCCGCCGAACGAGCAGAACGCGACCGCGCCGAACGTGTTGCCGGTGCGGAACTCCCAGATGCCGGCGATCAACTGCACGAGCCCACCGTATGCCAGAGCCAGGCCGAGCACGACCGGCAGACCCTTCGCGTCGACGAGGTTCGAGTTGAACATCGACAGCACGAACGTGGTCATCGCGAACGCGCCGAGCCCCAACGGCCCGGGATCGGCCGGCGACCATCCGCCCGCTCGCTCGCCCTCGCCCCGCGTCGGATCCTGCCCTCGCGCCGCATCCTGGCGCTGGATTGTCGCTGCCTCCATGGAAATTCCCTCCTCACGCCACCGATGCCGGTGGCATAGACGATGCTGCCTGTTCTTGGTATTCCCGATTCGCGGGAATACCAATCACTTGCGCGCGCCGCGCTTGCGGCGGCGCTTGCCCGCGGAGGCGCCATTGACGCCCGGCAGCGCCGGGGCGCTGCCGCCGGCGGCTCCGGCGCCCGCGAGTGCCTCGCCCCCGCCGGCCTGCTGCGCGGCACGTTGATCGGCCCGCGACGGCCATGGGCGCGCTTCGCCCGAGGTCCAGGCCGGCGGGTCGCCGCCGGGCCAGCGCTCGGCGTAGAGCATGCCCATCACGACCAGCCAGAAGGCGGGCACGAGCTCAAGCGTGGCGCCGCCGATCGGCAGGAAGATCAGCACGCCGGTGACGATGCCGAGCACGCCCACCCAGCGAACGAGCAGGCCGACGCGCATCGCGCCGAGCATCGTCACGATCGTCCCCGCCGCGAGCGCGAACCCGGCGAACAGGTCGAGGTAGTCGCTGACGACGTTCGCCGTGCCCTTCGTGAGCGCGAGGTCAACCGCATGAGAAGAGAAGTCGTGGCCGACGACGAATTTGTGCGTGAGCAGTGCGCTGATCACCTGATGGCCGATGCTGACCAGCGCCACCGCAATGCCGCCGAACAGCACCAGCGGACGGGCCGCACGCCAGCTCTCGGGGCGGCGAAAGCGCGTCGCGTTGACGAGCAGCAACAGGACCAGCGTGAGGCCGGCGATCGCGATCCCGGCGACGACGCTGCCCGCGATCAGGGGCAGGGAGTGATGGCCGATGAACCTGACCTCGGCCGCGCGCGGGCTGACGGCCGGGTTGGCGATGCCCGAGAGCGCGGGTTCGACGCCCTGCAACATGCCCACCGTGGGCGCTCCTTTGAGCGTCTCCGAGATCGTGATCCCGCTCAAGAGGTAGAGGAACCCGCAGGCGAACGCCGGCACGCTGAGGCGACGGCGCCAATCGGCCTCGCGGGCGATCTGCTCGGTGATCTCGCTTTTGCTCGGCATCGGCAGCGCAGTCTACGAGTTCGCCGGTCGGGGGGGACATTAAGCCAGAGTCCTGTTGTTGAAGGTGGGGGGCATGGGGGGGCCTGCTCCCCCATGCCCCGCTACGATGACCGGATGGAGAGCGGCGGCCTTGGAGATCTGTTCGGCGATCCCGAGGAGCTGCAGCGGCGCTTGGCCGAATTCGCCGAGCAGATGCAGGGCAACCAGAAACTTGCCTGGGCGGATAACGCGATCAAGCTGGCGGTCGACATGACGGTCGCCGCCGTGCAGCGGATCAACCTGCAGGGCAACGCCGAGGCTCAGGCGGAGCAGATCCGCACGGTGATGGCCCGCGTGTTCCCCGAGGCCGTCGCCCTCGTGCGCGAGGCGCGCGAGGGGCTTCAGTAGCGCGTGGGCAGGCTGGGCCGGCGGCGCGGGTCCGGCGGAGGCTCGTCGTACGGAGGGTCATCGTCCAGCGGCACCCCCGCACGCTCCGCCGCGCGCTCGGCGTCGCGAGAGGCCCGGCCGGCGTGGAGCACCTCTTTGAAGGAGCGGAAGCGGAAGATGAAGACCACCGCGCCGAGGCCGATCAGCGCAGTGAAGACGGCGATCGCGAGCTGCTGGCCGACCGAATAGGCGGCCACAACCGCGGTCGGGGCGGATCTGGCGAAGACCTTCACGAGCAGCGCCTGCTGCACCCCGGCGCCACCCGGCGTGAACGGCACCGCGCCGGCGACCTGGTTGACGCCGAACACGAGCAGCACGTTCGTCACCGAGCCGCCGACGCGGAACGCGTCGAGCATCAGCCAGAAAGCGGCCGCCCGGCACAGCCAGCCGGCCGCTTGCAGCGATGCGACCTCGCGCAGGTAGCGGGGCCGGTCGGAAAGGATCGTCATGCCCTGACGCACGCGCGCCCAGAACGCGCGCGCGCGCGCTGACAGCACCGCGAAGGCGACGAGCGCGAGGATCGCCAGGGCCGTGATCAGGAAGAGCGTGAAGCGGAAGTGCGCCGCCAGGTAGGAGATGTCGAAGGAGTCGAGCTTGGAGAAGTCGGGCGGCTTGGGGAACACGCCTTGCGAGAAGGCGAAGACCAAGACGAGCACGCCGACGGTCGCGTCGAACACCGCCTCCACGAAGAACGCCGCTGCGACCGTCGGATAGCTCGATCCCGGGATCGAGGAGCGCGTGAGGAACAGCTTGATGATGTCGCCCCCGCGCGCCGGGACGATGTTGTTGAAGCCGACCGCGGCGATGTAGGCGCCCCAGATCCGCCGCCATTTGATCACGGAGGCAGGGTAGGCGGCGCGCAGGCTGTTGAAGAACGCGCGCGAGCGCAGCGTCAGGTTCAGCCCGAAGAACAGCAGTCCCAGCACGAGCGCACCCCAGTGCACCGCCTCGAGATCGCCGAAGAACTGCCCGACCGCGGAGAAGAACGAGCTGAGGCTCTGGCCGATCGAGGTCGAGGCGAGCAGCTGAGGCGGGAGCTGGGACACAGCCTCAAGCGTACGGGCCTCCTGCCCGATCGTGCAGTGTCCTGTGGCCTCATGACTGGTAAGGTGATCACATGCGTGAGATCGGTGTCCGCGAGTTGAAACTGTCGCTGAGCCAGACATTGCGAGCAGTCGCTCGGGGCCAGCAGGTGCGCGTGACCCTCCGCGGCCGGCCGCTAGCCGACATCGTCCCAGCCGGCGCCTCGGCGAAGGACGATCGCCTGCGCAGGCTGGTGGCTCAGGGACGGTTGGTGGCGCCCGCGCGCGAACGGCCCAAACGCGCGCCCCGACTCGTGCATGCCGTCCAGAGCGCATCATCGCTGGTGCTGGCCGAGCGGGAAGTCGAGCGCTGAACCTCTACCTCGACGCGAGCGCGCTGGTCAAGCGCTATGTCGCTGAGCCCGGCAGCGACACCGTTCGCGACGCGATGGCCCACGCCGACGGCTGGTTCATCTGCCGTATCGGCTTCGTTGAGACCGTCCGCGCCGTCGGTCTGAGCGCGGGGGAAGCAGCCGCCAAGACCGTGCGCGAGGAGTGGCCCGCGTTCGCCGTGATCGAGGTAGACCAGCGCCTGGTCGAAGAGGCCGCCGAGCTCGCGATCGCCCGCGAGCTGCGCAGTCTGGACGCCCTGCATCTCGCCGCCGCCCTCTCACTCCCCCAAGACGATCTGCTCCTCGCCACCTGGGATCACCGCCTGCACACAGCCACCGGCGCCGAAGGACTCGGGCTCATTCCAGAAACGCTCGACTGACGGCGCCGAGGGCCATGTCGGTTAATCAACGATTGCCATCCCCGCGGACGCTAAGCAAACGATATGCCCTTATCGCTAAGTAACCACTCTAGCGATTCAACTGCTCTAACGCCTTCAGCACCAGTTCGTTGTGATCCGCCGGCTTGACCTTGTGCAGCACCTCGGCAACCTTGCCGGCGGAGTCGATGACGAACGTGGTCCGTTCGTTCCCTTTATACGTTTTCCCGTACATGCTCTTGGCGGCCCAAACCCCGTAGATCTCCGCAACAGCATGACCCTCGTCGGCCAGCAGCGCGAAGTTCAGCCCCTCGTTGTCGTGGAACTTCTTAACCTTGGCGACCGGATCCGGGGAGATCCCGAGCACAGTGGCGCCCTTCTTGGCGTAGTCGGCCCGATGGTCGCGCACGCCGCAGGCCTGGACGGTACAGCCTGGGGTTGCTGCCTTTGGGTAGAAATACACGACCACCGGCTGGCCGCGAAAGTCGGAGAGCTTCACCGCGCGGCCATCCTGGTCGGGGAGCTCGAAGTCCGGCGCCGTCTGCCCCTGCTCGATCATTCGCGTCCCTTCGGTTCGGTCGGTTGACTGACGTGTCCTACTTCAGCAGCTTCGACAGCCGCCTGTCCTTCAGCCTCCGCCCCTCCGTCTGGCAGACGGGGCAGTAGGCGATCACGTAGTCCTCGAAGTGCACCGCCTCCAGCGTCGTCCCGCAGCGCGGGCAGGGCTCGCCCTCGTGGCGGTGCACGCGCAGGGGCATCGGCAGCTTGTCGGGGATCGGGAGGGTGACGAGGGTCTCGTAGTGGGCGATCGCGCGGTCGAGCGTCGTCACAACCGCCCCCTTCAGCGTCTCTAGCTCTGCGGCGGAGAGGTCGGCGCCGCGCTTGTACGGCGAGAGCTTCGCCTCCCAGAGGATCTCGTCGACCCACGAGCGGCCGATCCCGGCGATCGTGCGCTGGTCGCGCAGGAGCGTGTGCAGCGGCCGCGGCGCGTCCAGCACTCCACCCAGGTCCAGGGGGTCGGGCCACGCTTCGGGGCCGAGCGTCGCGAGCGCCGAATCGTCGTCGAGCTCCTCGGCGCGCAGCAGCTTCACCCAGGCGGCCTGCTTTGAGCCGAACTCGCGCAGGCGCAGCTCGCGGCCATCGGCGATCCGCAGGAGCAGCCGCGACGTGCGGTCGCGCGGGCCCGCGCGCTTGTCGTAGAGCTGGAACCGCCCTGCGGACATCAGGTGGATCAGCAACACGAGGCCATCCTCGATGCTCACGACCAGGTGCTTGCCGCGGCGGCCGACACCGGTGATCTTGCTCCCCGCCAGGACGGAGAGCGGCGGGTCGAACGTCTTCAGCGCGTTAATCCCCGGCGCGAGTGCGGACTCGATCTCGGCGCCGGCGAGCGCGCGGTCGAGCAGGCGGGCGGTGATCTCGACCTCGGGCAGCTCCGGCATACATCACTCATCGTAGGCCGAGACAGCTCAATCGTGCCGGCCATCCCAGGCGTTGGATAGCGTTGCGTTCACGATGACCGGCACGATCGCCCCAGACGACATCGTCGATACCTTCGCCCAGGCAGAGGGCAACGGCCGCCCGCCACTGCTCGTGCTCGAGCCGCTCGGGCGGTTCCTCGACGCGCACTCGATCGGCGAGGGCGGCGAGATCGCGGCGAGCCCGATCGGCGAGGGGCATTCGAACGTGACCTACTTGATCGAGCGCGCGGGCGCCGAGGTGGTCCTGCGCCGCCCGCCGCGCCCGCCGCTGCCGCCGAGCGCGCACGACGTGCTGCGCGAGGCGCGCCTGCTCAGCGCGCTCGCCCCCACGCCCGCGCGCGTGCCGGGGGTGCTCGCGGTCTGCGACGACGAGCAGGTGATCGGCTGTCCGTTCTACGTGATGGAGCGGATCCCGGGCGAGGTCCTCGTCTCGAGCGTGCCCGCCAACCTCGACTCCCCGGTGGAGCGCCGGCGGATCGGCGAGCAGCTGATCGAGGCGCTCGTGGAGATCCACGCGGTCGACTGGCTCCGGGCCGGGCTGGAGGGCTTCGGCAAACCGACCGGCTACCTCGAGCGCCAGCTGCGCCGCTTTGCCGGCCTGTGGGAGATCAACAAGACGCGCGAGATCCCCGCGGTCGAGCGCGTCGGGGAGTGGCTGGCGGCGCACCTGCCGAACCCGAGCCCCCCGACGCAGGCGACGATCGTGCACGGCGACTACCGCCTCGGCAACACGATCTTCGCCGCCGACGCCCCCGCACGGCTGGAGAGCGTGCTCGACTGGGAGATGGCGACGATCGGCGACCCGCTCGCGGACCTCGGCTACATGTGCATGATGTGGACCGAGCGCGGCGACCCCACGGGCGGGATGCGCGAGTACCTCGGCGGGGTCACGCGCCGCGAGGGCTTTCCCACGCGCGCGGAGTTGATCGACCTCTACGAGCAACGCTCCGGCCGCTCGATGGGAGACATCCGCTGGTACACCACGCTCGCGCTGTGGAAGTCGATCGTGTTCATGGAGGGCAACTACAAGCGCGCCATCGCCGGCGCGACCGACGATCCTTACCTGAAGCAATTCGGCGAGGGCGTCGTGGAGTTAGCCGCCCAGGCCGAGAGAGTCGCGCTCGGCAATGACTGAACCGACTGAGCCGGTCGGGCTCAGGGGCCTGCTGATCGACTGGGGCGGGGTGCTGACGACGAACCTGTTCGCGTCCTTCCACGCCTACTGCCTGCGCGTCGAGCTCAACCCCGAGGTTCTCGCGGGGCGCTTTCGCAAGGACCCCGAGGCGCGCGAGCTGTTGATCGCGCTGGAGAAGGGACAGATCGACGAGCCGGCCTTCGAGCGGAGCTTCGCGAAGCTGCTCGGGGTGGCGCCGGACGGGTTGATCGACGGGCTGTTCACCGACGTGGCGCCGGATGTGGAGATGCTCGATGCCGTGCGCCGCGCCCACGCCGCGGGGATCCGCACTGGGCTCGTGTCGAACTCGTGGGGCGTGCACCGCTATCCGCACGAGCTGTTCGACGAACTCTTCGACGGCGTCGTGATCTCCGGCGAGCTCGGGATCCGCAAGCCCTCGCGGCGCATGTACGAGCTCGGCGCCGAGCGCGCCGGCGTCGCGGCGAAGGACTGCGTCTACGTCGACGATCTGCCGTTCAACCTCACCCCCGCCGAGACGCTCGGAATGGCGACCGTGCACCACACCAGCGCGGAGACCACGATCCCCGAATTAGAACGCCTGCTCGGGGTCCCCCTGGGTGCAAATCGGCTACAAACATAAAGAGCGTGCGGAAGTCGTTACTCTTTTAAGACCGCGTGACACCATAGTTACACGCAGTCTCTTGGGCAAGTACTCCATCCCGACGCCTTTATATTCCTGTCACATCCCAGGCACACTTGTGTCGCACTTCGGACACATTTGTGTCCCCGCGGGCACAGTTGGCGGCTCAATCGCGTTTGCCGCGGCCGTACAGCAGCTTGAACGCCCCCGCGAGCAGCTTCGACGTGCGCGCCTTGTAGGGGAACATCGTCAGGTCCCTCTTCCGCGCGAGCGCGCGCGGCGTCACGAGCAGGGCCTGCTGGGAGCAGTACTTGCGGATCCCGCCCGCGCCGTGGCGCGAGCCGAGGCCCGAGGCCTTTGCGCCGCCCATCGGCAGCTCCAGCGCGAAGTAGTTGACGATCGCGTCGTTCACGCAGACCGCACCCGCTTCCAGGCGCCGCGCGACCGACTCGGCGTGCGCGGTGTCGCGCCCGAAGACAGAGCCGCTGAGGCCGTAGATCGAGTCGTTGGCCAGGCGCACGGCCTCCTCCTCGTCGGCGACCTTCATGATCGGGAGCGTCGGCCCGAAGGTCTCCTCGATCATGATCTTCATCGTGTGGTCGACATCCACCAAGACCGTCGGCTCGAAGAAGTCGCCGCCGCTGCCCTCGCCGCCGCGCTTGCCGCCGACGAGCACACGCGCGCCCTTCGCGACGGCGTCGCCGACGTGGTCTTCGATCACGTCGAGCTGTGGCGGGAACGTGACGGCACCGACATCGACGCTGCCGGGGGCGCCCGACTGGCCCTGGCGCAGCGCGCGCACCTTCTCGGCGACCTTCGCGACGAACTCGTCGTACACGGGCGCCTCGACGTAGGCGCGCTCGATCGAGATGCACGTCTGCCCGGCGTTCATCATCGAGGCCCACACGGCGGTGTTCGCGGCGCGCTCCAGATCGGCGTCGCGGAGCACCACCAACGGATCCTTCCCGCCGAGCTCCAACGAGGCCGGGATCAGGCGTCGCGCGGCGGCTTCGGCGACCCTGCGGCCGGTCTTCGTCGAGCCGGTGAACATGATCATGTCGACCTGCTCGATCAACGCGGCACCGGTCTCGCCACGGCCGGTGGCGATCTGGAGCACGTCCGCGGGCAGCCCGCTCTCGCGCAGTCCCTCCGCCAGCAGCATCGACGTCAGCGGTGTGACCTCCGACGGCTTCAGGATCACGCTGTTCCCGGCGGCGAGCGCGGGGATACAGTCGCCGAAGGAGTTGATCAGCGGGTAGTTCCACGGCCCGATCACGCCGATCAGCCCGAGCGGGCGGTGGCGGAGGATCAGCTTCTTGCCCTTCACCGCGACCGCGGCAGTGCTCACGCGCTCGTCCTCGAGATACTTCTCCGCGTTCTTCGCCCAGAAGCCGAACGCGCCGCCGCCATAGGCGATCTCCGCGAGGCGCGCGTCCTCGTAGGTCTTCCCCGTCTCCGAGACGATCGTCTCGGTCACGCGGTCGGCGTTGTCCATCAGCCACTTCTGCATCCGCCGCAGAATCCCCGCGCGGCCCTCGAAGCCGTATGCGTCCCAGCCGACCTGCGCGGCGCGCCCGCGCTTTGCCAGCTCGGCCACCGCGGCGGCGTCGAGGTCGGGCACGGTCCCGATCTGCTCCCCCGTCCCCGGGTTGATGACGCGGATCTCCGCGGCGTTGTGGGCCACGCCGTTGGAGATCTCCTCGGGTGCCTGCTGCTCGACGGTCGCCATCTCGACTCCTCCTCGTTCGCTCTGGGGAGAGAGGCTACTCCCCTGTCGAGATTTCGTCAGATGCTGTTCCAGACGGCACATGTGCCGTCTGGCCGGACCGTACATGTACGGTCCGGGGACGTGCCACATGTGGCACGTCCAACCTAAGAAATCGCGACCGTGACGATCCCGACCGGGTCGGCCGGGCGATCGCCGCCGTCGGTGCTCACGCCGTCGAGCTTCTCGACGACATCCATCCCGCCCGTCACCTCGCCGAACACCGTGTGCTTGCCGTCCAGCCACGGGCAGGCGTCGGCGGTGACGATGAAGAACTGCGAGCCGTTCGTGTTCGGGCCCGCGTTCGCCATCGCGAGCGCGCCGCGGACGACCTTGTGGGAGTTGAACTCGTCATCGAAGGTGTACCCGGGGCCGCCGGTGCCCGTGCCCTGGGGGCAGCCGCCCTGGATCATGAAGTCCTTGATGATGCGGTGGAAGCTCAGCCCGTCGTAGAAGCCGTCGCCGGCGAGCTTCGTGAAGTTCTCGACCGTCTTCGGCGCGTCCTCGTCGAACAGCTCGAACGTGATCGTGCCTTCGGTCGTCTGCATCGTGGCGGTGGGCATTCGTCTCCTCTATCTGGTCGAACGGGGTCGCGGGGCACGATAGCGAGCCATGTCCCAGTTCGGCACACGCTACGCCGCATGGCGCCGTGCCCGCGGGCCGCTAGCGCTAGCACTAGCGCCGTGCGATCGGCACGTAGTCGCGCTCGCTCGCGCCGGTGTAGATCTGCCGCGGGCGGGCGATCTTCTGCTCGGGGTCTTCGACCATCTCCAACCACTGCGCGATCCAGCCGCTGGTGCGCCCGATCGCGAACATCACCGGGAACATCGCCACCGGCAGGCCGAGCGCCTCGTAGATCAGGCCCGAGTAGAAGTCGACGTTGGGGTAGAGCTTGCGCGAGGTGAAGTACTCGTCGTCCATCGCCTGCTTCTCGAGCTCGGTGGCGACGTCCAGGAGCGGGCTCTTGCCACGCACCTCGAACACGTCGTCGAGGTATTTCTTGATGATCCGGGCGCGCGGGTCGTAGTTCTTGTAGACGCGGTGGCCGAAGCCCATCAGCCGCTCGTCGCCGGCCTTCACGCCCTCGAGGAAGGCGGGGATGTTCTCGACCTTCTCGATCCGAGCGAGCATTCGCAGCGCGGCCTCGTTGGCGCCGCCGTGCAGCGGGCCGTAGAGCGCCGCGACCCCGCCGGCGAGGGCCGAGTAGGGGTCGACCTGGGTGGAGCCGATCGCGCGTACGGCGCTGGTCGAGGCGTTCTGTTCGTGGTCGGCGTGGAGGATGAAGAGCACGTCCAGCGCACGCTCGAGGCGAGGATCGGGCTCGTATTTGAGCTCGGTCATCTTGTACATCATCCCCAGGAAGTTCCCCGCGTAGCTGAGCTCGTTGTCGGGGTAGACGTAGGGCTGGCCCATGTTGTGGCGGAACGCGAAGGCGGCCAGCGTCGGCATCTTCGCGAGCAGACGGATGATCTGGATCGCGCGGACGCGCTCCTCGCGGATCTTGTTGGCGTCCGGGTAGAAGGTCGAGAGCGCCCCCACCGCGGCGACGAGCATGCCCATCGGGTTGGCGTCGTAGCGGAAGCCCTGCATGAAGTCCTTGACGTTCTCGTGCACGAACGTGTGGATCGTGATCTCGTCGACCCAGCCGGTGAGCTCGGTCTGGTTGGGGAGCCTGCCGTTGATCAGCAGGTAGGCGACCTCGAGGTAGGTGGAGTGCTCGCAGAGCTGCTCGATCGGGTAGCCGCGATGCTGCAGGATCCCGGCCTCGCCGTCGATGTAGGTGATCGCCGAGCGACACGACGCCGTGTTCGTGAACGCCGGGTCGTAGGCCATCAACCCGAAGTCTTCCTCGTCGGTCTTGATCTGCCTGAGGTCCATCGCCCGCACGGTGCCGTCCTCCACGGGAAGCTCGTAGGTCGCGCCCGTGCGATTGTCGGTCACACTGAGCGTCTCCCGCGAGCCGGCGCCGTTGTCCGACGGCGATCCCTGTCCCTGCGCCTGTGTCTCCGGGGTGCTCATGGGGCTGTCTCCGATCGAATGGGTAGCTACCCGATTATGCGCGATCCCAGGCTCGGGGTCCGCCTGTTTATCGAGGTTTTATGCGCGTGCTCCGTAGCGGCTCTCCGTTGCCTCGACCTGCCCCTGGTAGTGGCTGCCGAGATCCTCGTGGCCGTAGGGCCGCAGGGCGGGTGCGTCGAGCGTCATGAATGACAGCTGCGCGATCGGCAGGCCGGGATAGAGCTTGATCGGCACGCGCGTGAGGTTGTTGAGCTCGAGCGTCAGCGTGCCCTTCCAGCCGGGGTCACAGAAGCCGGCAGTGGCGTGCACGATCAGCCCGAGGCGGCCGAGCGAGCTCTTGCCCTCGATCCGGGCGACGATGTCGTCCGGCAGCTCGACGTGCTCGAGCGTGCGGCCGAGGCAGAACTCGCCAGGATGGATCACGAATGGCTCGCCCGGCGGGGGGCTGACCTGCTCGGTCAGCTCGCGCGGGGGCTCGCGCAGGTCGATCGCGGTGATCTTGTGGTTGTGGAAGACCCGGAAGGTGTTGCCCAGGCGCAGGTCGACGCTCGCCGGCTGGATCAGCCCCTCGTCCCAGGGATCGATCCGGATCTTGCCCTCGCCGACGAGTCGCGCGATCGTGCCGTCGGAAAGGACCGAGGAGAGAGGAGAGGCGCTCATCCGCGCGATTCTCGCACGCCGTCGATCCGCGAGCGGCGCCGATGACGCCCGTGAAAAGGCACGGGCGTCATCGCCCGAGCCACGGCGGCGCCTCAGCTGGTTGCCGGGGCGCCGCTGAAGCTCGTGATCTCGCGCAGCTCCCGCACGCGCGCGGCGATCTCGTCGTCGCTGAGACGGACGACTCGCTCGGTGCCGAACTCCTCGACGTTGAACGAGGCCAGCGCGGTGCCGTGGGCCATCGCCACGCGCAGCAGCTCGTCTGAGAGCTCTCCGTCGCCGAGGTGGGCCGCGATGTAGCCGACGAAGCCGCCGGCGAAAGTGTCACCCGCGCCGGTCGGGTCGACAACGGTCTCGAGCGGATATGCGGGCAGCGAGAAGAAACACTCGGCTGTGACGAGCGCAGCGCCATACTCACCCTGCTTGGCGACGATAACTCGAGGTCCCCACGTAAGCACCTCGCGCGCGGCGGAGAAGAGGTTCGGCTTGCCCGTCAGCTGGCGCAGCTCGGCGTCGTTGAGGATCACGCAGTCAACCGACTCGATCGCCGCGATCAGGGAGTCGCGGGCGATGTCGATCCAGAGGTTCATCGAGTCCAGTGCGACGAAGCGGGCGGCGGGGAGTTGCGCGCGGACCTCGCGCTGTAGGTCGGGTTGGATGTTCGCGAGGAACAGCACGTCGCTGGAGCGCGACTGCGAGGAGAGCTTGGGGGCGAAGCCCTCGAACACGCCGAGCTGCGTGTCGAGCGTCTCGCGCGAGTTCAAATCCCAGCCGTACTCGCCGCGCCAGAAGAAGGTCTTCCCGCCGACGACGCGCTCGATGTCGGTCACATCGACGTCGCGGTCGCGCATCGCCTGCAGCTCGGCCTCGCCGAAGTCGTCGCCGACGGGGCCGACGACGTGGACCCGATCGAAGAAGGAGGCGGCCAGCGCGAAGTGCACGGCGGCGCCGCCGAGCATCCGCTCGCGCTCGCCGAACGGCGTCTTGACGGCGTCATAGGCGATTGATCCGACAACGGTGATTGACATCAGCAGGGGACAGGTTGGGGGCGGGGGCGGAGGTTGGGTGGGGACCTTATACAAACGGGGTCACCGGGGAGAAGACCGGAAGTCCGTAAGCTCATGGACGAACGATGAGCAAGACGTTTGCCGAGCTCGGCCTGTCCGAGTCCACCCTGAAGGCCCTGCGAGACGTGGGCTACGAGTCGCCGAGCGCGATCCAGGAACAGGCGATCCCGTCGGTGCTCGAAGGCAGGGACGTGATCGGGCAGGCGCAGACGGGGACCGGCAAGACGGCGGCGTTCGGGCTGCCGATCGCCGAGTACATCGACCCCGAGGTTCGCGAGGTGCAGGCGCTGGTGTTGACGCCGACGCGCGAGCTCTGCATCCAGGTCACGCAGGCGCTGAGGACCTACGGCGCGCACAAGGGGATCGACGTCGTCGCGGTCTTCGGCGGCGCCCCGATCCGCACCCAGCAGGCGCAGCTGCGCGCCGGCGGGCACGTCGTCGTCGGGACCGTCGGCCGCGTGCTCGACCTGATCTCGCGCCATTCGCTGGTGCTGCACGACTGCCGCTTCGTGGTGCTCGACGAGGCCGATGAGATGCTCGACCTGGGCTTCCTCGAGGACGTCGAGAAGATCCTCTCGCTTACCCCCTCGGGCCGCCAGACGGCGCTGTTCAGCGCCACGATGCCGCCTCCGATCCGCCAGCTGGCCGACAGGTACCTGTACGACCCGGTCATGATCGAGGTCCAGGCGGCGACGCTGACGATCGACACCGTCGCGCAGTTCCAGCTGCCGGTGGAGACGCGGGAGAAGGCCGACAAGCTCGTGGAAGTGCTCAAGGCTGAGCGTCCGGACCAGGCAATTGTCTTCGTGCGCACGAAGATCCGCTGCGATCAGCTGTTCAAGATCTTGCGCGACCGCGGGATGAACGTGCGGGCGCTGCACGGCGACATGAGCCAGGGCTCGCGCGACGGCGTGATGCTCGCGTTCAAGGGCGGCCGCGTGCCGATCCTGGTCGCGACCGACGTGGCCGCGCGCGGGCTGGACATCTCGACCGTGACGCATGTCATCAACTACGACGTGCCGACGAGCCCCGACACGTACGTGCACCGGATCGGGCGCACCGGCCGCGTGGGGCGCTCGGGCCGGGCGATCACGTTCGTGGAGGCGCGCCAGAAGCGCGAGCTGGAGGCGATCGAGAAGCACATCGGAATGTCGATCGCCGCCTGGGAGCCGGGCGCGAAGAGCGAGCCGACGCCGGTCAAAGAGCGCCCGCGCCGGCACTCCAAGCCGGGCGTGAAGCGGCCGGAGAGCAAGGATGCGAGCTACGCGAAGCTCGTGCTCGGCGGCGGCCGCGCGGCGGGGCTGCGCGTGGCGGACATCGTCGGCGCCGTCACCGCGAAGGCCGGTCTCGACGGCGAGGCGGTGCGCGACGTGATGGTGCTCGACCGCTTCTCCTTCCTCTCCGTCCCCGAGGGCGAGGCCGAGCGCGTGATCGAGGCGCTCGACGGGACGAAGATCGGAACCCGCCCGCCGCAGACGCTCAGCCTCGAGCGCGTCGCGCGCTAGGCGCTAGCGGCCCGCGGGCACGGCGCCATGCGGCGTCCTCGGTCGCTCGCGTGCGTGGCACGCCACGCTTCCTGCTGGCCGATCTCCGATCGGAGCCTGGCTTGGCCCGCGAACCGCTAGAAGGTAAGGGTCGCGCCGTTGCGACTCAACCAGAGGCGGTCCTCGCGGTAGCTGGGCCAGTGGCGCTCGACGAGCGCCCAGAAGCGAGGTGAGTGGTCGAGAATCTGCAGGTGGCAGACCTCGTGCCAGACGACGTACTCGAGCACGCGCTCGGGCGCGAGCAGCAGCCGCCAGTTGAAGCTCATGTGCCCGCCGGCAGAGCACGAGCCCCAGCGCGTGCGCTGCCCACGGATGCTCAGGCCCTGGTAGCCGGCGCCCGCGAGCGCCGTCGCGCGATCGAGGCGCGGCGCGATCTCAGCGCGCGCGGCGCGGCGGTAGAAGCGCTCGAGCGCCGGGCGGGGATCGCCGGCGGGAACCAGCAGACGCTCGCCGCGGCGGTGCACGCGCGTGCGGCCGGGCTCGGGGACGAGCTCCAGTGGGGTTCCCAGGTAGGGCACCGTGCCCGCGCGCTCGGCGACCGCCCTTGCGGCCAGGGCGATCGCCTCCTGGGCGTCCGAAAGCCGGCGCTCGATCCACGGGCGCAGCTCACTCACGGCGGCGGCCGCCGCGCGCTCCGGCGCGCGCGTGGGGAGCACGACCTCAACGCCGGTGTGGGCGTGCACGTTCACACGCACTCGCCGCGCGCGGGCGGAGCGACGCACGGTGTACGGGATCTCGGTCACGCAGCCGAGGGTACGGGTACCGCCGGCTTCCACGGCTTTGCGATCCTCAGCGCGCTGAGGATCGCGCGCGTCGCGGGGGAGCGGTTGAGCGTGATGAAGTGGATGCCGGGCGCGCCCGCGCTCAACAGCTCCTGACACTGGAGCGTGGCGTAGGCCACGCCGAAGTCCAGCACCGCCTCCGGGTCCTCTTCGCGAGCGTGCAGCTCGCGGCGCAGCCCGTCGGGTATCGAGGCCTTGCAGAGCTTGGCCATGCGCTCCACCTGCCCCACCTGCGTGATGGGCATGATGCCGGGGATGATCGGCACGTTCACGCCGGCTGCTCGCGTGCGCGCCACGAAGTCGTGGTAAAGCGCGTTGTCGAAGAACAACTGCGTGATCAGGAAGTCCACTCCGGCCGCCACCTTCTCGACCAGATGTTCCAGATCGTCCTCGGGGCTGACCGCGTGGATGTGGGTCTCCGGGAAGCAGGCGCCGCCGATCGCGAACGGATAGTCGGCGGCGATCAGTTCCACCAGTTCGCGCGAGTACTCCAAGCCGCCCTCCGTTTTGCGCCACTGCTCCTGGCCCGCGGGCGGGTCGCCGCGCAGCGCGAGCACGTTGTCGATGCCCGCGCTCTGCATCTCGTCGAGCGTGGCGCGCAGTTCCGCCACGGTGGCGCCCACGCAGGTGAAGTGCGCCATCGCCTCCAGCCCGTACTGCTCGCGGATGCGCTTGACGATCTCGATCGTTTTGCCCCTGGTGGAGCCGCCGGCGCCGTAGGTGACGGACACGAACGACGGGTCCAGGCCGCGCAGCTCGGCGAGCGCCGTGCGCAGGTTCTCCTCCCCCTTCTCCGTCTTCGGCGGGAAGAACTCGAACGAGAATGTGGGGCCGGAGGAGGCCAGGATCTGGTCGATACGCATCAGGGAATTATGCAGTCCAGCGCTCTGGCTCGCCGGCGATCCGCCGCGCCCGCTCGGTGACCTCGAGGTGGAGCAGCATCGCGAGCGTCTCGGTCAGCAGCCACTGCGCGGTCATCGGCGTGAGGTGCGATCCATACACGCGCGGCAGGATCTCGAACGCCGTCAGCGGCTCGGCCGCCTCGGCCTCGCCCTCCCGCATCACCGCCATGATCTTGGCGAGGTGCTCGGCGACGAGCTCGCGGTTGCCTTCGATGTGGGCCTCGACGTCAGTGAAGGTGCGCCCATGACCGGCCAGGCACAGGCGCGCATGCAACGCCTCGACGATGTCGAGCGAGCTCAGAAACTCGCCGACGGGATCGGGCGAGTAGCCGAAGTCGAAGAACGGGAAGACGCGCCCGAGCAGGTGATCGCCGGAGATCAGCAGACGCCGCTCGGGCTGGAACAGGCACACGTGCGAGGGCGCGTGGCCGGGCGTCTCGTGGACGGTCCAGGGGCCGAGGTCGGTCTCTACGACAACGCCCGGGAGCAGCTCGCGATCGGGCTCGATCACCGCGGCGATCCCCGATTCGCGCTCCCCGCGCTCGGCCGCGTAGCGGCGCAGCGGCTCCTCGGGCACGCCGCTCTGGCGCGCGACCTCCAGGCGGCGTTCGATCGCGGCATCGGGGTCCTCGGCGAAGAGCTTCATGTGCGCGTGGTTGGGGTGCATCCACAGTTCGCAGCCCGCCCGCTGCACGATCGTCGCGGCCTGGCCGTAGTGGTCGGAGTGGGCGTGCGTGCAGACCACCAGGCGCACGTCCTCGATCGTCAAGGAGCACATCTGCATCGCCCGTTCCAGCTGCGCGAGCGAGCCGGGCTGGTGCATTCCCGTGTCGAACAGCACGACCCCGTCGCCGGCCGCGACCGCCCACGCGTTGCAGTGAGGAACGCCCGGCCAGGGCAGCGGCAGGCGCAGGCGAAAGACGCCGGACAACACGCGTTCGCCCCGCCCCAGCTCGGGCTTACGGATTGCCTCGGCCATCGAGCGAGAGACTAGACTAGACGGATGGCAGAGGAGGACAGCGCCAGCGAGGCCGCCGCGAAGGTGCAGGAGGTCGCGGCGAACGTGCGCCAGGCCTCGAAACGGCGCAAACGCGCGGGCGGCAGCGAGGCCGAGACGGTTACACGACGGTACTTCGAAGCGATCGGCGCCCACGACGTGCAGGGCGCGGCGGCGATGTGGGCGCCGGACGGACGCGAGGACGTTCGCGGGCAGGGACTCTACATCGGGCCCGAGGGACTGCGCGAGTTCATCGGCAGCCTGATCGAAGCGATCCCGGACCTGCGGGTGGAGATCGTCTCGACCACGGCCGAGGGCGAGCGGTGTGCGCTTCAGTGGCGCTTCAGCGGCACGTTCGCGGGGGCGGGCGGGTCCACCAAGTACTTCAATGGGATCGCGCCTACGGGGCACAGCATGACGCTGGAAGGCGTGGACGTGCTGACGGTGCGCGACGGGCTGATCCACTCCAACGACGCGTTCACCGACACGATGGCGGTGCCGCGCCAGATCGGGATGATGCCGCCACTGGGATCACCGACGGAGCAGCGGTTGACGGGCGCCTTCAACGCCAAGACGCGTCTCACGCAGAGCCTCGGCGCGGGCGAGGCCGAGCTGATCGCGACGGGCGTGTGGGTCGTGCAGGGGCAGCCGGGGCGCTGCAACGTGTACCTGATCGAGAACGGCGGCGAGCGGGGCGGCGTGACGCTCTACGACGCCGGCGCGCGCACGATGACGCGCGCGGTGGCCTCGGCGGGCGCGAAGCTCGGCGGGATCACGCAGGTCGTGCTCGGCCACGGCCACACCGACCACCGCGGCACGGCGCCGGCGCTCGGCGTGCCGGTGCTGTGCCACCCAGACGAGGTGCAGGACGCGGAGGGCAGCGGCGGCTGGCGCTACTGGCCGGCCGATCTGGCGGGGCTGCCGCAGGGGTCCAAACAGGTTCAGAAAGTGCTCCACCGCTACGCCTGGGACGGCGGGCCGGTGCAGATCGCCGGCACCGTCAGCGAGGCCGAGGGCGATGAGATCGCGGGCTTTCGCGTGATCGACCTGCCCGGCCACGCGCCCGGCCTGATCGGGCTGTGGCGCGAGTCCGACCGGCTGGCGCTCGTGAGCGATCTGGTCTACACGCTCGATATGTGGGGCCGCAGCTGCGCACCGAGACTGCCGGAGGAGACGTACAACTACGACACCGAGCAGGCGCGCGCGAGCGTTCGCAAGCTGGCGGAGATGGAGCCCGCCATCGTCTGGGCGGGGCACGCGAAACCGGTCACGGGCGACGTACGCGGGCAGTTGCTCGAGGCGGCGGACCGGTAGACCGGTAGACCGAGCCGGTATGACGACCCAGCACTCCTGAGTCTCGTGGGCAAGCGCAACCGCCGCCGAGCCGCGGAGAGCCGGCACGACTCCCCCGAGCTCGTCGCCCCGAACAGCGACTACGCCGACGCGGAGGGCGCTGTGCTGACGCTGCGCGGGGCGCTCAGCCCGGCCTCGCGGCGCGAGTACGCGCGGGTGCTCGCCGGCGAGGCCGGGCGGCCGGCGGCGAATCGCGAGGATGCGTGGCAGCGGGCGGTCGAGCTGCTGTTCGAGCGGCTCGCGGTGCGCTGGACGATCGCGGGAGCGCCGCTCGAGCGCCAGCGCGAGCTGCTGCAGCGCTTCCGCGCGGCCTCGCCGGAGGAGCGCGCGTGGATCCGCACGGTCCTGCGCGAGCACTGCGCAGAGCACTTCCCCGACGTCAACGCCCCCTAACGGTCGAAGGGCAAGCGAGACAGGGACGCAGAGAGCGTGGCGTGCTCTGTACGCGAGCGATCGAGGACGCAGTATCGCGCCGCCATTCGGCCGTTAGGGCTATTCGCTCGCCTTGACCGCGGGGGCGTTCGCGGTCTGGAGGGTGCCGCTGAGGACCGCCTCGTTGCCGCCCGCGGCGACCGGCAGAGCGAGCGCGGCATTGATCGCGGGTTCGACCAGGAACGCGAGCATCCCACCGCAACCGGTCGCGCGCGGCGCCGGGAAGGAGTCGTTGACGAGCGCGTCTCCGTCGATCGTGACGAGGTTGTATTCGTCCTTGAAGTGGGCGTGGCCCGGTTTGCCCGTGATCGAGGGGTGCGACGGCGAGCGGGCGGTCGTGCCCGTCGTGAGCGGGATCGAGACCGGCTGGGCGTCCGAGCCGATGTAACAGCCTGCGCCGAGCAGCGGGCTGCCGAGCTTGATCTTCACCGGCAGCGACAGCCCGCCGCG
The DNA here is from genome assembly GCA_036509655.1 of Solirubrobacteraceae bacterium. Classification (GTDB taxonomy): domain Bacteria; phylum Actinomycetota; class Thermoleophilia; order Solirubrobacterales; family Solirubrobacteraceae; genus Palsa-744. Next base: position 2,453 of record DATCFG010000152.1, on the reverse strand, counting down.
CTTGGCTTCGGCCAGATCCTGCGTGTCGATCTGGACCGCGCCCGGGGCCGCGGCGAGTTCGGTCGTGGCCGTCAAAGCGGTGGCTTCGCGAGCGATGAATTCGTCGAAGATCGCCCGCACGTACCCGGGCAGCGAGCGCGGGGCCGCGATCTCGAAACGCCCTCCCGGGATCGCCTGGGGCGCCGTCGCGAAGGTTTCGCCGCCTTCGGCGCCGATGAACTCCTGGCTCCCGCTCGCACGATCTTCGTGGATGCCGCCCTGGATCGTCATCGTCTTCGCGATCGGAATCGCCTTCCGGCCGATCCGCAGCTCGCCGCCTTCGGCCCGGGCGAAGAAGCACACGTCGGTCTTCGGGTTGCTCAGCGGACAGTCCGCGAACGGTGCGTAGTCGCCGGTCGGCTGGTGAGCCGCCGCCGTCGGCGAGGCGTAGGCGAGCAATACCGTCACCAACCCAAACAGCCCAACTACAGGCCACGGACGTCCTCGCCCGGTCATCGCCGCTCGGCCTTTCGCTTAGCTCGCCCGGCCCGCTTCCCCCGCTTGGTTCGCTTCCCCCGCTTCGGCTTCGGCTTCGCGCGGGTGGGTGGGCATCCAGTAATTCCGATCCTCGTCGTCCGTTTTAGCTGGACGCCGTTCTGGCCGGTGATCGCCATCGGCATCTCAAGCCTCTGCGCGCACAACCCACCCTTCGCCCTGGCCGGCAGATCGACCGCGAAGACCGAGCGTGGGCCCGCCGGGAGCACGAGGTCGAGCGTGTCGATCGGCACGTCGGGGAGCGATCTGAACGCGCTCGAGGTGATGCCCTTGTGGATGTTCGTCTGCCCTTCGAGCTCGATCCGAACACCGTCCCCCTGGAGCACGAGCACGAGCGCCGGGAAGGCGGACGCGCCGTGCGAGACGAGGTAGGCGGGTCCGCTGAGCGAGCCCGCGAGCATCGGCGTCACGACCGTCGCCGTACCCACGATCGAGACCGCCGGACAGGCCGCGGGGTCGGCTTCGAACACCGCGGCCGAGCAGGCTTTCTGCAGCGTCGTCAACCGCGCGGGCAGCTGCCTGGGGAGGTCGATCTTGACCTTCCCGATGTCCGCCTGGCCGGGGTGGGTGGGGTCCGAAACAAGCTTCACGTGCAGGTAGGCGCCGTCCGCTTTGCTCGTCCGCGCGTGCGTCAGCGCCGTGAGCCTCGGCTTGAACGGCAGGCTCGCGCAGTCCGCGGCCTGGAACGGGCTCGACACCGACGCGTCCGTGCCGGACGCCGAGACGATCGTGGCGGCGACGGCCTGGCGAGTGCAGCTGGTCGGGTTGAAGATCAGGTTCGGCCGGTCGATCGTCAGCTCGAGCGTGCGGATGTCGAGCGGGATGCCGTCCTCGACGATCGGAACCCCGCCCACCCCGCTGGAGATCGTCAGCTGGGCGGTGCGGGGGTCGACCGTGACCTTCGCGCGTACGACGACGCTGCCGAGGTCGAACGGCCCCGCGATCGCCGGTACGACGATGCTGAGTCCGAATGGAGCGCCCGACTGACTGGATCCCTCCGGCGGGGTGGGACCTGTCAGATAGATCCCGCTCGCCTGCCGGCCCGGCTCGGGGAGGTAGAACGGATCTGCCCCAGGCCCCACGCCGACAGTCGCCGCGCCGATCTCAGAGGACGGCGGGCAATCGCCGAGCGATGCCCGCGGTTCCGGGCAGAGCGGGACGCCGCCCAGGCTTCCCGAGAGCCCCGCGGGCAGCTTCACGGTGAAGGCGCCGAAGCGCTGTTCGCCGTCCTGGCGCGAGAGCACGAGCGTGAACGCGCTCGACGCGCCCGCCTGGTTGTCCAGCGTTCCCGCCGTGAACGCGGGGCTGAAGCGCCCGCTCGGGCAGGCGCCGCCGCCCGGTCCCGAGTCGATTTCGAGGTTCGAGGCCTCTGTCACCGCGGGCGTGCCGCCCCACGGCGTCAACGTGGTGCTCGCCGTGTAGGAGCCGCACGAGGCCGGGGTCACGAGCAGCGCCCGTTCGCCGCCGTAGAGGCTCAGCTTCATTTCGCCGATCGGCAGCTGCGGGAGGTCCGTCCACCTGACCGTCAGCCGGCCCGTGCTCGGGTCCGCTTCGACCCTGCCCGCGAGCTTGACCAGCATGCCACCGCCTTCCGCGACCAGGTAGAGCGCGAGCAGCGACCCGCCCGGGTGCGCGGGCGAGCCGAAGGCCGGGTCGTTCTCGTACGGTTGCGCGAGGTAGATCGAGCCTTCGAGCGGGCCTTCGAGCAGCGACGTCTCGATCTTGGCCGCGCCGACCGTCGCCGCTTCGGGGCAGGCCGGGGCTTTCGCGTCGTTCAGTTCGATCTCCGCGGGCGTGCACGCTTCGCGCCCACCGGCCGCGGAGGGCGAGATCGCGAACCCTGCGGGCAGGGTCACGGCCGCTTCCTTCGAGTCCGCGCCGGCCACGCCGTTGACGTTTTCTTCGGCCGGCAGCTTCAG
>DATCFG010000151.1:0-2075 GCA_036509655.1 Solirubrobacteraceae bacterium | reverse complement strand
CGGGCGACGGCCGGCCGAAGCGTTGCGGAAGTAGATCATCGGGTGCTCGTCCATCCGGATGCCTTCCTCGACGTAGCGTTCGGCGAGGGTTCCCTGGGGTGAGTCGACCCGATCGGCGCGTTCGCGCAGATGCGCCAGAGTTTCTGGGCTGAAGCGGGCGCTGAATGGCGTTTTGGGTCCGCGGCTACTTGGGGTCATCGGTTACTCCGTATTCGGTGTATGACAGTGTAGGGCAACGCGGAAGCCCGTGGGCCGGCGGTCAGACGAGCGCGAGGTCGGTCGGCGCGAAGTCGCCGCCGCGGGCGAGGAGCGGCAGCTCGGCGATTGTCGCCGTGGCATACGCGAGGCAGTCTCCGAAGTTGAGCGCCGCCGGATGCCGTCCTTTGCCGTAGCGGTCGAACGCCTCGACGGCCGTGCGCCAGTGCGACTCGCCGAACTCGATCACCGTGACGTCGCCGTCCCGCAGAAAGTCGGCGAGCGTCTCTACTGACTGTGTGCCCAGTCGCGCGGTCAGGACCATTGCCGTCTCGACGAGTGTCGGCGCCCCGACCGCAACGGTTTCGGCGGCGCTGATCGCTCGCATCAGCTCGTCGGCTCCGGGCTCTCGCAGCGCGATCGCGACCAGGGCGGAGCTGTCGAGGATCAATAGCCCTTGGGGCCGAGGCCGAGGATCTCTTCCTCTTCGGCCTTGGTGAGCGGCTTGCCGAGCGATCCGGCCGGCGCAGACGGCCAGACGCGCTCGGCGAACATCTGGCGGAGCAACTCGCCGCGGCCCAACCCGCGTTGGCGAAGGAGCAGCCGTTGCCGCCGCTCGCGGAGGGCTGTGGTGATCGCACCGGTCTTCGACTCGCCGCTCAGCCGTGCGACCTCGGCGGCGAGGCGCTCTGTCTCGATGTTCTTGATGTTCAGCGCCATGAGATGTTCAAGGGCACGGTGTAATCATACACAAAAGGTGTAACGACATTCGAACGTCCGCGGTCAGTCCACTCGACCCACAGCCCGGTCGACCGCTCGTCGCCGTGGCCCTCGCTGCCCGGCGCTACTGGGTCGGCAGCAGTACGCCGGGCGCCTGGGCGAGAGCCGTCCCCTACGCCGAAAGGAGAGCGACGCGCGCGTCGAGACCGCGGGCGAGTCTGGCCAGCGTCCCGGTGCGGGGCTCGACGATGCCGCGCTCGATCTTCGAGATCTCAGCCTGGGCGATTCCTGTCCTCTGCGCGAGCTCGGTCTGGCTGATCCCGTGGTCGAGGCGAAGCTCGAGGAGCTGATTCGCGACACCGTAGTGGTCTCGGAACGCGTCGAGAGTCGCGCGCTCCTCGTGGGTGAGGCCCGCCTCGATCTGCTTGACGTAATCCTTGAAGTTCGTCGTGGCCACTGTTCCTCCCCTGGCGAGTGTTCTCCAATGCTATAGGTTAAAGCCTATAGGAGTGCAACGCGTTTACTCGCCAGCTGCTCGTCGCTCCGCTCGCCTCCGAGCCAATTTTGAACGTAGCGAGGCGTTTTCTCGCCGTTTCGATCTCCTGCTGCTGGCGCTTCGTCGAGGGGTGCTTGCCTTTGTCGTAGCCGCCGACCAAGAGCACGATCCGGTTCCCGTAGGCGTGGCAGAAGACGCGGAGCAGCACCTTCCCCGGTGGACCCTCGTTGTCAGCTCGCCCCGAGGGCGGATCGCCGCCGAACATCTGCCTGATCTCGGCAGCTGTGTGCCGCACCCTGAACTCGAACAACCCGCCGCCAAGCATCCTTCCCCAACTGCTTCTGCAGACGCCGATCCCTTGCTTCGCGAGGACCTGCTCGATCGCAGCGATTACGGCCAGCCTCTTCGTCGAGTCGAGGCCGGCGAGGAACGTCTCGACCGGCTTGTGGCCGCCGTCCTCATAGAACTCGACCTCGAGATCGACTGCAGCCACGGAGGTCTCGGGGCGGGGACCCGCGTTCGTCATGTCTTTCACCGTAGTGAGCGAATCGACCCCGGACCATCGTCCGACTGCCCTACCGAGGCCGCCTGACACCGCCACAACGTTCCGCGCTCCGCGCGGCAACCTGGAGGTCGTCTCGGAATGACGGTTGTTCCGTGGCGG
>DATCFG010000150.1:0-32004 GCA_036509655.1 Solirubrobacteraceae bacterium | reverse complement strand
TGGCGAACGTTGCGACGGTGGCGGAATGGTAGACGCGGAGGCCTCAAAAGCCTCTGTCCGCAAGGGCGTGTGGGTTCGACTCCCACCCGTCGCATCGCTCGGTCCCGCCTACGCCGCTCCTCCAACCAACTCCAGCAACTGCCCCGCCAGCGCCTCCGGCGCGGCCAGGATGCCGTACGGGAGGTCCTCGTGCTCGGGCAGGTCGAGCACGCTCAGCCCGGCGCGTTCGCAGACGAGCGCGCCCGCGGCGATGTCCCAGGGCTTGACCGTACGCTCGAAGTAGGCGTCGAACCTGCCCGCCGCCGTCCAGCAGAGGTCGAGCGCGGCGCTGCCGAAGCGGCGGATGTCGCGCACCTCTGGGATCGCGCGGGCGAGCACCTTTGCCTGGGCCGCCCTTACGCGCGCGTCATAGGCCAGGCCGGTGGCAACCATCGCCGTCGCGAGCTCCGCCCGCCGCGTGCCGCGCAGCTCCTGTGCGGCCTCCTCCCCCGACCCCGCCCGCGAGACCGCTCCCGTCGCGCTCCCCGCGGGCGCGCCTAAATCATCATCTCCAGCTCCCCCATTCAATCTCGCCGGGCCGTCGCGCGTCGCTGTGAACAGCTCGCCGCGGTTGGGGTCGTACACCGCGCCCGCCAGCGTTCTTCCGGCCCCGTCGCGCACCGCGACGCTCACGCACCACTGGGGAATCCCGAACAGGAAGTTCACGGTCCCGTCGAGCGGGTCGACGACCCAGTCGAGGCCGCTCGTGCCGTCTTTTGAGCCGCCCTCCTCCCCCACGAAGCCGTCGGCGGGGCGCCGCTCGGCGAGCAATGCCCTGATCGCGCGCTCCGACGCCAGGTCCGCCTCGCTGACGAGATCGGTCGGCGTGCTCTTGCTGCTCACCTCGCGCTCGCTGCCGATCCGCACGCGCTCCAGCAGCAGGCCGCCCGCCATCCTTGCGGCCTCGACCGCGATCCCCAGCAACTCGGCGTTGGCCGGCCTCCCCGCGTCCGTCTCCCCCACCCGGCGCTCGCCGTCCCCGCTCACGAGAACGCGGGCGGGCGGTCCTGCGTCCACGGGCGCGCGTCCTCGATCTGCGCCGCGAGCGCGACGAGCGTCGCCTCGTCGTTCGGCCTCGCCACGAACTGCACCGCGCGGGGCAGGCCGTCGGCGTCGAAGCCCGCCGGCACCGAGCACGCCGGCTGGCCCGTCAGGTTCCAGCAGGCCGCGTGGGCGACCATCGCCGACGCAGCGGTCGTCGTCGCCAGCCAGCCCCTGCCCTCGTTCGCGCCGATCCGCGGCGGGCGGCCCGGGGTCAGCGGCGTCAACAGCACGTCGTGGTCGGCCAGCGGCGCGTTCATCCGCGCCGTGTACGCGGCCCTGCGCCTGAGCGCCCAGTCGACCGCGCCCGTCGGGAGCATCCCGCCGAGGCGCGCGAGCGCGCGGATCCGCCGTTCCAGCCGCTCGGGGTGGGCGAACGTCGCCGCCTCCTCATGGATGCTGCGCAGGTAGATCGCCGTGAACTCCGGCGAGGGCGCGAGCGGGCCGTGGTCGAGCTCTTGCTCGTCGACCTCGTGGCCGAGCTTCCTCAGCAGCGCGACCGTCTCGTCGAGCGCCCGCTTGTTCTCGGGGTGCAGCTTCGTCAGCGGCGACGGCGGCAGCTTGGTCGACAGCGCGATCTTCAGGGGCCTGGCCTGCCCGAGCGCCTCCATGAACGAGCTCGGCGGGACCGCGTCGGTGGGCGGGGATGTCATATCGTCTGCCGGGCCGTCGGCGATCGCGTCGTAGAACAGGGCCGTGTCGCGCACCGAGCGCGCGAGCACGCCGTTGACGACGAGGCCGTGCCACGCGCCCACGTGCGGCGCGAGGGGGACCCGGCCGCGCTGTGTCTTCAACCCGAACAGGCCGCAGTAGGCCGACGGAAAGCGGATCGATCCTCCCCCGTCGCCCGCGAACGCTGCGCCGACGAGGCCGGCGGCGATCGCGGCCGCGCTGCCGCCGCTGGAGCCGCCCGGGCTGTGCCCCAGCTCCCACGGGTTGCGCGTCACGCCCCACGTCGGCGACTCCGTCCACGGGAACGCCCCCAGCTCCGGCATGTGCGTCTTGCCGATCACGATCGCGCCCGCCGCGCGCGCGCGTCTGACGATCTCCGAGTCCGCCTTCGCGGGCTCGCCATAAGCGCCCGTGCCGAACGTGCTCACCTCGCCGGCGACGTCGAATTCGTCCTTCACCGCGATCGGCACGCCGAGCAGCGGACGCTCGCTGTCTCCCGCTCCACGCCGGGCGTCGGCCTGGTCGGCCTCCATCCGCGCTCGCTCCTCGAACACCACCCTGAAGGCGTTCAACTTCGGGTTGAAGCGCTCGATCCGCTCCAGGTACACGTCCACGAGCTCGCGGGAAGTGAGCTCGCCCGCGGCGATCAGCTCCGCCTGCTTGGCGATCCCGGCGTAGGCGAGGTCGGTTGCGTCCATCGGGGCCATGCTAGACGGGAGTGACAGGGTTGCGCTTCGCCGGCCAATCTCGGGTCTTCGACTGGGCGTGCGCGAAGCGGCGAATCAGCTCCCTGCGCAGGTCCGCCGGCTCGATCACCGCGTCGATCACCAGTTCCGAGGCGAGGTGGAGGATGTCGATGTCGGCCGCGTACTCCGCGCGCAGCTCCTCGGTCTTCGCCGCGCGCTCGGCCTCGTCCGCGATCGCCTGGAGCTGGTTGTAGAACACCGCATTGATCGCCGCCTGCGGGCCCATCACGGCGATCGATGCGCTCGGCAGCGCCAGGCAGCAGTCGGGGTCGAAGGCGGGGCCGGCCATCGCGTAGAGGCCCGCGCCGTAGGCCTTGCGGACGACGACCGAGATCTTCGCGACCGTCGCTTCGGAGACGGCGCTGATCATCTTCGCGCCGTGGCGGATGATCCCTTCGCGCTCGACCTGCGTGCCGATCATGAAGCCGGGCACGTCGGCGAGGAACAGCAAAGGGACGTTGAACGCGTTGCACGTCTGGATGAAGCGCGCGGCCTTGTCGGCCGAGTCGCCGAACAGCACGCCGCCCTTGTGCTTCGGCTGGTTGGCGACGATCCCGAGCGCCCGCCCGTCGATGCGCGCGTAGGCGACGACGAGCTCCTTTGCCCAGCGCGGGTGAATCTCAAGGAACGAGTCCCCGTCGACGAGCGCGTCGATCAGCAGCTTGATGTCGAACGGCTTGTTCTCGTCCGCCGGGATCAACTCGGCGATCGGGGTCTCCGACGCGGGCTCGGCCGACGGCGCCGTCGGTGGGGACTCGGGCGGGTGGGTTTCCCAATTTTGAGGCATATACCCCAGATACCGCTTGGCAAGTGCGATCCCGTCCTCGTCCGTCTTCACCAACTGATGCCCGCAACCGGATACGCCCGTGTGCATCCGCGCCCCGCCCATCTCCTCGAGGCTGACCTTCTCCCCGATCACCATCTCCGCCATCCGCGGCGATCCGAGATACATCGACGCGTTGCCCTCGCGCATGATCACGATGTCGCAGAACGCTGGGATGTAGGCGCCGCCGGCGGCGGAGGGACCGAACAGCACGCAAACCTGCGGGACCAACCCCGAGAGCTTGACCTGGTTGTGGAAGATCCTGCCGGCACCGCGGCGGCCCGGGAACATCTGCACCTGCTCGGTGATCCGCGCGCCCGCCGAATCGACGAGGTAGACCATCGGGATCCTCAGATCGAGCGCGCGCTCCTGGATGCGGAGGATCTTCTCGACCGTCTTCGGCCCCCACGAGCCGGCCTTCACGGTCGGGTCGTTCGCCATCAGCGCGACCGTCCGGCCGTCGACCGTGCCCACGCCCGTCACGACCCCGTCGGCGCCGAGGCCGTCCGCGTCCCAGTTGGCCAGCAGCGCCTCCTCGGCGAAGGAGCCATCGTCGAGGAGCAGCGCGACGCGCTCGCGCACGGGGAGCTTGCCCTGACCTGCCGCCTTCTCGCGGTGGCGCTCCGGACCGCCGCCGAGCGCGCGCGCGGACGCCTCGCCCAGATCTGTCATGTCAGTGCCTCATCGATAGACTTCGCATATTGCGTAATACCATAGTTACACGCAACCTAAAAAGAGGAACAAAGACATCGACGCCTTTAGATTTCCCTTCCAGACTCCCCTGCCCTCGCCAACTCAGATCCCCGGGTTCTCGGCCGGCGCCTCGCCCGCGTGGTCGTAGAAGCCGATCCCCGACTTGCGCCCAAACCAGCCGGCGCTCAACATCTTGCGCAGCACGGGCGGCTGGGCGAAGCGCCGCTCGCGGAACTCGTCGAAGAGCACGTCGCAGATCGAGCCGAGCGTGTCGAGGCCGACGAAGTCCGCGAGCGTGAGCGGCCCCATCGGGTGCCCCGCGCCGGCCTTCATCGCCTCGTCGATCTCGCCGACCGAGCCGACCCCTTCTTCGTAAGCGCGCATCGCGTCGAGCATGTACGGCACGAGCAGCCGGTTGACGATGAAGCCCGCGCGGTCCTTCGTTCCGATCGCGAGCTTGCCCTCGGACTTCGCGAACTCGAGCGCCGTAGCGAAGGCCGCGTCGGTGGTCGTCACGCAGCGGACGACCTCGACGAGCTTCATCACCTGCGCGGGGTTGAAGTAGTGCAGGCCGACGAACTGCCCGGGCCGGCCGGTCGCGGCGGCCTGGTCGATCACCGACAGCGAGGAGGTGTTCGTCGCGAACACCGCGTCCGCCTTGACGATCTTGTCGAGCTCGCGCCACATCTCGAGCTTCAAGGGGAGGCTCTCGGTGATCGCCTCGATCACGAGGTCGCAGTCGGCCAGCTCGCCGTAGTCGGTCGTGCCATGGATGCGCCCGCGCACCGCGTCGGCGTCCGCTTGCGATGACTTGCCCTTCTCGACCGCGCGCGCGAGCTGCTTCTCGATCTTGCCGATGCCCCTCTGCAGGGTCGCATCGTCGACCTCGCGCAGCACGACCTCGTAGCCGGCCTGCGCCGCCACCTGCGCGATCCCGTGCCCCATCAGCCCAGCCCCGAGCACACCTACTTTTTCGATAGTCGCCATCGCTCCCTTTGCGGTCGATTTGGTTGGGAGGCCGTCGCGCACAGCCACCGTAGGACGGTCCGCGTCGCCGGCCAGCCCGCAAGTTGGTCGAGCCGGAGCCTATCCCACGCGCGTCCCGTGACGGACAGGCGCGGTAGCCTGCTTCGGGTGAGCAGCGGCGACGAGACCTTCGACCTCTCCGCGGCGGGCCTGCGCGCCGACGGCACCGACCTGCGCATCTCGGTCGAGGTGCTGGCCACGAAGCTCGAGTCCTCTTTGCCGGGCCGCACGCGCGTCGAGCGCCGCGGCGGCGGGTTGCTCGGCCGCGGCGAGAAGCGCGTGCGCCAAATCCAGGTCGACCTCGGCTCCGGCAGCGGCACTCGCTACGAGCTCGCGATCGACGGCGATCGCGTCGAGGGCTTCCGCGAGCGCAAATCGGGCGGGATCGCGATCAAGCGCGAGCCGCTGCACCCCGACGCGTGGATCGCGGCGCTGACCGAGGAGCTGCAGGAGGAGGCGCAGCGCAGCGCCGAGGCACGCGCGGCGCTGGAAGGGCTCGTGCGCTGAGATGGCGGGCGAACCGGTCGAGGACGCCGCCCAGGAGCGCGAGCAGGCGGAATCGCTAGCGCGGATCGAGGCGGGCGGCATCCCGCTCTCGGCCGAGCGGCGCCTGCGCGAGCTGCGCGGAGCGCCGGGCGAGGAGGGCGGGCGCGGTGTGTCCTTCACATCCGACCTGTCCGTGAACGGCTTCGCGCTCTGCCACCAACTCGGGCTGACGCCGCTCTCGCAGGTTATGGGTAGCTCGATCTACCAGATGGGCTACCAGTCCGCCTGGGGCCAGATGCAAGGCGGCTATGGCGGCGGCGCGATGATCGAGCTCGACACGCTCTCGCAGGCGCTGAACGAGGTGCGCGAACGGGCGCTCCACCGGCTCGGCGAGGAGGCGCGACAGATCGGCGCCGACGCGGTCGTCGGCGTCGAAACGCGCGCGGGCGAATCGGAGCTCGGCGGAGGCGGCGGGCAGCTCGCGCTCGAGCACATGGTGCTCGGCACGGCAGTGCGGCGCAAGGACGCCCGCGGCGAGCAACCGGTGATGACGGAGCTGTCGGTCGCCGACTACGCGCTGCTCTTGCGCGCCGGGATCGAGCCGGCCGGGATCGTCGCCTGGAGCTCGGTGTTCTTCTCGAGCTACGCCTACCGCGGGATGCTCGGCGCCGGGGGCACGATGACGTCGATGCAGCCGTATGAGCTGACCGAATTCACGCAGGCGCTCTACAGCGCGCGCGAGCGGACGATGGGGCAGATCAACCGCCAGGCCGCCGCACTCGGCGCCTCCGGCGTCGTCGGCGTGCGAATCGGCCACACGATCCGGCCGCACACGCTCAGCAGCGGCATGGGCGGCGGCTTCGGCGCGGGCGAGCTGCGCGGGATGATGGTCACCTTCAACGCGGTCGGCACCGCGATCCGCCAGCACGCCCGCGCCGAGATCCAAGCCCCCAAACCCGTCGTCGATCTCTTCGCCTGACATCCGACTCAATTCCGCATGACCCGAGCGACCCCCAAATCCGAGCAGGACCACCCGACAAGGAGCAGGAGATCATGACCGAGGAGCGCGAGACCGCATACGACCCATCCTCCCTCGAGGGCGTCCCCGAGGCCGGCCGCGCGCGCCTGCAGCAGAACAAGGCGGGCCTGTTCACCTCAGATCTCTCTGTGAACGAGTTCCTGCTCGTCAAGCAGGCCGGCTTTGAGCCGCTCGGCCTGGTCGTCGGCAGCTCGATCTACCACATCGGCATCCAGATGGCCGGCTGGAAGAAAAGCCAAGAGATGAACGTCCTCTCCGAAGCGATGTACGGCGCGCGCCAGCTGGCGATGACGCGCATGGAGGAGGAGGCCGACCAGCTCGGGGCGGACGGCGTCGTCGGCGTGCGCCTCGACATTGGCCGCTACGAGTGGGGCCAGGACATGGCCGAGTTCATCGCGATCGGCACCGCGGTGAAGCACCGCGACGGCGTCCTCCACCGCGCGCCGAGCGGCCGTCCGTTCACCTCAGATCTGTCCGGCCAGGACTTCTGGACGCTGCTGAGCACGGGCCATCGTCCGGTCGGGATGGTGATGGGCAGTTGCGTCTACCACGTCGCCCACCGCGGGATGCTCCAGTCGATGGCCCAGACCGGGCGCAACGTCGAGCTCTCGAATTTCACCCAGGCCCTCTACGACGCGCGCGAGCTCGCGATGGAGCGGATGCAGTCCGAGGCCCAGGAAATCGGCGCCGAGGGAATCGTCGGCGTCGACCTGCAGGAGAAGAGCCACGGCTGGGGCAGCCACACGATCGAGTTCTTCGCCGTCGGCACCGCGATCATCCCGCGCGAGGGCCACGACGAGGAGATCCAGGCGCCGACGACCGTTCTGGATCTAAGTTGATCCCGGGCCCGCGACCGGAAGGACGCCCAATGAGCCTCGTCACCACCGAAGACCGCGGCGCCGCGCGTCACGTCGTCCTCAATCGCCCCGAGAAGCGCAACGCGATGAACCAGGCGCTGCTCGTCGAGCTCTCAGAGGCGCTGCGCGCGGCCGCGAACGACGCCGCCGTGCACTGCGTCGTGCTGCGCGGCGAGGGGCCCGTGTTCTCCGCGGGCGTGGACCTCGGCGAGCTGATGTCCAACGCCTGCGACCCGGACGTGCTGCGCCCGTTCCGGAACGTGTTCCTGGACTGCGCGAACCTCTGCGAAGCGATGCCCAAGCCGGTCGTCTGCCAGATCCACCGCGCGTGCTTCGGCGGCGCCCTGGAGGTCGCGCTCGGCTGCGACCTGCGGATCGCCGCCGACGATGCCCAGCTCGGCTTGCCCGAGGTCAAGTTCGGGATCATTCCCGACGTCGGCGGCTCCTCGCGCCTGCCCGCGGTCGTCGGCCTCGGCCGCGCGAAGGAGCTGATCATGACCGCCGCCACGATCGACGCCGCCGAGGCCCACCGCATCGGGCTGCTCAACCGCGTCGTTCCAGGCGCGGAGCTCGAGGCGGCCACGCAGGCTTTGGTGGATGAGCTGCTGGCGAACTCGCCCGTGGCAGTCGGCCGAGCCAAGCGCGTGCTCGACGCCTCCGCGCGCCCCGCGCTCGCGACCACGCTGGAGCTGGAGGTCGCGGTTCAGGAGTACTGCGTGGCGGCCATGCGGGAGGCGGCTCAGGCGGTCACCGAGACCGTCGCGGCGGCGTGATTCATGGGCAAGTTCGTCGACTGGTTCAGGTATGTCCTGGTCGAAATCAACCAGATCATCGGCTCGCTGGCCGATGCCTTTCGCTTCTGGCCTGATCCCTGACTTCACCCCAAGCAACCGGTCCGGCCACCAGCGTGTGGCTACCCAAAGGCCGGCCGAGGATCTCCTGCACGCGCGCGGCGCACGCGAGCAGCGCATCCAAATCGATCCCGGTTTCGATCCCCATCTCCTCGAGCATCGAGACGAGATCCTCGCTCGCGATGTTCCCGGTCGCGCCCGCCGGCACGGGGCAGCCGCCGAGCTCACCGAAGCTCGACTCGAAGCTGTCGACCCCGGCCTGCAGCGCCGCGAGCACGTTCGCGAGGCCCTGGCCGCGCGTGTTGTGGAAGTGCGCCGTCAGCCGCGCCTCCTGCAGATCGTCGCGCCACAGCGCGAACAGCTCTTCGACCTGGCGCGGGTTGGCCATCCCCGTCGTGTCGCCGAAGCCGATCTCCCGCGCGCCGGCCGCGTGCAGGCGCCGCGCGATCTCGAGCACGCGCTCGGGCGCGACGTGGCCCTCGTAGGGGCAGCCGAACGAGGTCGAGACTACGCCCTCGCAACGCAGGCCCGCCTCGCGCGCGCGGCCGAGCACGATCTCGAGGCCGGCGAGCGACTCCTCGACCGAGCGGTTGACGTTCTTGCGGTTGTGCGTCTCCGAGGCGGACAGGAACACGTTGATCTCGTCGAACGCCTGCCTGCCGCCGCGCGCGCGCGAATCTTCGAGCAGCGCGAGCGCGTTATCCAGGCCGCGCTCGTTCGGCACGAGCACGCTCACCGCCACCTCCTCGGGCACGTCGATCGCCCCCAGCACCTCCGCCGCATCGGCGAGCTGCGGAATCACGTCCGCGCGCACGAAGCTCGTCGCCTCGAGCCGTTTGACGCCCGTCCGCGCGAGCGCGTCGATCAGCTCGACCTTCCGCTCCGTCGGGATCGTCTCGGGCTCGTTCTGAAAGCCGTCGCGCGGGCCGACCTCCCTGATCTGAACGGCGTCCGGCAGATCACCCATCGCCAGAGACGCTCGGCAGGTCGGTCATGCGTCCGTCCAATCCGATCATCCGTGCAGCCTATACTCACCCGCCGTGCCCCCCGCCGCGAACGATCCGGTCGCCATCGTCGGAGCCTCGGGCGCGCTGGGGTTCGGCCTTGCCGTGCGCCTCGCCCGTGGCGGGGTGCCGATCGCGATCGGCTCGCGCGACGCCGCTCGCGCCGCGGAAGCCGCCGAGCGCGCGCGGGCAATCGTGCCGGACGGCTCCTTCGACGGCTACGACAACGCCGGCGCGGTCCGCGCCGCGGACACCGTGATCCTGAGCGTGCCGTTCCGCAACCAGTCCGAGACGCTCGCCAACCTCCGCGACGCCCTGGAGCCCGGCCAGCTGCTGATCGACGCGACCGTCCCGCTCGCCGCCGCCGCCGGCGGCAAGGCGACGCGAATGCTCGGCGTGTGGCAGGGCTCCGCAGCCCAGCAGGCCGCGGAGATGGCGCCCGAGGGCGTACGCGTGGTCTCGGCCCTGCACACCGTCAGCGCCGCCTCGCTCGCCGATCTCGACCATCCGCTCGAGCAGGACGTGCTCCTGTGCGGCGACGTGCGCGCGGACAAGCGCGACGCGGCGTTGTTGATCGAGAGGATCCCCGGCCTGCGCTGCGTCGACTGCGGCAAGCTGGAGATGGCGCGCATCACCGAGTCGCTCACGGCGCTGCTGATCGCGGTCAACTCGCGCTACAAGGCCCACGCCGGCATCCGCCTGGCGGGGTTACCTGACGTACCCTGGTAGTGATGAGCGGAGATATCGTCGTCCTCGCCGGTGGCACCGGCGGCGCGAAGCTCGCGCGGGGCATGCTCGACGTCGTCGAGGATCCCGCCCAGCTCACGGTGATCGCGAACACCGGCGACGACATCGAGATCTACGGCGCCCACGTTTCGCCCGACCCCGATCTCGTCTCCTTCTGGCTGGCCGACCTGATCGACGCGCGCGGTTGGGGCCTGCGCGACGACACGTTCGCGGTGATGGACGCGCTGCGCGAGCTCGGCCACGACGTGTGGTTCAACCTCGGCGACCGCGACCTCGCGTGGTGCCTCGAGCGGGCAAGGACGCGCGAGCAGGAGGGCCTGCGGCCGACGGCGGCGCTCGCGCGCCTGAATCGGGCAATTGGCATCCGCGCGCGGGTGCTGCCGATGAGCGACGACCCCGTGCGCACGTGGATCCGCACGACCACCGGCTGGCAACCCTTCCAGGAGTTCATGATCCGCCAGCGGGCCGAGGGCATCGTCGAGGGTCTCGAGTTTCGCGGCGCCGAGCAGGCGCAGCCCAGCGCCGAGGTGCTCGCGGCGATTGCGGGCGCGCGCGTGATCGTGATCGGCCCCTCCAACCCGCTCGCCTCGATCGCCCCGATCCTCGCCGTCCCGGGCATCCGCGAGGCGCTGCTCGCCGCGCCCGCCCCAGTCCTCGCCGTCAGCCCGATCGTCGGCGGGGAGGTCCTGAAGGGGCCGACGGCCGCGTTCATGGCGTTCGCGGCGCTCGAGTGCAGCGCCGATGGCGTGGCGGACTTCTACGGCGACCTGCTCGACGGGATCGTCGCGGACGAGAACGTCGCCCGCCTGCCGGCGTTGCAGATCGACACGCGCATGGACACCGCCGCCGCCCGCGCGCGCCTCGCCGAGCAGGTCCTCGACTTCGCCACAGCGCTCGCGGGGTAGCTCAGAACGTGTTCTCAGGCCGCGGCCGGCGGCCGGCTCTCGCGCCAAGCCTGCAGCGCGTCGATCGCGCCATAGGTGACGCGCTCGAGGAACGTGTCGCGATCGTTCACGTGCGGGAGCGGCTCGGCGGGGACGTCGACCTCGAGGAACTCACAGAGCGGCTCCCACCCGTCGGTGACCTTCCACACGAGCAGCCGCTCCGGCGGGACGGTCTGCCTGACCTGCTCGTCGTGGGCCTTCGCCTGCTCGATCAGCTCCGCGGGGGAGTGGCCGGCGGCGAACGTGCCCTGCTCGCCCCAGAACATGCGGTCGACCAGCGCCAGATAGGAGCGCCAGCGCGGGTCGATCTCGCGGCGGGCGCTCGAGAGCAGGCGAATCAGCGACTCGCCGTGGCACATGTCCACGATCGTGCTGCGAAAGCTGCGCTCCCACGACTCGGGCTCGCGCACGCTCAGCAGGACCTTCGCGTCGGGATAGAAATCCATCAGCTCGCGGTAGAAGTAGCCCCCGGGCCAGTCCGCGGTGGCGCCGCGGCCGGCGAACACCTCCTCCCATACGGTCTCCCCGTCCAGCGCGCGGTTCCACAGCGGGACCTGGCTGTCGAGATCGGCCAGCACGTCAACCCAGTGGTAGCAGGACCCCAGACCGAGCTGCTCCAGTGCGACCTTCTGCGTCAGCGTGCCCGTACGCGGCAGGCCTGCTCCTATCACCCTCATGCTCGTGGCTCCTTCGGTGGTATGGATTCTTGGATGCTCGCTCCGGACGGCGGACGTTATCGCAGCGGATCGACGGCGCGCCACGTGAAAAAGTGCGTAAGTACACCGCATCTTTGCCGGTTCCGACGGTCTTTCCGGTTAGGGTCAGGCTAGACTTTATGGTTTACATGGGTCAGGCTCAAGCCATGCATCGCGGCTCCAACGGACCAGCTCGACTCGCTCCAATGCCCACGCCGACAGTCAGGGAGTTCCGACCGTGCCCGATACGCTAGCCGACCGGAGCTCGACCACGGAGTTGCGGGGTGAGCACGCCCCATCCCGCCGCGTCGGCCCACGGATCGCCGGGATCGCCGTTTCCGACTCCGAGAGCAGCTTCTCGCAGGAGCAGGTGCTCGAGCGGCTGGGGCTGAAGGGGGACGAGTTCGCCGAGCGCATCTTCGCGCGCAGCGGGGTCAAGCGCCGCCACCTGGACCTCGGCGAGGACTTCCTGGGGAAAACATTGCAGGGACGCGCCCAGCAGATCGAGCAGGACCTGCTGCGTCACTCGATTCAGGCCGTCGACGCGCTCGAGTTCGACCCGCTCCAGATCGGCACGGTCGTCAGCTCGAGCCTTTACTCGCTCGGCTGTCCCGCGCTCGCCCATCGGCTGGTCGACCACTATGGGATGCATCCGGCGACCGACAAGTACCACATCAGCGGCGTGGGCTGCGCGAGCGGCGTGCCGCTCATGCGCCTGGCGATCCAGACGATGCGCGAGCAGCCCGGCAAGCAGGCGCTGATCGTGGCCGCCGAGAGCATGAGCGGCATCCTCACGCCCGCCACACCCGATGACCAGCGGGCCAAGACGGTGGGCTCGGCGCTGTTCGGCGACGGCTGCGCCGCGGCCGTGCTCTCCGGCGACTCCGGCGCGGGCGGCCCGGTCATCCTCGACTCGCAGGTCCATCAGATCGAGAGCACGCTCGACGCCGTCCGCCTCGACCTCACCGCCGAGGACAGCTACCTGCACCTCGCCCGCGACCTGCCGGACATCGGCGGGGCGGCCCTGCCGGCGCTCGTCACCGGGTTCCTGCGCCGCAATCGCCTCGAGCACTCGGACATCGATCACTGGATGGCGCATCCAGGCGGCAGGCGGATCATCGAGAACGTGCAGAGCGAGCTGGGGCTCTCGGAGGACGACCTCGCCACGAGCTGGGGCTCGCTGGCCGAGCACGGCAACGTGGGCACGCCCTCGATCCTGTATGTGCTCAGGGACACGATCGCGCGCTACGAGCCCGAGCCGGGCGCGCGCGGGATGATGGTCACGATCGGCCCCGGGGTGACCCTGGGGTTGATGCTGCTCGGCTGGTAGCGGGCGCAGGATCCGGAGGTTTCGCCCCGACCCGCCCGGCTTCGCCTGGCTTTACGGTCGGGCCGAAATCCGGACCTGCTTTGGCTAACTGCTTTCTTTTCTTCGCCATTGGGGCTGGATGCGACCCTGCGGCTACGCTCAACCGATGCGCACCGTCGCGATCCTCCCCGTGAAGAGCTTCTCCAGGGCCAAGCGACGCCTCGGCGCGAGCATCGCCGACCCGTTGCGCGAGGACTTGGCGCGGGCGATGGTCGGCGACGTGCTCGCCGCGCTGGGCGAAACCGGCTCGATCGCGCGCACGATCGTCGTGACCCGCGAGGATTCTGTTACGGAGACCGCGCGCGAGCTGGGCGCCCTGGTCGTGCGCGACACCAGCGAGGAGAGCCAGAGCGCGGCGGTCGCCCTCGGCGTCGCGACGGCGCTCGCCGAGGGATTCGAACGCGTGCTGTGCATTCCCGGCGACTGCCCCGCGCTCGACCCGGCGGAGCTCGATGAGCTGCTGGACGCGCCCGACGCGCCCGGCGTAGTGATCGTCCCCGACCGCCACGGCAGCGGCACCAACGGGCTACTGCTGAGGCCCCCCGATGTCATTCCTCCGAGTTTCGGCCCCGATAGCTGCGAGCGCCACACGGCCCTGGCGAAGCAGACCGGCGCCGGCTACCGAATCGAGCGCCCGGCCTCCCTCCTGCTCGACATCGACACCGGCGCCGACCTCACGGTGTTGCGCGAGCGACTGTCGAGCGCGCACGCCCGCGCCCCTCGCACCCGCGCCGTGCTCGGCCTGTACGAGCCCGCAGATGTCCTCCCCATCGCTCGTACCGGCTGAGCGTCGAGAGCCTCGTGTCGAGCCTTTCCGCCCAGGGATTGAGCGGTCTCCCGGAGATCCGCGCCGGGGACGACCTGGCGAGGCTGATCGTCCAGGCCCTACACGCCGAGCGACCGCTGGCCTCGCCATTGCACGACGGGCAGATCGTCGTGATCGCCCACAAGGCCGTCTCCAAGGCCGAGGGCGCGGTGGTCGAGCTCGCCGACGTCGAGCCTGGCGAGCGCGCGCGCGAGCTGGCGACGCAGCAGGGCAAGGACGCGCGCGCCGTACAGATCGTCCTCGACCAGTCCGCGGAGATCCTGCGCGCGGCCAACGGCGTGCTGATCTGCCGCACCCACCAGGGCTTCGTCTGTGCCAATGCCGGCGTCGACGCCTCCAACGCGGCCCGCGAGGCCGGCGGCGAGACCTTGATCGTGCTTCCCCGCGACCCCGACGCCTCCGCGCGAGTTCTGCGCGCGCGCCTGCGCGAGCTGACGGGGGCATCCCCCGCGGTGCTGATCACCGACAGCTTCGGCCGTGCGTGGCGCCACGGGCAGTGCGACGTTGCGCTCGGCTGTGCGGGCATGTCTGCGCTGGAGGACTGGCGCGGGCGTGCGGACAGCGTCGGCCTGGAGTTGCGCGCCACCTGGATCGCCGTCGCCGATGCCGTCGCCGCGACCGCGGATCTCGCCCGCGCCAAGGATTCGCGCGAGCCGGTCGTGCTGATCGATGGCCTCGAGCGGTTCGTCACCGCCGCGGACGGCCCCGGCGCGGCGGCGCTGCTGCGGCCGCTGGACGAGGATCTGTTCCGGTGATGTTTCCCTTATTCATTCGGCTTTTAACGCGCGCGCGTACGTGCGCTCGTACGCATGCACGCGCGTTCCAAGCGTTTTTGATGCGAGGCTTCGCTCGCTGCGAGAGCCTCAGCCCGCGACGGCGACCGGCAGCTCGTAGCGGCGGCGGAGCTCGTACAGCGTCGTACGCTCGGCCGCGGGCCTGCCCGCCTCGTGCGCGGCGGCGACGAGCTGGTCGGGGTCCAGGCGGGTGCCGTGGTAGGAGCCTGCGAGACGGCTGATCGACTCCTCCATCAGGGTTCCACCGAGGTCGTTGACCCCCCAGCGCAGCGACTCGGTCGCCGCCTCGAGGCCCATCTTCACCCAGCTCGCCTGCAGGCTCGGAATCGTGCTGCCGAGCGCGAGACGGAAGACGGCGGTGTGCTTGAGGTTCTCCTCGCGGGAGATCTCCTCGACGCCGTGCGTGCGCCCGAGCAGTGTCTGGAAGGGGATGAAGGACAGCGGCACGAACTCCGTGATCCCACCCGTGCGTTCCTGCAGCTCGCGCACGACGCGCATGTGCTCGGCCAGCTCCCACGGCTCCTCGATGTGGCCGAACATCACCGTCGAGGTCGAGCGCAGCCCCGCCCGGTGGGAGGCCTCGACGATCTCCACCCAGCGCGCCACCGGCAGCTTGTTCGGCGAGATCCGTTCGCGTACCCCGTCGTGCAGCACCTCCGCCGCGGTCCCCGGTGTCGAGCCGAGACCGGCGTCTTTCAGCTGGGCGAACACCTCGCTCGGGGGCAGTCCCGAGATGTCGCACATGTGCGCGATCTCCATCGGGCTGTACGCGTGCAGGTGCAGGTCCGTCCCCGCCGCGCGCGCGGTCTGCTTGGCGAATCGAAGCCAGCCGAGGTAGTCCTCGAGGCTCCAGTCCGGGTGGATGCCCGACTGGATGCACAGCTCGGTGGCGCCGTACTCGATCGCCTCGTTGACGCGCCGCGCGAACTCCTCGCGGTCGTGCTCGTAGGCGTCGGGCGAGCGCTTGCCCTGGCCGAAGCCGCAGAACGCGCAACCGACCGTGCAGACGTTCGAGACGTTGATGTTGCGGTTGACGACGAACGTCACGGTCTCCCCCGCGAGCTCCTCGCGTAGCTCGTTCGCCGCCTCGCGGATCTCCTCGATCGCCTCCGGGCGAGTCTCGGCGAACAGCGCCGTCAGCTCGTCGGGGCTCAGCGCGACGCCATCGCGGCCCTTCACGATCGCGCCGGCCACGAGGTCGGGCCTGATCGGCGCGGGAGGATCGGTGCGGGTGGGTGGGCCTCCCGATCCCCGCCGCGGGATGAAGCTCCAGTACTTCAGCTTGATCGTGTCCATCACGCCCTGCGCGATCCACTCCTGGTCGATGTACTGCGGGTACACACACAGGCGCTCGGTCAATGCCACGCCGTCGGCCTGCAGCTGCTTGCGCACCTGGTGTGGCGAGGGGAACGGATGCTCCGGGGAGATGTGATCGCCGTTCGCGCTCAGGCCCCCGAGATCGGTCGCGCCGGCCTGCACGAGCTCGCCCCACCAGTCGGCGAGGTTCGGCGGGATCTGGATGCCGACATCTCCCATCAGCCGGCGCGTCTCTGAGATCAACCGCTTCATGTCCTCGATGCTCACCGCACAGGCCCAATCGGGCAACGGCAGTTCCGGCCTCGCACGCACGGAGGCCAGGCCACCGCCGGAGCCCTCGTCGACGCCGGTACGCCAGTACTCGCGTGCGGCCGCGTCGGCGATCTCGGCCGGCTCTTCCCCGTAGTAGCTCTGGTGGGGGACGAAGTTCTGGAGGATCACCTCCTGGATGTGGCCGTACTCGCCGTGAACGGCGGCCAGCGCCTCCAGCGACTGCATCCGCTCCTGCTCGGTCTCGCCGATCCCGACGAGGATCCCGCTCGTGAAGGGGATCCGCAGCTCCCCGGCGGCACGGATCGTCTCCAGGCGCCTGGCGGGGTGCTTCGTGGGCGAGCCGGCGTGGACGGTCTCCATCAGCCGCTCCGACACCGACTCCAACATCAGCCCCTGCGAGGCCGTCACCTCGCGCAGGCGCGCGAGATCGTCGCGGGAGAGCACACCGAGGTTCGTGTGCGGCAACAGGCCCCGCTCGAGCGCCCGTTCGCACGTCCAGACGACATACGCGGTGAAGTCCTCGTGGCCGTACTCCCCGAGTTTCGCGCGGACCTCGGGGTTGACCTCGGGGTGCTCGCCGGTGAGCACGAGCAGCTCCTTGACCTGACGTCTCACCGCTCCGTCGAGGATCCCCAAGACCTCGTCGGGCGCGTACAGGTGCGCCTTGTGGGTGGCGAACGCGCAGTACTTGCAGTAGCAGCGGCACGTTCGCGACAGCGAGAGCGTCAGGTTGCGACTGAACGTGACCCGGCGACGCATAGGGCGGATTCTATGACGTAGCGGTGAGCCTCCCCCCATGATCGGCTATATCGCTGCCGAGGGCGAGATGCGGGCCGCGGTCGGCCTACCATCGGTACCCTCGTTGCTCGCCGGGAGCGCCGCGTCTCCGGCGAGGAGCACAATCCGTCAGCGGCACACTTTGACCAGAAGAAAACAGGAGCGACATGACTGAGAGCGTCAGCGAGAGCGAGAACCCGGCGATCGCAAGCCCCACTCCCGAGGTGCCCAGTCCCAGGACCAATCATGACTGGTGGCCGAACCAGCTCGACCTGACCGTGCTGCACCGGCACTCGTCCCTGTCGGACCCGATGGGCGAGGACTTCGACTACGCCAAGGAGTTCGCGACCCTTGACCTCGACGCGCTCAAGCGCGACCTGATCGAGCTGATGACGACGTCGCAGGACTGGTGGCCGTCGGACTATGGCAACTACGGCCCCCTCTTCATCCGCATGAGCTGGCACGCCGCCGGCACCTACCGCATCGCCGACGGGCGCGGCGGCGGCGGCAGCGGCGCCCAGCGCTTCGCCCCGCTGAACAGCTGGCCCGACAACGCCAGCCTCGACAAGGCCCGCCGCTTGCTCTGGCCGATCAAGCGGAAGTACGGCCGCAGGATCTCCTGGGCCGACCTGCTCGTCTACACCGGCAACGTCGCGATGGAGTCGATGGGCTTTCAGACCTTCGGCTTCGGCTTCGGGCGCGAGGACATCTGGGAGGCCGAGGAGATCTTCTGGGGCAGCGAGGACACGTGGCTCGGAGATGAGCGCTACAGCGGCGAGCGCGAGCTGGCCAAGCCGCTCGGCGCCGTGCAGATGGGTCTGATCTACGTCAACCCCGAGGGTCCGGGTGGCGACCCCGATCCGCTGGCGGCCGCCAGGGACATTCGCGAGACCTTCGCCCGAATGGCCATGAACGACGAGGAGACGCTCGCGTTGATCGTCGGCGGCCACACGTTCGGCAAGACCCACGGCGCCGTCGACCCGAGCAATATCGGCCCCGAGCCCGAAGCAGCTCCGCTCGAGGAGCAGGGCCTCGGCTGGAAGAACAGCGCCGGCGCCGGCAACGGCGCCGACACGCTCACCAGCGGGCTGGAGGGCGCCTGGACGAAGGAGCCGACGAGGTGGGACAACGGCTTCCTCGAGAACCTCTTCGAGTACGACTGGGAGCTGACCGAAAGCCCGGCCGGGGCCAAGCAGTGGACGCCCAAGGACGCCGAGGCCCAGGGCACCGTGCCGGACGCTCACGACCCCTCCAAGCACCACGCCCCGATGATGCTGACGACCGATCTGGCGCTGAAGGTCGACCCGATCTACGGGCCGATCGCGAAACGCTTCTATGAGAATCCCGACCAGCTCGCCGACGCCTTCGCCAGGGCCTGGTACAAGCTGCTTCACCGCGATATGGGACCCGTGGCGCGCTACCTCGGCCCGTGGATTCCGGCGGAGCAGCCGTGGCAAGACCCCGTCCCCGCCGTCGACCACGAGCTGATCGGCGACGGCGACGTTGCCGTCCTCAAGGAGAAGATCCTCGCCTCGGGACTCTCGATCTCCCGGCTCATCGCCACGGCCTGGGCCTCGGCGGCCTCCTTCCGCGGCACCGACAAGCGCGGCGGGTCCAACGGGGCGCGGATTCGCCTCGCGCCGCAGAAGGACTGGGAGGCCAACGAACCGGGTGAGCTGGCGAGCGCGCTTGCGACCCTCGAGCAGATCCAGAAGGACTTCAACGACTCGCAGACGGATGGCAGGAAGGTCTCGCTGGCCGACCTGATCGTGCTGGGTGGATGCGCCGCCGTCGAGCAGGCCGCCAAGAACGCCGGGCAGGACGTCTCGGTCCCCTTCGCTCCCGGTCGCACCGACGCCTCCCAGGAGCAGACCGACGTGGAGTCCTTCGCCGTGCTCGAGCCGACCGTCGACGGCTTCCGCAACTACTTCCGGGCGGGAGAGGCGATGCCGCTCGAGCATGGGCTGCTGGAGCGGGCCTACATGCTGAGGCTGACCGCTCCCGAGATGACGGTGCTGATCGGCGGCTTGCGCGCGCTGGGCGCCAACTTCGGGCAGTCGCGGCACGGCGTCTTCACCGACCGGCCCGAGACGCTGAGCAACGACTTCTTCATCAACCTGCTCGACATGAGCACCAAATGGAAACCGTCTGGTGAGAACGTCTACGAGGGATGTGATCGCGGGACGGGCGAGGTCAGGTGGACCGCCACCTCGGTCGACCTCGTGTTCGGCTCGCACTCGGAGTTGCGGGCCCTGTCGGAGGTCTACGCGTGCGACGACGCCTGCGAGAAGTTCGTGCGCGACTTCGTCGCGGTTTGGGACAAGGTCATGAACCTCGACCGCTTCGACCGATCCTGACCGCGCGGGTGGGTGGGCATCACAAAGGCGTCTTTCTCGCCCGCCACGGCCAGACCGCCTACAACCTCGAGGGCCGCTTCCAGGGCCAGCAGCCTGTGCCGCTCGACGACACCGGCCGCGAGCAGGCCGGGGAGCTGGCCGAGCGGGCCGCCGCCTACGGGTTCGCCACGCTCTGGTGCAGTCCCCTGCAGCGTGCGCGCGAAACCGCGGAGATCGTCTCCGCGCGGATCGGGCTGCAGGCGCGCGAGGACCCGCGGTTGATGGAGACCGACGCCGGCAATTGGACCGACCGCACCTTCGCCGACGTCCAAGCGGAAGCGCCCGAGCTGTTCGAGAAGTTCTTCACCGGCAACCCCACCTTCGCCTTCCCCGGCGGAGAGTCGTTCGCCGCGCAGGAGGTCCGCGTCGAGGCGGCGCTGCGCGACGTCGAAGCGGGCGCGCTGCCGGCGCTAGTCGTCTGCCACGGCATGGTGATCCGCGCGGCGCTATCGGCGCGCGGCGGCGAATGGCTCCCGAACGGCCAGCGCGTGCTCAACGGCGCGATCGTGCCGCTCGATCCATCGACGGCGGAGCAGCAGCAGCAGCAGCAGCAGCAGCGCGCGAGCCTCGGGGACGAGGACGCGACGGTGCCCAGCTGAGTCGAATATTTCGTGCAGACGGCATCCCGACGAGGGACGTTGCAAAATTGGCACGTCCCTGTCACAAAATTGGCACATTCATCGCATCCGTGTCACATTTGATCGTTCAGCATTGGGCGCGTGCTCGATGCCGTCGCAAGAATCCCCTCATTACCCAATCTGCTCGCCGTGTTCGGTGCGGTGGCATCGATCGGCGGAGCCGCCATCGGCGCGCTCGTGGGAAAAGCATCGACATGGCGCCAATCATGTGAAGATATCGCCCTGGGTGCAACCATCGGCGGTGTAGCTGGTTGTCTGCTAGTATTTTTGGGTGTATTTGCTTGTAGAAGTTGTAGGCATCGTCCAAGTTATGGGTGGGTAGATATGTGGAGCATTGAGCGACTGAAGCTGTTTGGCGTGGTGCTCGTTTGCATCAGTGTGATGAACGTGCTCGCCGACATATCCCTCGCAACGATGCACGCCCCAATTGGCTGGTATTACGGGGTCGCTTACTTCTTGTGCACGCTCGGCGTCTTTCGTGTGATGTTCCCCGGCCTGGGGATCCCCCGGCGCTACACCGAATTTCCTCCACGCGCACCTGCACGGACGCAGGACCTCAGCCCGCCAAACGCTTGACGAGCGCCGCGCCCTCGCGGGCCATCCGCGAGCGAGGGACCACGAGGTCGAAACCGGCCCGCTCGGCACGCTCGCGCACCGAGACATCCACGTGCGCGTAGAAGCCGAGGGTGCGCGTCCGCGCAAGCACGCCCTCGCCCGCGAGCGCCTCCACGAGCGCCGGACCATCCAGAACGTCGTTGGTGAGATCCACCACGAGCACGGCGATGGTCGGTTCGGCAGCCTTTCCGAGGCGGTCCCGTACCTGGGTCTCATCGCCGACGAGCTCGACCTCGTCCCCGGCCGCCGCGAGCATGCCCTGCACCTGCGAGCCGAACAGCAGGTCCGGGACCAGCGCCAGCACGCGCGCCATCGGAAACGCCTACTGCGCGCGCAAGCGGCGGAAGTCGTCGCGGACCGACTGCGGGCGACCCCACATCTGCGTGACCTCGGCCCGTCCGGCTCGCACCTCGCGCACGACCAGCTCGCCCTCGATCCCGGCGTCGTCGAGCAGGCCGAGCGTGCCGTGGACGGTCGGCGCGGAGGCGGCGTGGCCGAAGCGGTGGGCGACGAGCAGCCGCCAGTGCCAGTCGTGGTGGGAGTAGGGCTGCGCGTTGCAGGTCGTCAGGTAGACGGCGGCTTCGACGTAGCGCGACTCGTCCGCGAGCCGCAGGTCGAGCTCGAGGTCGGTCCAGTCGTCTGGGAGCGAGTCGACGATCGTCTGGAAGGTCTCTGCGAGTCCCATTGAGGTGAAGCCTAGCGTGGCTATCCTCGAATCAGTGGCCACCGTCGACACCACCCGCCTCGACACGGAGTATCGGGAGCTGACCGAGGGCTGCGGCCTCCTCGACCGCTCCGAGCGCGGCAAGCTCGCCCTGACCGGCTCCGGCGCGAAGGAGTTCCTCGCCGGGCAGGTCACGAACGACACCGAGGCGCTCACCGCGGGAGCGGGCTGCTACGCGGCGTTCCTCACGCCGAAGGGCAAGATGCTCGGCGACATGCGTGTCCTCGACGTTGGCGAGGAGCTCCTGCTCGACACCGAGCGTGTGGCGCTGCAGGCCCTGTTCGACATGATCCGCCGCTTCAAGATCGGGTATGAGGTCGACCTGCACAAGCGCACCGTCGAGCGGGGATTGCTGTCGCTGATCGGACCCGGCGCGGCCCGCATCGCGGGCGCCGAGCGGCTGCCGGCGAGCGAGCACGCCAACGTCGCGGTCGAGATCGAGGGGGTTGCGGCGATCGCGGCGCGAACCGATACCGGCGTCGATCTCCTCTGCGACGCAGCCGATACCGACGAGCTGAGGAGGGCATTGTGCAATCGCGGCGCAGCGCCAACCTCGGAGGACGCGGCGGAGATCCTCCGCGTCGAGCACGGCCGGCCGCGCTACGGGATCGACCTCGACGAGACCGTCATCCCCCAGGAGGCCGGCCTGAACGAGCGCGCCGTGAGCTTCACGAAGGGCTGCTACGTCGGCCAGGAGACCGTCGCGCGCCTGTACTACAAGGGCAAGCCCAACCGCCACCTGCGCGGCCTGCGTCTGAGCGCGCTCGCCGAGCCCGGCGCGGAGCTGCTGGCCGATGGCGAACGCTCCGTCGGCCGGCTCACGAGCGCCGTGCGGTCCCCCGCCCATGGCCCGATCGGCCTGGCGCTCGTACGCCGCGAGGCCGAGCCGGGAGCGAGCGTCTCCGTCGGCGAGCACGGCGCCGGCGCCGAGGTCGTCGAGCTGCCGTTCGCGGCCCGGTAAGCCTCCCGGCGCCGGGCACGGATAGGATTACCGCCGTATCCCAGGGCTGGGTGGGTAATTCAATCTCCGGAGGTTCAAATCACCGTGGCAACCGATCTGCAAAGAGTCTCCGAGGTCCTCGTCGAGCCCGGTGAGCTGCCGAAGACGATGTCCGCCTGGGTGATCCGCGAGGAGCGCTTCGGCGAGCCGAAGGACGCCTTCCAGCTCGAGGAGATCGAGGTGCCCGAGCCGGGCGCGTTTGAGGTGATCGTGCGCGTGATGGCCGCCGGCGTGAACTACAACAACGTGTGGGCCGCCCTCGGCAAGCCCGTATCGGTGATGCGCTACGGCGACCACCCCGAGTTCGGCCACCACATCGGCGGCTCCGACGCGTCGGGGATCGTCTGGAAGGTCGGCGCGGGCGTGACGCGCTGGAAGGTCGGCGAGGAGGTCGTCGTGCACTGCAACCAGGCCTCATACGAGGATCCCGAGGTCCACGGCCTCGA
This sequence comes from Solirubrobacteraceae bacterium, assembly GCA_036509655.1. Classification (GTDB taxonomy): domain Bacteria; phylum Actinomycetota; class Thermoleophilia; order Solirubrobacterales; family Solirubrobacteraceae; genus Palsa-744. Next base: position 9,166 of record DATCFG010000150.1, on the reverse strand, counting down.
CCCGATGGCGGCGCCCTCGCAGAAGATCTGGGGCTACGAGACGACCTGGGGGTCGTTCGCCCAGTTCACGAAGGTTCAGGCCCAGCAGCTGCTGCCCAAGCCCAAGGCGCTCACCTGGGAGGAGGCCTCCTCCTACGGCCTGGTCTACTTCACCGCCTACCGCATGCTGCTCACCCGCTGTCAGATGCAGGCGGGCGCGAACGTGCTGATCTGGGGCGCGGCCGGCGGACTCGGCGTGTTCGCCACCCAGCTGTGCGCCGCGGCGGGCGCCAACTGCGTGGGTGTCGTTTCATCGGAGGAGAAGGGCGAGCTGGTCAAGCGCCTCGGCGCCGTCGACTACATCAACCGCGACGAGTTCGCGGGGATGATGCGCAAGGGCGGCGAGTCGGAGGAGGAGGAGGCCGCGCGCTTCAAGGTCTCGCGCGCGTTCGCCAAGCGCGTCAAGGAGCTCCTCGGCGACGCCCCCGACATCGTCTTCGAGCACGTCGGCAAAGCGACGTTCCCGACGTCCGTGTTCACCGCCAAGACGTTCGGCAAAGTCGTGATCTGCGCCGGCACCACGGGCCTCGACCTCGACTTCAACGTCGCCTACCTGTGGATGCGCCAGAAGGAGATCCTCGGCTCGCACTTCGCCAACGCGTACGAGTGCACGAAGGCCAACGAGCTGATCGAGTCCGGCCAGATCCGGCCGGTGCTGTGGCGCACGCTCGGCTTCGAGGGCGTCGCCGAAGCGCACCAGCTGATGCTCGAAAACAAGCACCTCGGCAAGATCTCAATCCTCGTCGGCGCGACCGAGGAGGGCCAGGGCAAGACCGCCGACGGCCCGGGCGCCATCCACGCCGAGGTCGGAGCCTGAGATGGCCGGCACGGTGATCGTCCCCTGGTACGCGACAGGCTTCCGCCACAACGACTTCGAGGTCGCGCTCAACGAGCTGGCCGCGACGGCGCTGCGCTACGGCGCGAGCTCCTATGCGGTCTACCGCGCGCGCGACGACCGCTACAAATTCCAGCAGTTCGCCGCCTTTGAGGACAAACTCGACTGGGAGCGCTACTGGTCGGGACAGGAGATGACCGACTTCCGCGTCCTGCACTCCAGCTGGTATCAGATCCCGGTGCTCTACAGCTGGTGGGACCACACCGCCGGCGGGGCGCTCGTCACGCCGACCGCCCCCAACGGGCACGGCAATGGGGTCTCCCACACTGTCGATATCGGGGGCGAGAGCGCCTAACCCTGCTCGAGGGGTGCCATCGTCAGCCCGGCCCCCTTCAGCTGATCCCAGTAGTGCTCCGCGGTCTCCTGCTGACCGCTGAACACGATCGCCTGGCCTGAGCTGTGGATCACCTGCGCGAGCTCGTGCCCGCGCGCGAGAGTTGTCGCGGGGATGTACCGCGCGAGCGTGCGGGCGACGTGGTCGAAGGTGTTGTGGTCGTCGTTTCTGACGATCACACGCCAGGAGTCACCCAGGCCGCCCCCGGGCGATCCGATTCGCGGCAGCTCGGTCGTTTGACCATTCATCGCCAGCCAGAATAATGCCCCGGCCGTACAATTGGGAGCATGAGCGACGATCAACTCCCCCGGCCTCCACGGCTGGAGCGGCCCGACCGGCCCTGGATGATGCGCACGTACGCCGGGCACTCCACGGCGAAGGCCTCGAACGAGCTCTACCGGGGCAACCTCGCGAAGGGGCAGACGGGGCTCTCCGTCGCCTTCGACCTGCCGACCCAGACCGGGTATGACCCCGACGACGAGCTCGCGCGGGGCGAGGTCGGCAAGGTCGGCGTGCCGGTCGTCCACCGCGGCGACATGGCGACGCTGATGGACGGCATCCCGCTCGGGGAGATGAACACCTCGATGACGATCAACGCCACCGCCGCCTGGCTGCTCGCGCTGTACATCGTCGCCGCCGAAAATCAGGACCCTCCCACCGATCAATCACAGCTCCAGGGCACTACCCAGAACGACATCATCAAGGAGTTCCTCGCGCGCGGCACCTACGCCTTCCCGCCCGCGCCCTCGATGCGACTGATCGCCGACATGATCGCCTACACGGTCGAGCACGTCCCCAAGTGGAACCCGATCAACATCTGCTCCTACCACCTGCAGGAGGCGGGCGCGACGCCCGTGCAGGAGATCGCCTACGCGATGTCCAACGCGATCGCCGTGCTGGATTCGGTGCGCGCGCGGCTCAATGCCTCGGCCGACGGATCCAGCGAACTTCCGTCTCAGGGGTCCGACGGATCTGGCAAGACCAATGCTCCTGAGGCGGCCGGCGGTTCCAACGACGAGCCGATGGGGCAGGTGTTCGGGCGGATCTCGTTCTTCGTGAACGCCGGCGTGCGCTTCGTCGAGGAGCACGCGAAGCTGCGCGCGATGTCGATCCTCTGGGAGGAGATCGGCCGCGAGCGCTACGGCGTCACCGACCCCAAGCACCTGCGCTTCCGCTACGGCGTCCAGGTCAACTCGCTCGGCCTGACCGAGGCCCAGCCGGAGAACAACATCCAGCGGATCGTCTTGGAGACGCTCGCCGTCACGCTCGGGCGCGACGCCCGCGCACGCGCGGTCCAGCTGCCCGCCTGGAACGAGGCGCTCGGCCTGCCCCGCCCCTGGGATCAGCAGTGGTCGCTGCGGATCCAGCAGGTGATGGCCTACGAGACCGACCTGCTCGAGTACCCCGACATCTTCGCGGGCTCGCACGTGATGGACGGCCTCGTCGCCGAGCTGCTCGACAGCGCGCGCGCCGAGATCGCCGTCGTCGCCGAGCACGGCGGCGCCGTCGAGGCGGTCCCCTATATGAAGGGCGCGCTCGTCGACTCCCACCGTCGGCGCATCCACCGGATCGAGTCCGGCGAGCAGACCGTCGTCGGCCAGAACCGCTTCACCGAGACCGCCGTCTCGCCGCTGACCGACGACGCCGAGGGCGGCATCCTCGTCGTCGACCCCGCCGTCGAGGCCGAGCAGATCGAGGCGGTGCGCCGCTGGCGCTCCGAGCGCGACCAGACCGCCGTCGATGCCGCGCTCGCGGATCTTGCGAGGGTCGCCGCCGAGGAGCACTCGAGCGAGAACATCATGATCCCGACGATCGCCGCCGCGCGCGCGGGCGCAACGACGGGCGAGTGGGCGAAGACGCTGCGCGAGGTGTTCGGCTCCTACCGCGCCCCCACCGGCGTCGGCGAGGCCAGCGGGCACGAAACGCCGGACGCGGAGCTCGCCGAGCTGCGCGAGGAGGTCTCGAGGTTGCAGGAGCGACTCGGCCGCCGGCCGAAGATCCTCGTCGGCAAGCCCGGCCTCGACGGGCACTCCAATGGCGCCGAGCAGATCGCCGTGCGTGCGCGCGACGCGGGCATGGACGTCGTCTACGAAGGGATCCGCCTGACCCCCGCGCAGATCGCCGCCTCGGCGCTGCAGGAGGGCGTGCACGTGATCGGGCTCTCGATCCTATCCGGCTCCCATCGCGAGCTGATCCCCGCGGTGATCGACGCGCTGCGCGAAGCCGGCGTGACAGCGCCAGTGGTCGTCGGCGGGATCATCCCCGACCAGGATGTCGCGCCGCTGAAGCGCGCCGGCGTGGCCTGCGTCTATACCCCGAAGGACTTCGACCTGACGCGGATCATGCGCGACATCGTCGAGCTGGTGGGCAGCGGCAACGGCACAGCGCCCGGGAACGGCGCCGGCGTACCCAACGGCAACGGTTCAGCACTCGGCAACGCCGTCGCCCCCAACGACAGCGGCGCCGACAGCTCGGCCCACGTGGCGTGAGCGAGGACGGGGCGGCGCTCGGCGCGCGGTTGCGCGAGCGCGACCTGAGCGCGGCGCCCGCGGCGCTCAACCTGCTGGAGAGCGCCACCGCCGAGGCACGCGAGCAAGCGGCGGCGCTGCTGCACGAGGTCTCCCCGCGGGCGCTCGGCGGTGAGGCGCCGGGGCACGTGATCGGGATCACCGGGCCGCCGGGCGCGGGCAAGTCGACGCTGCTCTCGGCGCTCCTGCACGCCTGGCGGGGCACCCCCCCCGGAGGAGATGGCCGGGGCCTGACGGTCGCGATGCTGGCCGTCGACCCGAGCTCGCGCCGCTCCGGCGGCGCGCTGTTGGGCGACCGCGCGCGGATCGAGTTCGACGCCGCCGACCGCGGCGTCCTGATTCGCTCGACCGCCGCCGGCGAGCGCCTCGGCGGGCTGGCCTGGCCCACGCGCGCGGCGGCCCACGCGCTGGCGGCGGCGTTCGACGTGGTCGTGGTCGAGACCGTCGGCGTCGGGCAGGCCGAGACCGAGATCGTCGACGTGGCCGACACGATCATCGTCGTCGTCCAGCCCGGCGGCGGCGACGCGCTCCAGTTCCTCAAGTCGGGGATCATGGAGATCCCCGACCTGCTCGTCGTCACAAAGGCAGACCTCGGCCAGCTGGCGGTGCGCACCCGCCGCGATCTCGGCGCTTCGCTGCGCTCGCTCGGCGCGCGCGCCACGCCCGTGCTCGCGGTCTCCTCGCTCCCCCCTCCCCAGGGCATCGAGGAGCTCGTCGCGGCGCTCGCCGAGCACCGCGCCGGGCTCGACCTCGCCGCACGGCGCCTGCAGGCGCGGCGGAGCGGGGCGCTGGCGGACTTCGTCGCCGAGCGCGGCGCGCGCGGGCTGCGCGAGCTGGGCGGTCGCCGCGCCGCGGTCGAACTGCTGGCCACGCAGGACCCGGGCCTGGAGGTGCCGGCGCTCGTGGCGGCGCTGGAGCAGAGGGCAAAGCGCTGAGGCCGGGAAGGGTTCGCATCCACCTGACGTCATAGAGCGTTAAGGAAGCTGAACTAGCTTCCCCTCACCACTCGTGCCGATCCTGATCCTCTTTGCCATCCTCGCCGGAGCGGGGCCCTCCCCACCTGCGCCTACAATGAAGCCCATGGATGGTCCCATGGCTGAGACGAGCGCGCGTAGCTGGCTGCGCTGCTACCGCTGCTGGTCGCAGGATCTGGAGGTCCAGGTCCACTACGAGGGGATCCACAAGATCGACCCCGACACCGGCGAGCGCGCGGACGTCGTCGACGAGCTCCAGGAGGCGGTCGTGCAGTGCCTGGACTGCATGCACGACCAGCCCCACCTCGGCTTCGCCAACGGCCGCGTCGAGCCGATCGAGGATCGCTGGGAACGGATGATCGCGGGGACCCCCTGGGTCGCCTCCTGCACCGTCGCGGTCGACGCCGAAGATGTTGAGAGCTGCTCCGGCCCAGAGGCCGGCGACTCGCTCTCCTACGCCGCCTTCGGCGACCACGGTGTGCGCGAGTTCTTCACCCACGTGCGCTTCCACAAGCACGAGGACGACACCTCGATCATCGTCCACCTGCTCGTCGAGCTCTACGCGCGCTCCTTGGAGGAGGCCACCGAGGTGCTCGAGTCCTCCGCGCGCGGGCTCCTCACGATCACCTCGCTCGCCGAGGAGTCACGCCCGCCCGCGGCCGCGGGCGAGTCCCACGGCCTCCACGACTGACCCTCGACCGTGACCGGCGTGTGCCGGAAGTGCGACAAGAATGCGATGGGAATGCGACCGGAATGCGACCGGAATGCGACCGGAAGCTAAAGACGGGGAGTAACTATGTTTCCAAAAAAAGTGCGTAGCACTATGGTATCACGCACTCTCCAAAGTGTCAGCCCTCTTCCAGCGCAGTCACACGCCGGGCACACATCGGCGCGAATCCGTCACACTTGCGGAGCCTGGGTTAGCCCAGACGCGCTTCGAGCGCGTCCAGCTGAGACGTCAGCTCCGCCGGCAGGTTGTCGAATTTCGCGAGGTACTCGCGGAACTGCGGGAGCTGGGCCTTCCACTCCTCGACGTCCACCCGCAGGAGCTCGGCCATGTCCTCGGCCGAGACGTCGAGTCCGTTCGTGTCGATGCCTTCGCCGTCGACCGGGGGGATCAGGCCGATCGGGGTCTCCGTGGCCGCGCCGTGGCCGGCACAGCGGGCGAACACCCAACTCAGCACGCGCGAGTTCTCGCCGAAGCCGGGCCACAGGAAGCGCCCGGACTCGTCCTTGCGGAACCAGTTGACGTAGAAGATCTTCGGCAGCTTGCCCGCGTCGGCTTTGCGGCCGATCTCGAGCCAGTGGGCGAAGTATTCCGCCATGCTGTAGCCGCAGAACGGCAGCATCGCGAAGGGATCAAACCGTAGCTCGCCGACCGTGCCGGCGGCGGCCGCGGTCTTCTCGGAGCTCATCACCGAGCCGAGGAACACGCCGTGCTCCCAGTCGAGCGCCTCCGTCACGAGCGGCACGACCGTCGAGCGCCGCCCGCCGAACAGCATCGCGTCGATCGGCACGCCCGTCGGGTCCTCCCACTCCGGTGCGATCGCCGGGTCCTGTGCGGCGGGAGTCGTGAAGCGCGCGTTCGGGTGTGCCGCCGGGGTGTCCGAGTCGGGCGTCCAGTCGTTGCCGTGCCAGTCGATCAGATGGGCCGGGGGCTCCTTCGTCAGACCCTCCCACCAGATGTCGCCGTCGTCGGTCTTCGCGCAGTTGGTGAAGATCGAGTTGCGCTCGATCGTCCTGATCGCGTTCGTGTTTGTCTCCTCGCCCGTCCCTGGCGCGACGCCGAAGAAGCCGTACTCGGGATTGATCGCGTACAGCCGCCCATCCTCGCCGAACTTCATCCAGGCGATGTCGTCGCCGATCGTCTCCACCGTCCAGCCCTCGAGCGTGGGGATCAGCATCGCCAGGTTCGTCTTCCCGCAGGCGCTCGGGAACGCGCCGGTGACGTACTTGACCTCGCCCTCCGGGGAGGTGAGCTTGAGGATCAGCATGTGCTCGGCCATCCAGCCCTCGTCGCGCGCCATCACCGAGGCGATCCGCAGCGCGAAGCACTTCTTGCCGAGCAGCGCGTTGCCGCCGTAGCCGGAGCCGTAGGAGGCGATCTCGCGCGTCTGCGGGAAGTGGACGATGTACTTGTTGTCGGCGTTGCACGGCCACGGCACGTCTGCCACACCGTCATCCAAAGGCATGCCCACCGAGTGCAGGCAGGGCACGAACTCGCCCTCGGCGCCGAGCGCATCGAGCGGGCCCTGACCCATCCGCGTCATGATCCGCATGCTCACGGCCACGTAGGTGGAATCGGTCAGCTGTACGCCGATGTGGCTCTTGTCCGAGCCCAGCGGGCCCATCGAGAACGGCACCACGTACATCGTCCGGCCCTTCATCGCGCCCGCGAACAGCTCGTTCAACTGCTCGCGCATCTCCTGCGGGTCGCGCCAGTTGTTCGTCGGGCCGGCTTCCTCCTCGGTCGCCGAGCAGATGTACGTCCTGTCCTCGACGCGCGCCACGTCGCCGGGGTCCGACAGCGCCAGGTAGGAGTTCGGTCGCTTCGCCTCCGAGAGCTTCTCGAAGGTCCCCGCCGCGACGAGCTCACCGCAAAGGCGGTCGTACTCCTCGGCGGACCCGTCGCACCAGACGATCTTCTCCGGCTCGGTCAACGACGCGACCTCGTCGACCCAGGCCAGCAGACGCTCGTTCTTGGTGGGGGCTGTAGTAGCTGTGGTTTCCATGATCTGAGCCTATCGTGCCTCGGGCTTGCGGGGCACGAGCACCAAACGCTTGAACTCCGCGACGAGCACCCCATCCTGGTTGAAGACCCGGGTGTGCACCCTCACGGTGCCCCTGTCGGGCTTGGACTGCGACTCCTTCTTCTCGAGCACCTCGGACTCCACATACAGCGTGTCGCCGTGGAACACGGGCGCGGGGTGCTTGAGCTCTTCGGTCGCGAGGTTCGCGATCGCCTTCCCGCTCACATCGCTCACCGACATCCCGAGCGCCAGCGAGTAGACGAGCGGGCCGACGACGACGTTGCGGCCCTGCTGGGATTTCGCGGCGTAGACGTCGTTCAGGTGCAGGGGATGGTGGTTCATCGTGATCAGGCAGAACAGGTGGTCGTCGGACTCGGTGACGGTCTTCGCCGGCCAGTGCTTGTACACGGCGCCGACCTCGAACTCCTCCAGGTAGCGGCCGTAGGGATGGGCGCCGCTCGCCTCGCGGGCGGCCTGCTCGGTCTCGACGGTCTGGGTTGCTGTCTCGCTCATTGGTCGGGGGGTCTCCTGTCGCTCTGCTCGATGTTTGCGTTGCCCTGAACACTAGTGACGAGCGCTCAGGCGATACCGTTCAGGATCCCAACGACGATCCCCCGACAGGAGACGAGCCCGCCTTGCGCAACCCCCGAGACTTCCTCAAGCCCCTCGCGATCGACGCCCCCGAGCCCGCGCGGGAGATCCCGTTCAAGCCATCCCGGATGATCCACTTCATGGACTTCTCGAACCCGAAAATGGTCGAGAAGACGCCCGATCTCGCGCCGAAGGTGGACATCCTGCTGGGCAACCTCGAGGACGCCGTCCCGCTCGAAAAGAAGGAGGCCGCGCGCGCGGGCCTGATCAAGGTCGGGCGTGAGATAGACCTTGGCGAAACCGCGCTCTGGACGCGTGTCAACGAGCTCGCGTCGCCCTACTTCCTCGACGACATCACGCAGCTCGTGGCTGAGATCGGGCACAGACTGGAGGTGGTCATGATTCCCAAGGTCGAGGGTCCCTGGGACATCCACTACGCCGACCGCCTGCTCGCCCAGCTCGAGGCGAAGGCCGGCCTCGAGCGCCCGATCCTGTTGCACTGCGTGCTCGAGACCGCCCAGGGCGTCGCCAATCTCGAGGAGATCGCCAGCGCCTCCCCGCGCATCCAGGGCATGTCCTTCGGCCCCGCCGACCTCGCCGCCTCGCGCCGCATGAAGACCACGCGCGTCGGCGGCGGGCACCCCGGCTACCGCACGATCGCCGATCCGGATCCGGATAACCCGGAGGCGCCGCGCGCGAGCTACCAGCAGGACCCCTGGCACTACTCGATCGCGCGGATGGTCGACGCCTGCACCGCCGTCGGCGCGCTGCCGTTCTACGGTCCCTACGGCGACATCTCCGACGCGGAGGGCTGCGAGACACAGTTCCGCGCCTCCTTCCTGCTCGGCTGCGTCGGTGCCTGGTCGCTGCACCCCGGCCAGATCGCGATCGCGAAGAAGGTCTACTCGCCCGACCCCGACGAGGTCGCGTTCGCGAAAAAGGTGATCGAGGCGATCCCCGACGGGCGCGGCGTGCACATGATCGACGGCAAGATGCAGGACGACGCCACCTGGAAGCAGTGCAAGGTGATGGTCAACCTCGCCGAAATGCTCGCC
>DATCFG010000149.1:0-3519 GCA_036509655.1 Solirubrobacteraceae bacterium | reverse complement strand
CTGACAACGCGCCTGGAGGGCCAGATCGTCGTGTTGGAGCCGCTGGAGGCCCGTCACGAGGAGGGGCTGTTTGCCGCCGCGCGGCATCCGGAGATCTGGGAGTGGCTGGCGCCGGTCGGCGAGAGTCGCGAGTACTTCTCGGCGTGGTTCGCCTCGAGCCTCGCCGAGTCGCAGGCGGGCAGGGAGGGGGTGTTTGCGACGATTGAGGGCGCGAGCGGCCGGCCGATCGGCAGCACGCGCTATCTGAGCCTGCGCGAGGTTCATCGCGGCCTGGAGATCGGGTGGACGTGGCTCGAGCCGTCGATGTGGCGGACGGGGGCGAACGTCGAGGCGAAGCTGTTGATGTTCGAGCACGCTTTCGAGACCCTTGAGTGCATGCGCGTGGAGCTGAAGACCGACGCTCGCAACGAGCGCTCGCGGGCCGCGATGGCGGCGCTGCCGGCGCGGTTCGAGGGCGTCTTCCGCAAGCACATGCTCGTGCCCGGTGTCGGAGTGCGGGACTCCGCCTACTACAGCGTCACCGACGAGGACTGGCCCGCGGTGCGGGCTAACTTGGAGCGGCGGCTCGCCGTGGCGCTCGCGCGATAAGCGACCCCAGTCGGTCGAACACTGCACACGGTGTCCCTCGCTCGTGTTTCCGTCAGGTCCCCACCGGCGAGCGCTCCCGTGCCCAGTTCTCCAGCAGCGACGCCTCCTTGGAGGTGAGACCCCGCTCGGGGGCGGTCTGTACGAGCAGCGTTGGCGCCGGGCGCCCCTCGGCCCAGGCGTGACAGGACTCGTCGAAGGCGTCGTCGATCCACGCCAGCGCGCGCCCGCCGGCGTAGGCGTCGATCGCGGCGAGCTTCCAGTGGCCGTCGACCGAGCGTCCCGCGCGGGCGGGTGGGGGTCCGGTCATTCGCTCGAAGCGCAGGAACGGTAGCCCGGCGGGCAGGCCGAGCAGGTGCGGCAGGTACTCCTCGGCCTTCTCCTCCCAGCCGCTGGCCCAGACCAGGTCGAAGTCCTCGGCGAGGGCCAGCAGGTGCGCGGCGGCCGCCAACGAGAGAAAGTGCGGGATGCCGTCGATCGCGCGGAAGATCCCGTCGGTACGGGTGCGTGAGGCTGAGGCGTTTCCGGGTTCGCCGGCTACCCCGGCACTGCCCCCACCGCCCCCGAACAGCGAGATCACGCCGTCGATGTCGACCATCAGCAACGGTCTGGGCGGCCTCTCGCTGGAGTCGGCGTGGGCCTGGGTCGGTCGGCCCTCGTCGACGTCGATGCCCGTCTGCGGGAGGCGATCCCCGAGAGAGCTCGCGGGTGAGGAATCGCACAAGGGCTCTTTAGCTCGCATACAGGTTGGGCAGGGTAATCTGTCTGGATCGATCGCCGCAAATAAAGCACCGAGGCGCTGCGGTCGATGGAGCCTCGGAGAGCAGCGCCGCCGAGCAGTCCAGCCTCGCCAAGCATCCCCGAAACGCACGCTTCGCCGTACCTGAACCACCAAATGAATCAGCACGCCCTTCCCACCATCACCCACGAGCGAGGACTCGCACAGCGATGAAACTCGAGCTCGGCATGCTGCTCGCGCTCGCGTGCGCGTTCGTGGCCAACCTCGGCTTCTTCTACAAGTACCGTGGCGCGAACGCGGTCGCGAAGGTCGATGTGCGCCACCCGCTGCGCAGCGTCAAGGCGCTGTACTCCTCGGGCTGGTTCGCGCTCGGGATGCTCGTCGCGACCGCGAGCTGGGGGCTGCACGTGGCGGCGCTGTCGCTGGCGCCGATGTCGGTCATTCAGGTCGCGCTCGCGGCCGGGATGGTGTTCATCGCGGTGATGGCCGATCGGCTGTTCGGCTTCGAAGTAGGTCCCCGTCAGTGGATCGGGCTGTCGCTCACGGCGATCGGCCTGGTGCTGCTCGGGATCACGCTGCCGGCGATGCACGGCGCGCACTCGCAGTTCTCCCAGGCGGCGATGATCTCCTTCGAGGCCGGCCTGTTCGGGCTCGGCGGCCTGCTGATCATGGGGCCGCGGATGGGCGGCAAGGTCGAGCACCACGGCGTGATGCTGGGCGCCGCGTCGGGAATCCTGTTCGGCGTCTCGGACACCGCGATCAAGGCGCTCACCGGCATCACCCACGCGCACGGCATCATCGGGCTGCTGCTCAGCCCCTGGCTGCTGGTGGCGGTGCTCGCGTCGATCGTCGCCTTCTACGCATCCGCGCGCGGGCTGCAGGACGGCGAGGCCGTCCCGGTGATCGCCGTGACGGGCACCGCCGCGAACATCGCCGGGATCGCCGGTGGGATCATCGTGTTCGGCGATCCGATGGCGGCGAGCCCGCTGGGAGTTGTGCTCCAGGCCACCGCGTTCGTGCTGGTCGTGGTTGCCGCCGCGCTGATGCCCGCGCCCGTGCGCTCGGCCGGCGCCGCGGCGCAGGCCTAGTGCGGCGCAGGTCCAGGCCTCCCCGACGCTGCTACCATCCCCGGCCGAATGCCAACCACCTCACAGCTCGTGCGCAAGGGTCGCGTCACTCCCAAGAAGAAGCTCGCCACCCCGGGCTTGAAGTCCGGGAAAGGGCGCAAGAAGAAGACCGCCGCGCCGCAGCGACGCGGGGTCTGCACGCGCGTCTACACGACGACCCCGAAGAAGCCCAACTCCGCGCTGCGCAAGGTCGCGCGCGTGAGGATCTCCGGCTCGATCGAGGTAACCGCCTACATCCCCGGAGAGGGCCACAACCTGCAGGAGCACTCCGTCGTGCTGGTACGCGGTGGCCGCGTGAAGGATCTGCCGGGCGTCCGCTACAAGGTTGTGCGCGGGACGCTCGACGCTGCCGGCGTGAGCGATCGCAAGAAGGCGCGCTCGCAGTATGGCGTGAAGAAGAAATAGCCGATGCCACGCCGCGCAGCCGCCCAGATCCGCCCAGTCGAAGCGGACGCCATCCACCGCTCGAAACTCGTGCAGCAGGTGATCAACAAGGTGATGCTCGACGGCAAGAAGTCGACCGCCGAGCGCATCGTCTATGACGCGCTCGCCCTGGTCGGGGAGCGCAGCGACAAAGACCCGGTGGAGACGCTCGAGGCGGCGATCAAAGCGCTCACGCCGACGCTCGAGGTCAAATCCAGACGCGTCGGCGGCGCCACCTATCAGGTGCCCGTAGAGGTCGCCCCGCGCCGGTCGCGCACGCTGGCGGTGCGTTGGCTGGTCGAATTCGCCCGCAACCGGCGCGAGAAGACGATGGCCCAGCGTTTGGCGAACGAGCTCTCCGACGCGCTCTCCCAGCAGGGCGGTGCGTATAAGCGCAAGGACGACATCTACCGCATGGCACAGGCCAACAAGGCCTTCGCGCATTATCGTTGGTAGAGGGCCGCGTCTTACGGCGCTTGTGTGACTGATCGCACACAGCGGGCCCTTGAAGAAAGAAGCTTCGGTACCTAACCTTTCGGTACCAAATGTCTTCCGAGCTTGAACTGAACAACCCGGCCGCGTCGGATCACATCGAGCGCCACGTGTGGGTCGTCTGCGGCGTGGTGATCCTCGGGATGATCATGT
>DATCFG010000148.1:0-4917 GCA_036509655.1 Solirubrobacteraceae bacterium | reverse complement strand
ATCTGGGCGTCGAGGCGGTAGCGCCCGCCGAGCAGGGTCCCGAGCATCGTCGTCATCCGTCCCTATTGTGCCCCTCTCGCAGGCGTCGAGCCACGAAGGCCGCGAGCAGACAGCGGTAGAGCGCGTAGGGCAGCAGCGACCGCTCCGCGAGCCGCCCTCGACGCAGCAGCCTCGCGCTCGCCAGCGTGGACACAAAGGCCGCCCCGCCGCCGGCCGCCAGCGTGCGAGCAGCGCCCGCCGGAGCCCCCCGCCGGGTCAGCCGATGGCCCTTCAGCGCGCTCGCGCCGAGGATCACCGGCAGCGCCGCGTGCCAGGACAGCGCCTGGGCGTCGCTGCGGCCGAAGCCGCGCGCGCGCGCGGCGGTGAGCGTCGCTCCGCTGCGCGAGACCCCGGGGATCAGCGCCATCGTTTGGGCTAGGCCGAGCGCCAGCCCGTCGCGCGCGCGCGCGTCCTTGCGCCGGCGGGTCCCTGTCCGCGCCCACCCACCCGCGCGACCGTCGGCGACCGCCATCGCGACCCCACCGGCGAACAGGCCCGCGACGATCGAACGCGGCCCGCCGAGCCGGCGCTCGATCGGCCCCTCCAGGGCAAACCCGGCGATCGCGGGCGGCGCCAGCGACAGCGCGATGACGGTCACCCGGCGCCGGTCCAGCCCAGACGCCTCCGCGATCAGCTCCCTGCGCATGTCGATCGCCAGCGCGAGGCCCGCCCCCGCGTGGAGGGCTACCTCGAATGACTTGCGCAGCTCCGGGTCGAGCTCGGCGTAGGGCCAGCCGGCGAGGAACGGGATCAGGGTCGTGTGGGCGGAGGAGGAGACCGGCAGCAGCTCGGTCGGACCCTGCGCCAGCCCGAGCGCGACGGCGTGGCGGAGCTTTAGGACCCGTCTCGCCGCGGCCGCAGTCGATTCTTTGGTGCGGATCGTCGGCCAGACGTGGGTTCTCGGCCGGAGGGTCACCGCGCCGAGCGTTAGCCCACGTCGGCGCCCGGCTCGGGGGCCGCCTCCGTGGGACCGATGCCCGTCGAGCGGCGCCGACGCACGATCAGGTAGACGACCCCGACGACCACGAGTGCGACCACGGCGTAGTCGACGTAGTCGAAGCCCTTGCGCACGCTTGTCCATTCGCCGCCGACCGCCTGCCCGGCCAGCGCGAGGCCGAGTACCCACGGTATTGACCCCGCGAACGTGAGCACGGTGAAGCGCGCGAAGCCCATCTTCGCCACGCCCGCCGGCAGCGAGATGAACGTGCGGATGATCGGCAGCAGGCGGCTGAAGAAGATCGCCGGCGCGCCGTACCGCGCGAACCAGCGGTCCGCCCAGGCGATGTGGCTGGGTTTCAGGTGCAGCCAGTGTCCGTGGCGTTCGACCAGCTCCAGGCGCCCCGCGCGCCCGACGCCGTAGGCGATCCAGGAGCCGACGAGGTTGCCGAGGACCCCCGCAGCGACGATCCCCACGATCGTCAGGTGGTGGTGTGTGGTGCTGCCGCCGGGGTTCGCGACGGCGAAGCCGGCAAACAGCATCGTCGCCTCCGAGGGGATCGGGATGCAGGCGCTCTCGGCGACCATCAGCACGAATACCGCCGGCAGCCCGGCGTCGCGGACGAAGTGCCAGGCGATGTTGACCAGAGACTCGGAGATCGATGCGAGGACGAGCATGCGCCGGGCAACGATACCGGCGTTCATGGGACGGTGGGCCGGGGATGAAGTCCTGCCCACCCACGGGGTGCGCAGGCTGTCCGTCGCCCCGCCCGGTCCGCGGGGCGTTACCGTCTCGTTTTCGATGCGCATCTGGATCGATCTGACGAACAGCCCGCACGTGCTCGTCATGCGCCCCGTGATCGAGCGCCTGCGCGCGGACGGCCACGAGGTGCAGGTGACCGCGCGCGACTTCGCCCAGACGCTCGCGCTGTGCGAGCGCTTCGGGATCGCGCACACGGCGATCGGTCACCATCGCGGTGAGCGGCTGACGGCCAAGGCGACGGGACTCGCCTCGCGTTCTGCTGCGCTCGTGCGCTGGGCGAAAGGATGGGAAGCCCACTCACCCGACGCCCACCCACCCCGAGCCGAACCCCCCGGAATCCGCTCCCCCCGGGGAGCCCGCCACCCCCGGCGTTTCGACATCGCGCTCGGCCACGGCTCGAACGACGTGAGCGTGGCGGCCGCGCTGCTGAGGATTCCCAGCTCGACGATGTTCGACTACGAGTGGGCGACGGTGCAGCACAACGTCAACTGCCGGCTGGCGCGCACGGTGGTGGTGCCCGCTGCGATCCCGCAGGCGCGGTTGGAGCGGTACGGCGCGAAGGGGAAGGTGCGCGCGTATGAGGGCTTGAAGGAGGAGTACTACCTGGCCGATTTCGAGCCCGATCGGAGCGTGCTCGGCGAGTTGGGCCTCGACGAGACCCGGCCGATTGTCGTCGTGCGGACGCCGCCCGAGGTCTCGCTCTATCACCGCTTCGAGAACGACCTGTTTGCGCGTGTCCTGCAACGCCTGCGCGAGGCCGCCGCCGCGGACGGCCTGCAGGCGGTGGTCTTGCCGCGCGTCGACTCCCAGCGCCGCGAGCTCGCCGGGGTGCCCGGTTTCGTGGTGCCTGAGCGCGCGATCGATGCGCAGTCGCTGATCGCCTGCGCGGACCTGGTGATCTCGGCCGGCGGCACGATGAACCGCGAGGCGGTCGCGCTCGGCACGCCGGTGTATACGACGTTCGAGGGGCGCCTCGGGGCGGTGGACGAGCGCCTGATCGCCGAGGGCCGTCTGCGCAAGCTGAGCGAGCCGGATGAGCTCGACCTGAGCAGGCGCGCCCGGGATGCGAACCCCGGCCAGCCCTCCTCTGGCCTCTCCGCGTTCGCCGTGGGGCGCGTGCGCCGCGACCCGCGGGTGCTGGTGGAGCTGTTGCTGAGCCCGCTGAGCAACTGAGCAGCCCGTACAATCGAGCCCATGCGCCGACGGATCCGCGCGGCGGCCCTTCCCATACCCCGGCACTCCCTGCCCCAGCTCGCGGTTGATGGGGCGCTGGTTGCGCTCGCCTACTACCTCGCGTTCGCGCTGCGCTTCGACAGCGGCGACAGCGGCGGCAGCAGCGGCTCGCGCCTGCCGCGCTATTACGAGCTGCTGCTCGAACGGACGATCTGGTGGGTGCTGGCGGGGAGTCTGATCGTGCTCGTGCTGGCGCGGGTCTACCAGCGCCGCTGGCGCTACGCCGGGCAGAGAGACTACGAGGCGATCCTGCGGGCGGTCGTGCTGATCGTCCTGCTGAGCGTCGTCGGTATCGAGGTGGCGCGCCCGGTGTACCGCTACCCCCACGGGATCACCGTGGCGGTTGTGCTGCCGATCGGCGTCGTGGTGCTGTTCGGCCTGCTGTGCCTGCTGTTCCTGTGCGGCGTGCGGATGCTTGCGCGGGGCGTCTATGAGCGTCGCCCGCTGGCCGCGTTCAGGGGTGGGCGCAAGGGCGAGCGCAACGTGCTGATCGTCGGCGCCGGCGACGGCGGGCGCCTGGTGCTGCGCGAGATCGTGCGCAACCGTGGGCTGGGTCTGCAGCCGGTGGGCTTCCTCGACGACGACCCGCGCAAGCGGGGGCTGCGGATCGAAGGGGTGAAGGTGCGCGGCAACACCGAGCGGGAACTGCCGCGTGTGCTGGCCGAGACAGAGCCCGACGAGGTGATCATCGCGATTCCCTCCGCCCCCGGGTCCACACGCGCGCGCGTCGTACGCGAGTGTCGTACGCGGGGCATCCCGGTGAGGACGCTGCCGACCGTGTTCGAGCTGCTGCAGACCAGCAGTGGCGGTGGAACGCTCGCGCGGCAGATGCGCGAGGTACGCGTGGAGGACGTGCTCGGCCGCGAGCCGGTGCAGATGGAGCTCGAGCGGGTGGGCGCGTACCTGGCGGGTGAGACGGTGCTCGTGACGGGCGCGGGCGGTTCGATCGGCGCCGAGCTGTGCCGTCAGATCGCACGCGTGGAGCCGCACAAGATCGTGCTGGTGGACCACGCCGAGGACAACCTCTTCCAGATCCAGCGCGAGCTGCTGGACGAGCGCCACGTGCCTGGCACGATGCTCGCCGCGGTGCTCGCGGACTGCAAGGAAGAGGAGCGCATGCGTGAGGTCTTCGCCGAGCACCGCCCGACGATCGTGTTCCATGCCGCGGCCTACAAGCACGTCGGCTTGATGGAGTCCAACCCGGTGGAGGCGGTGCGCAACAATGCGCTCGCGACACGCGTCGTGGCGCATGTCGCGGGCGAGCTCGGCGTGCGGCGATTTGTGCTCGTCTCGACCGACAAGGCGGTCGCGCCGGCGACCGTGATGGGGGCGTCGAAGGCGCTCGCCGAGTTCGCGCTGGAGGCGGCGTCGGCGCGCTGGCCGGGGACCCACTACAACGCCGTGCGCTTCGGCAACGTGCTCGGCTCCTCCGGCAGCGTCGTGCCGATCTTCCGCCGTCAGATCGCTCGAGGCGGGCCGGTGACGGTTACAGACGAGCGGATGACGCGCTACTTCATGACGATTCCCGAGGCGGTGCAGCTGATCATCCGCTCGGGGGCGCTCGGGAATCGGCAGGCTGAGGGTCGGGCGGGGGATCGGCAGGCTGAGGGTCGGGTGGAGGGTCGGGTGGGGGGGGTGGGACCCGTATCCTCGCGCGCCGAGGTGTTCGTGCTCGACATGGGCGAGCCGGTGCGGATCCTCGAGCTGGCGCGGGCGATGATCGAGCTGTCCGGGCTCGACCCCGACCGCGAGATCGAGATCGAGATCGTCGGTGCGCGCGGTGGCGAGAAGCTGCACGAGCAGCTGTTCAACCCGTATGAGCGCTCGAAGCCGACGGTCGCCGAGAAGATTCTGCTCGCCGAGCGCGAGCCGCTCGCGGCGGAGACGGTCGAGGCGATGTTCGCGGAGATCGGGCTGCTGGTGCTGGAGGGCGATGCGGCGGGGCT
>DATCFG010000147.1:0-48728 GCA_036509655.1 Solirubrobacteraceae bacterium | reverse complement strand
CAGCAGGCCCACCGCCAACAGGGTGGTGATCACCGACGAGCCGCCATAGCTCATGAGCGGCAGCGTGACGCCGGTAATGGGCATGATCCCAATGGTCATCCCCACGTTGACGAACACCTGAAACATCAGCATAGCCGCTACACCCCCCGCGACGAGCGAGCCGAACAGATCCTTTGACATCACGAGGATCCGCAACGTCCTCCAGATCAGCAGCCCATACAGGCACAACACGAGCCCCGCCCCGAGGAAGCCGTACTGCTCGCCGACGGCCGCGAACACGAAGTCGGTGTCGTCCTCGGGCAGGTAGTTGCCCGTGAGCTGCGTGGAGTCGGCGGAGCCCCGGCCGGTCTTCTGGCCGGAGCCGATCGCGATCTTCGACTGGGCGAGCTGATAGCGGGGATCGGGTTCGCCGGTCTTGGATTCCTTTTCCTTGATTTCCGCGAAGTTCGAGGAGGGGTGCAGGAACGCCGTCAGCCGTTCGGCCTGGTAGGGCTTGAGCACGTGCACGCCGAGCGCGGGCGCCGCCACCAGCACGACCGCGACGGACACGCATACCAGCGCCACCAGCCCACCCAACTGCTGCCACGGCGCCCCGGCCACCAGCAGCATGACGAACGCGACCGCCATGTACACCATCCCCGAGCCGAGGTCCGGCTGGGCGATCACGAGCATCGCCGGCACCAGCGCGGCGAGCATCACGCGGACGGTCGTGTCGCGCTCGCGCAGCCGCCGCGCGCGGTCGACGATCAACGTCGCCAGCGCCAGGATCAACAGCACCTTGCCGAGCTCCGATGCCTGGAATGAGAAGAACGGCAGGCTGATCGCCCGCGTGGCCCCTTTGGCTTCGTGACCCAAGCCGAGGACGGCGAGGATGCTGAGGATCAGCAGCGCATAGATCCCGTTTTTCAACGGCCGCAGGCGCGCGTAGTCGACCCGTGCGAGCACGACCATCAGGATCAGGCCGATTGCAAGGTAGACCACCTGGCGGGTGACGTAGTAGCTGGGGTCGCCCGCCACCGCTTCGCGCGTGGCCGTGCCGAGCGTCATCGCCGAGGCGATCCCCAGGCCCACCACCGCAAGCGTCAGCAGCGGGTCGAGCGGCAGCGCGAACCGCCGTCCTGGGTCCGAAGCGCCGCCGCGCGCCGCCGGCTGCTCGGTGCCCTCGGGCGCTTTGATCGGGCTGGTCAGGGGTGCGGGCATCGATCGATCAGGTCGTCTTCGAGGTCCCGGCGATGAACTTCTTGGGCTTGCCGAACCACTGCGAGGCGATCAGACGAGCGACCGGCGCGGCGGTTTCGGCGCCGAAGCCGCCCTGCTGCACGGTCACCGCGATCACGATCGGGCGCTTCGCGTCGCCCACGTAGCACATGTACCACGCCTGTTCGACTTCTCCGGTGCGTTCGGCCGTCCCCGTCTTGCCGTACACCGGGTGTTCTTCCTGGTTCCAGCCGGTCCACACGTCCGCCGAGGTTCCTCCCTGCTGGCTGGCGGCCTCGTGGATGCCCTGCATCACGAGGCTGAGGTCTTCGTGGTTCATGTGCACGTGGCGCTGCGCCGGGAAGCTCAGGCTCTGCACCAGGCCGCCGCCTGTTTCGTCGATCTGCATCCCCAGGTGCGGCGTGACGACCGTGCCGTTGCCTTCGTGCAGGTAGGCGTTGGTGAGCGTCGAGTAGACGACGGCCATCTGCAGCGGGTCGGTCTGCAGACTGCCCTGACCGACCGCGAGGTCCATGTTGTAGCCGACGGTCCAGGGCTCGCCCGGTTCGGCGACGATCTGGCAGGAGTGGCCGTGGTGTTCGCGCGTGCACTGCGATTCCGCTTCGTTCTGCTTGACGAGCCACTGCCGGCTGGGGATCGTGCCGGTGGTCTCGCTCGGCAGGTCGATCCCGGTGGGCCGGCCGATCCCGAGTTCGTAGGCCTTGTTCTGGATCACGTTGCCGTGGCTGTTGGCGAGCTCGCCGACGGTGAAGAAGTACGTGTCGGAGGAGACCTTCAAGGCTTCCACCAGGCCCACTGCTCCATAGTCGGTGTGGCCGGAGTTGCAGAACAGCTGGCCCCCACCTCCGGCCGCTTCGATGCACGCGCCGGCTCCGAGGCCCTCCGTCGGGTTGATGACGCCGCCTTCCAGCGCCGCCATCGCGGTGATCGGCTTGAACGTCGAGCCGGTCGGGTAGGCGCCGTTGGTCGCGCGATCGACCAGCGGCGAAGGAACGACTTCTTCCCCGCCGGGGCCCACCTTGCCCTTCAGCTGGTCGTATTCGGCGTAGGTCAGCGGTTTGGCGAACTTGTTCGGGTCGAACGTCGGCCAGGAGCCGATCGCGAGCACTTCTCCGTTGAGCGGGTTCATCGCCACGAACCCGCCGGCGGTGGCCGGTTTGCCGCCCGCGCGGGCGTTTTCGATCCCTTCCAGCAGCGCCTTTTCGCCCTCGCGCTGCAGCCCTGAGTCGATCGTCGTCTTCAGGCTGTAGCCCGCCGTCGGCGGCGTCGGCTGCAGCCGGGTCGGCACCGGATAGCCTTCGGAGTTGACCTGCACGCGCCGCTCGCCGTCGTGGCCGCGCAGATAGCGGTCGTAGCGGAACTCGAGCCCTTCCTGACCGACGACGGTGCCCTGCTGAACGCCTTGGAACGCGGGTTTTTTGAGCTCCTTTTCGGAGACCTGGCCAACGTAGCCGAGCACGTTCGCGGCCATCTCACCGTCGGGATAAGTACGGAGCGAGACGGGCTGCTGGGTGACGCCGGGGTATTCGCTCTGGCGCTCGGCGAGCTCGGTCCGCACGCCGGCTCCGGCGTCGGTCTTGATCGTCACGGGCGCGTAGGGAAGCGAGGTGCGGCCCTTGATCACGAGCTGCTCGATGTGTCCCGCGCTCATCCCCAGCAGTGCCCCCAACCGGTGGTAGAGCGCGAGCCGGGGATGGCCGGCCGGCGGCAGCGCCGAGGGCACGATCTGCACCGCGTTGGTGACGGTGCTGGCGGCAATCGGCCTGCCTTCGCGGTCGAGGATCTGCCCGCGCGGCGCGGCGATCGGCAGTTCGCGCACGGCGTTCGCGGAGGCTTCCTGGACGTACTGTTCGCCGGTCAGCACCTGCAGGTACCAGAGCCGGAAGAAGACCACCCCGAACATCACCAGCGCGATCCCGCCGATGATCGCCACGCGCAGCGCCATCTGCGGCGATACCGGCGGCGTGCGCGAGCCGGAGGACCCGCCGTCGGAGGCATCGCCCCCCGGGCGAAAGGGCTCGATCGCGCTCATCGCTTGGCTATGACCTCGACAGTGGGCTCAGCCCGCCGGTCGTGTACGCGCGGCGCCGGCGGCGGCGGGGATCCGGGGGCAGGCCCCCGATCAGGCAGCGACGCACGAAGATCCACATCGGCAGCGCGACGATCGTGTTGAGCAGGACCTCGAAGACGATCTGGCGCAGCAGCTCGAGGCTGACCGGCGCGTCGACGCCGAGCATGAACTCCATCAACGAGTAGCCGACGAGCGCCACGGCCGTGGCGCCGGCCCCGACCAGCAGCGGCGTGAGCGCCGCCTGCGGGTCGCGCAGCTCGCGCAGGCGCCCGCACCAGTAGCCGACGAGCGTGAACACGAGCGAGGTCAGCCCGAGCGTCTGCACGAGCGCGAGATCGACGAGCAGGCCGACCGCGAAGCCGGTCGCGGCCCCGATCGTCGAGCCACACAGCAGCCCGACGAAAGCGACGATCAACGGGGAGAGGTCGACTGCGACGCCGAACATGGGCACCTCCGAGACGACGCCGATCTGGAAGAACACGACGACGACCACGAGCACGGCGATTCGCGTGAGCAGCGATCCGGAGAACGTCATCCGCCGACGCTCGTCGAGGCCGAGGTCAGGGGACTGCCTTCGCCGCCGGTGGCGCTGTTCTGACCGAGATCCGGAAAGCCTGACTGGAGGCTGACCAGCCGCGCCGGCTTGCTGGCAGGCGTGTACGTGAGCACCTGCACGACGTTGAGGTTGTGCAGATCGACCAGCGGGCGGACGTTGACCGATTTGAACCCACTTTCTTCGCCTTCGGAGCTCACCTGTCCGATCGGGATCCCCGGCGGGAACAACGAGTAGTCCGGGGGTTCGACCGTCCCGGAGGTGACGACGTTTTCACCGCGGTTGACGGAGGTTCCGCCCGGCAGGTACTGGAGCACCAGATCGTTCGGTTCGCCGATCTTCGGCTGCACCGTGCCGGTCGCGTTGGTCCCGTTGATCCGCGCGGAGACGCCGACTTCGCTGTCGGTTATCAAGTCGACCACGGCGCCGTCGGAGGCGGCCTGCGCGACCTTGCCCACGAGCCCTTCTTCGTTGACCACCGGGTCGTTTTTGCGCACCCCCGAGGAGGTGCCCTTGTCGATCCAGATCGTCGAGTACCAGAGGTTCGGCGACTTGCCGAAGACCGTGGCGGTGACCGGTCGGTAGCTGTTCAGGCTGAGCTGGTCGAGGTGGTAGAGCCCCAGCAGTTCGTGGTAGCCGTGCTTGTCGGCGCGCTCGGCGATCACTTCCTTGAGCAGTTTGTCGTTCTGCTTGCGCACTTCCGCGAGCTGGCTTTTCGCGTGCAGCGTGTCGCCAAACCAGCTGAACAGGTCGCGCACGGGCTTCAGCGCCTTGTTCGCGCCCTCCTGGATCGGCGAGACGACGGTCAGGAAGCCGCGCTGCACCGAGTGCAGGCCACCTTCGGAGGACTCGCCGAAGTAGGCGGTGAGCAGTATCAGGGAGAGCACGACGAGCAGCGCAAGCACCGCACGTCGCCGCCGGACCGTCTTGTCATACACGAATCAGGGCCTTCCGGAGCGTTCATGAGACAGAGTAACCGCGACCGCCGGATGAGGGTGCCGGCTTCATCGGCGGCGTCTGTTGTTGCCGTTACGTGACCGGCGATTGGACCGATGGATCGCCTCGAACTCCTCGAGCGACCGCCCCGAGCCGACCGCGACACACGTCAGCGGCGACTCCGCCAAGTGCGCGGGCATCTGCGTCTCGTCGCGCAGGCGCTCGTCCAGGCGCTGCAGCAGCGCGCCGCCCCCGGCGAGCATGATGCCGCGGTCCATGATGTCCGAGGCGAGCTCCGGCGGGGTGCGGTCGAGCGTCTCCTTAACCGCTTCGATGATCTGGTTGAGCGGCTCTGCCAGCGCCTGGCGGATCTCCTCGCTCGTCAGCACGACCGTCTTCGGCAGACCGGAAACCATGTCGCGCCCGCGGATCTCCGCCTGCAGCTCCTCCTCCATCGGACAGGCCGAGCCGATCTCGAGCTTCAGCTCCTCGGCGGTCTGCTGGCCGATCAACAGCTTGTACTCCTTCTTGGCGTAGTTGATGATCGCCTCGTCCATCTCGTCGCCGCCGACGCGAATCGACTGCGAGACGACGATCCCGCCGAGCGAGATCACCGCGACCTCGGAGGTGCCGCCGCCGATGTCGACGACCATCGACCCGGTCGGCTCGCCGACCGGCAGGCCGGCGCCGATCGCGGCCGCCATCGGCTCCTCGATCAGATAGGCGGTACGGGCACCCGCGGACAGACAGGCCTCCTCGACGGCGCGCTTCTCGACGCCGGTCACGCCGGAGGGCACGCATACGACCACGCGCGGGTGCGCCCAGCGGTTCTGGTGAACCTTCTGGATGAAGTGCCTGAGCATCTCCTCAGTCACGTCGAAGTCGGCGATCACGCCGTCCTTCAGCGGCCTGATCGCCTGGATCGTGCCCGGCGTGCGGCCGAGCATGCGCTTGGCCTCGATCCCGACCGCGTGGACTTCGCCGGTGCGCGAGTCGATCGCCACGACGCTCGGCTCGGACAGCACGATCCCGCGTCCGCGCACGTACACGAGCGTGTTCGCCGTGCCCAAGTCGACCGCCATGTCGCGGCCGCCGAATCCAGTCAAGTAGCTGAAGATGCCCATATTTAGAGATTGTGCACGCGTGGATTCGGGATCGAGCCGCCGTCTGGCGCCACGCCCCGCGGACGGTGCTGGCCGATCTTTGATCGGTCGGGCCGTACCCGCTGGCAGTGTAGCGAAGGGCGCGCCACGGCCGATAGGGTTGCCAGCTTATTTGCAGGCGAAAAGAAGCTCGGGGCAGATATCGAGCAGAGCCGCGAGGGGCAGGCCGACGACGTTCTCGTAGTCGCCCTCCACCCCTCTGACCAGCGCCGCGCCCGCGCCCTGGATCGCGTAGCCACCAGCCCGTCCGCGCCACTCGCCGGTGGCGAGGTACCAGTCGAGCAGCGCCCCGTCGAACGCCCGGAAGGTCACCTTCGTGCGCGCGAGCGCCGTGCGTTCGCCGTCCGGCAGTAGCAGCGCGAGGCCGCTGACGACCTCGTGCGTGGTCCCCTGCAACGCCAGCAGCGTCGTGCGCGCGGCGTCCTCGTCCGGCGGCTTGCCGTAGATCGCCCCGTCAAGCGCCACGAGCGTGTCGCACCCCAACACCACCTCTTGCGCCCCCGGCACCGGCACCGGCACCGGCGCCCGCGCGGCACGCGCCTTGCGCAGCGCGTTCTCGAGCGCCACCGCGCCGGGCTCGCCCAGGTCGAGCTCATCCACGGCCGCCGGCCTAACCGTGAAGCTGACCCCCAGACGCTCCAGGATCGCCCGCCGCTGTGGCGAGCTGGAGGCGAGAACGAGTGGCGGCGTCCTCAAAGCTCGGGAAAGAAAAGACCCGACTCGCGCGCGGCGGACTCCGGCGAGTCCGAGCCGTGGACCATGTTCTGGCCCATCTCGACCGCGAAGTCGCCGCGGATCGAGCCGCTGGCGGCCTGCAGCGGGTCGGTCGCGCCGATCACCTGTCGCGCTGCCTGCACGGCGCCGCTGCCCTCGAGCACGATCGCGACGATCGGCCCCGACGTGATGAACGCGACGAGCTCACCGAAGAACGGGCGCTCTGAGTGCTCGGCGTAGTGCTGCTCGGCCAGCTCGCGCGTCACGGTCATGTGGCGCAGGGCGACGATGCGCAGCCCCTTGCGCTCGAAGCGGGTAATGATCTCGCCGGTCAGGCCCCGGGCGAAGGCGTCGGGCTTGACAAGGATCAGCGTGCGGTCCATTTGTTCCTTTGCTGGTGAGGGGAGGGCTATTGGTCAGGAGGTGGGGCGCGGCCGACCGCCGGGGGGGCGGCCGGCGCGGGCGGCGCTGCGCTGTCTGGCGGTCGGTTCGGCGGCCACCACGGGCGTGCTCGCGGCCCGCTCGCCCGCGCCATCCTCGCCGGGCGCCGTCAGCTCATCATCGCCGCCGCTCGGCAGCGCTTCGCTTTCGGCCGTGGCGCGCCGGCGGCGCGCACGGCGCGGTGCAACGGCGCCGGAGACCTCGGTCTCGCAGTAGGGGCAGATCGTCCACGCCTCCTCGAGCGGGCGCGAGCAGCTCACGCAACGCTCCTTCAGCTTGCGCAGGCAGCTCGGGCAGCGGATGAAGTCGCGCTCGATCCGGTAGTCGCAGTGCGGGCACAGCCCGTGGTCGAGGTCGTGCAGGCGCGCCTGGGCCGCCTGCATCTCCAGCTCGCGCTCGCGCACGTCCTCGAGATACTCGGGCGGGCGCAGGATCATGTAGACGATCGTGCCGACGAATGGAAACAGCGAGGCCGCCGTCGCACAGCCGACGAGCATCGGGTCGTAGATGCGCCGGCGGGCATCGGCATAGGTCCAGTAGATCAGCGCGAAGTAGAGGACGACGACGAACAGGATCAGCAGGTCGATCACCAGGCTCAGACCACTGCTTTCGATGCCGAAATATGCGAGCGGGAACATGGCCGACGCTGAGTTTAGAGAAACAAGCGGCCGAATCCGTAGCCAGCAGCGAAGAACGCGAGGATCACGAGCGCGACGATCAGTGCAACCGCGCCGATCATCTTCAGTACCGATGGTCCGTCGTCGTTCATCTCACCGGTTTCCATCGTCCAGCAGCGCCCCGACGAGGTAGACCGAGCCGGTCGCGAGCACGGCCGCCCCATCGCCGCGTTCGCGCGCCCAGCGCTGAGCCTCGACCAGGGCACGCGCCGGCTCCGGCTCACAGGCCACGGCATCGAAGCCAAGCTGGCGCGCCAGCGACTGCAGCGCGGCGGGCGACAGGGCACGGCTGCTCGGGGGCGCGGTGAACCACGCGCGCTCGCATACGCCGAGCAGCGCGCGGAGCATGCTCGCGGCGTCCTTGTCCTCGAGCACGCCGAGCACGAGGGCGAGCGGACGGGGTGGGCGGGCGGGTGGGTGGGCATCCAAGATTTCGGGCAGCGCCTCGATCAGCGCGAGCGTCGCGTCGGGGTTGTGCGCGCCGTCGAGCACCGTCAGCGGGTTCTCCGCGACGATCTGCAAGCGGCCTTCCACGACCGTCTCCGCCGCTGCTTCACGCACCGCGTCCTCGCGCCACTCGATGCCGAGCTCGCGCAGATAGGACTCCGCGGCCGTGCGCGCGAGCGCGAAGTTACGGCGCTGAAACGGACCGCTCGCGGCCAGCGGGGTCTCCGCGGGATGCGCGGCGAGGGGCGCTGTGGGGCGCTCGGCGCCGTGCGCTTGGAGATCGGGCGGCGAGCGATCGGACGAGGAGCCGCCGGCCGGCACGATCCGGGCGTCCTGCTCCCGCGCCACCCGTTCGGCCACGGCCAGCGCCTCCGGCGCCAGGTCACCGCCGAGCACGAGCGTCGTGCCGGGGAGCAGCACCGCGAGCTTCTCCTCGGCGATGTCGCTCACGGTCGGTCCGAGCCAGCGGGTGTGCTCGAGGCCGACGTTCGTGAGCACGGTCACGCGCGAGTCGATCACGCTCGTCGCGTCGTAGCGACCACCGAGCCCGGCCTCGACCACCGCGACCTGCACCCCGCGCTCGGCCATCGCCCACAGGGCGGCGGCGGTCAGTAGCTCGAACTGGGTCACGTGGTCGTCGCCGGAGAGCGTGTGGTTGACGTGCTCGGCGGCCCACGCCGCGCGCGAGATCGCGGCGGCAAACTCCTCGCCGTCGAGGTCGCGCTCGCCGATCTGCACGCGCTCGGTGTAGGAGATCAGGTGCGGGGAGGTGTAGGCGCCGGTGCGCAGCCCGTGGCGTTGTAGGATCGCCGCGATCATCCGCGTGGTCGAGGACTTCCCGTTCGTCCCGACGACGTGGATGCTCGCAAAGGGCTGGCCGATCTTCGATCGGTCCAGCGAGCCCAGCGCGGTCATCATGCGCCGCATCCGGTCGAGGCCGAAGCGCATCCCGAACAGCTCCAGTGAGCGCAGGTGACGCTCGGCGTCCTCGCTGCCCCAGGACTTCGTCGGTTGGCTGCTCTGTGGAGGTTTCATGCCATCGACGCGCGCGCCCGGGCGAACTGGCGTCGCCTAGGCGTCGGAGTGCTTGCGCAGGTAGTCGACGAACACTGGGCGCAGCGCCTCTCCGAGCGCGCCGTCACCGCTGTGGACCGCGTCGGAGATCAGGCCTTTGGAGGACTCGATGTCGTAGTCGGCCTCACCCGTATCGCCGCTGGCCGTCTCGGCGGCGGGGATCATCTCCAGCAGCGACCACAGGAACTTCACGTCGAGGTGCTTCTCGGCTCGACGCACCGCACGGTCGTGGAGCTCGTGCGTCGAGAGCTGTTCGAGATCGTCGGCCATCTGGTGCTCAGCGGCGCTTGCGCCGGCGCCGCGCGCGGGTGAGCAGCACCAGCTCGCGAGCCGTGCGCTTGGGGTGGAGCTTGCCCATCAGCTTCTTCAGCTCCTTGCGCTCCTTCGCCGAGAGGTTGCCCAGCCGGCCCCGCGACTCGCGCGTCAGCTCAGTCAGGCGCGCGCGGTCCTTCGCCGACAGCGAGCGCCAGCGCTTGCCGAGCACGAGGCTCATCTGCAGCAGCAGCGCCCACGGCAGGTCTTTGACGCGGTCCAGTTTCGACTTGTCCTGCTCGGCCTGCTTGCTCGATTTGCGCACAGCGCGATGGTAGCGGTCGGGATGCCCTCGGCGCTGCTACGCCGACTCCTCGTGCAGCTCGTCCGCGTCCTCGTCCTGCTCGGGGGCGGCTTCGGTCACGAGCGTCGGCGTGAGCCCCTTCTCGACGGTCTCCTTCGTGACGACGCACTTCTTCACGTCGCGCCGCGAGGGCAGCTCGAACTGGACCTCGAGCAGGATCTCCTCGATGATCGAGCGCAACCCGCGCGCGCCGGTTTCCCGCTCCAGGCCCTTCTCCGCGACCGCCGTGAGCGAGTCCTCGGAGAACACCAGCTCGATCCCGTCGAAGGAGAAGAAGCGCTGGAACTGCTTCACGAGCGCGTTCCGCGGCTCGACGAGGATCGACACGAGGTCCTCCTTCGTGAGCTGGTGCACGGCCGAGACGACCGGCAGGCGGCCAATGAACTCGGGGATCAGGCCGTACTCGATCAGGTCCTCGGGCAGGCAGTGCTCGAACACTTCGCCGGTGTCGCGCTCGGCCTTCGCCTCGATCGCCGCCCCGAAGCCGACGCCTTTGTTCCCGATCCGGTGCTCGATCACCTTGTCGAGGTTCGCGAACGCGCCGCCGCAGATGAACAGCACGTTGGTCGTGTCGATCGTGAGGAACTCCTGGTGGGGGTGCTTGCGCCCGCCCTGCGGCGGCACCGAGGCCTGGGTGCCCTCGAGGATCTTCAACAACGCCTGCTGGACGCCCTCGCCGGAGACGTCGCGTGTGATCGACGGGTTGTCCGCCTTGCGCGCGATCTTGTCGACCTCGTCGATGTAGATGATCCCCGTCTCGGCCTTCTTCACGTCGTAGTCGGCGGCCTGGATCAGCTTCAGGAGGATGTTCTCGACGTCCTCACCGACGTACCCCGCCTCGGTCAGGGCGGTCGCGTCGGCGATCGCGAAGGGCACGTTGAGGATCCGCGCGAGCGTCTGCGCGAGCAGTGTCTTGCCGCAGCCGGTCGGGCCGAGCAGCAGGATGTTCGACTTCTGCAGCTCGATCTCCTCAGAGTCGCCGGACATCATCATCTGCACGCGCTTGTAGTGGTTGTAGACGGCGACCGACAGCGTGCGCTTGGACGGGTCCTGCCCGACGACGTACTCGTCGAGCACGTCGTAGATCTCACGCGGCTTCGGCAGGTGTTCCAGATCGAACGCCGGCGGCACCGCGAGCTCCTCGTCGATGATCTCGTTGCAGAGGTCGATGCACTCGTCGCAGATGTACACGCCCGGCCCGGCGATCAGCTTCTTGACCTGCCGCTGGGACTTGCCGCAGAAGCTGCACAGGAGCTGCTCGTTGGAATCTGTCGGTCTGGCCATTTGCTTTTTCTCCCCGCTGTGGCGTCAATGCCACCTACGCGCGCTCGGAGCTAATGCTCCGAGATCACACGATCAATGATGCCGTAGTCCTTCGCCTCTTCCGAGCTCATGAAGTAGTCGCGCTCGGTGTCTTTCCTAACGTCCGCGAGCTTCTTTTTCGTGTGCTTTGCGATGATCTCGTCCAGTCGTTCGCGCACGTCGATGATCTCCTTCGCGTGGATCTCGATGTCCGTCGCCTGGCCCTGGAAGCTCGAGGAGACCTGGTGGATCAGGATCTTCGCGTTCGGCAGCGCCATCCGCTTGCCGGCGGCGCCGCCCGCGAGCAGCAGCGCGCCCATCGACATCGCGATCCCGACGCAGATCGTCTGCACGTCGGGCTTGATGAACTGCATCGTGTCGTAGATCGCGAGACCCGCGTAGACCGAGCCGCCGGGTGAGTTGATGTACAGCGAGACGTCCTTGTCGGGATCCTCCGACTCCAGATGCAGCAGCTGGGCGACGATCAGGTTGGCGATCTGGTCGTCGACGGGCGTGCCGAGGAAGATGATCCGCTCGTTCAGCAGCCTGCTGTAGATGTCGAACGCGCGCTCGCCTCGCGAGGTCTGCTCAACCACCATCGGTACTAGTGGGCTCATGGTCCTCGCTTTGTTTCGCTTACCTTGCTCGATTCCTTCCGCAAACCCTAGCGGCTAGCTGGCCGATCTCCGATCGGTAGGCGTCCAGAGGCCCGCGGGCTCCGCGGCTGCCTCGCCGGGCTTCTCCGCCTGCTCCTGCTCGGGCGTCCACAGCTGCTCGCGCGCCGCGGCCTGCTCGACCGAGATCGGCTTCGCGCGTTCTGCTATCCACTCGACCGCCTTGCGCGCGGCGAGATCCTCGCGCACGTCCTCCAGGCGCCCGGCGCGGCGCAGGTCCTCGAGCAGCTTCTCCGCCTCCACGCCCTCGCGCTCGGCCGTCGGGCCGATCGCCACGAGCACCTCCTCGTCGGAGGGCGCGATCGCCTCCGCGGCGACGATCGCCGTGACGACCGCCTCGCGGCGCAGCGCCTGCTCGGCGTCGGGCGCCATCTCGGCGAGGATCTCTGCTTCCTCGCGCCCGGCGATCTGCAGGTAGGCCTCGCGCGAGATGCCGCGATGGGAGAGCGAATGCAGCATTCGCTCCCACATCTCCTGCGCGCGCGCCTCGGCCAGCGCCGCGGTGATCGGCACCGTCGCCTGGGCCACCGCGGCGTCGAGCGCGGCCTCGCGGAACTCGTCCTCGATCTTCTGCTCCTCCGCCTCGATCAGCCGGCTTTCGATGTCGGCGCGCAGCTCGGAGACGCTGTCAAAGCCGGCGTCGATCGCGAAGTCCTCATCGAGCTCCGGCAGCCGCTTGAGCTTGACCTCCTTGATGGTGATCTCGAACGACGCGTCGCGCCCCGCCAGATGCTCGGCCCCGTAGTCGGCGGGGAACGCGAGCTCGATCGTCCGTGTCTCGCCCGCGCCGGCGCCGAGCAGGCCCTCCTCGAAGCCGGGGATCAGGTTGCCGCCGCCGAGCTCGATCAGCTGGTCGCGGCCCTCGCCGCCCTCGAACGGCTCGGCCTGATCGGATTGGTTCCCGCCGGCCGATTGGTTCCCGCCGGCCGATTGGTTCCCGCCGGGGCGGGCGGGATCTTCATCCGGGCGGGTGGGGTCTTGATCCTCGGGCGGCAGGCGGCCGACGTAGTCGACGACGACGAAGTCGCCCTCCGCGGCCTCACGCTCGACCGTTTCCAGGCGGGCCAGGCGCTCGCGCATCTCCTCGACCTGCTCGGAGACCTGCTCCGCGGCGGCGACCGCCTCGCGGCGCGCGACCTCCAGGCCCTGATAGTCGCCGAGCGAGGCCTTCGGCAGCACGCCGATCTCGATCGAGAACTCGAGCGCCTGCCCCTGGGGGGGGAGATCGCCGAGATCGACCTTCGGGTCGCCCACGGGGACGATGCCGGCGGTCTCGATCGCGTCGGAGTACCAGCTCGAGAGCGTGTCCCTGACGGCTTCCTCGAGCACCGCCTCGCGCCCGACGCGCTGCAGCACCAGCGGCGCGGGCACCTTGCCCTTGCGAAAGCCGGGCAGTTTCAGCTCGCGCCCCAACTTCCGCGCGCGCTGCTCGACGCGGTCCTCGACCTCGCCCGGAGGCACCTCCACCTGCACGCGCACGCGCGACTCCCCGAGTTCGGTGACGGTGGTCTTCAGGGCTGTTGGCACGCCCGCCACGATACCGTGCCGCCCCGTGATCGCCTCGCCACGCTCGTGCCCCTCGTGAAGCGCCCTGAGACGGCGCGGTGGAGCGGCAGGGGCGCTCGCCGATGACCCGGCCGCGCTCCGTCCCCCCCCTGGCCAGGCGCCTGGAGACGTGGCTGTGGACCGGCCCCGTCGGTCACCTCGCGGGTGGCACGCTCGACTTCGCCCAGGCGCTCGCGCGGTACCTACTCGTGCAGGCCGATCGGAGATCTCGTCGATCTCCGATCGGTCGTGGGCGAACGATCCGCTGACTGAGCGATTCGCCGACTGAGCGCCTACGCGCTCAACGCGACGGGCCGGCCGAACGAGAGCGCCGTGCCGCGGGGCGTGACGAGCACCGGGCAGGTGGCGATCTCGATCAGGTGCGCCGCCGAGGAGCTGATCGAGACGCGGCCGGGCGTGGCGTCCTTGCGCGAGTCGATCACGAGCAGGTCGGTCGCCTCGTCGGCGACCGGCACGACCTCCGCGCCGAACGCGCCGGCCAGGGCCTGCGCCGTCGCCTGCGCGCTGCCGTCGCCGCCGGCCTCGCCGACCGCGACGATCCGCTGCACGCCGGGCTCGCCGACGGTGGCCTCGGCCAATCCCGCGGGAGCGATCGCGACCGCGACCGGACCGCCCTCGAGCAGGCGCTGAGCGGAGTTGCCGATCGAGATGTGACCGCGGGCGGTGTGGGAGTCCGAGCAGAACACGATCGCCTGCGCGCCGATCCGCGCGGCCAGCGAGGCCAGGCCCGCGGGGGTGGAGCGGTCGGTCACCGTGTGGGCTCCGGCGAGCGGGCCGTCGAACAGCGCGGTGCCGCGCGCGAGCAGCTCGTTCGCCTCCTGGTCGCCGACCAGCTCCTCGCTGTGGCGCACGTAGCCGAGGTGGACCTCGGCACCGGCGCGGGCGAGCAGCGAGCCGTAGGCGATCGCGTCGTTCTCGTTGGCGGTCCCGTCGTAGGAAACGATGATGCTGGTCATGGCTTGCTCCTCTGTCTCTCTTTTTTTGAAGTTCTGTACTGCGTCTTTTGAAGTTCCGTCGTGCGTCTGAAGTTCCGTCCTGCGAAGTTCTTTCGTTCCATCCTGACACGCTCCTGCCATCAGCTCCAATGATTGTTATAATCTCTGCTATAAGCTGTGCTTATGCTTAATGTCGCCCGCCTGAAGATCCTCGACGAGGTCGCCCGGCGCGGCTCGTTTTCGGCCGCGGCGGACGCGCTCGACTACACGCAGTCCGCGGTCTCCCAGCAGATCGCGGCGCTCGAGGCGGAAACCGGTATGACGCTCTTGCAGCGCCACCCGCGCGGGGTCACCCTGACCGCGGCAGGGCAGACGCTCGTGGGGCATGCCGAGGGGATCCTCGCGCGGCTGGAGTCCGCCGAGGCGGCGCTCGGAGCGATCGCCGGCCTGCGCGGTGGCCGCCTGCGGATGGCATCGTTCCCGACCGCGGGGGCGATGCTGATGCCGCTCGCGATCGCGAGCTTCCGCGCGCGCCACCCGGACGTCGAGCTGACGCTCGCCGAGGGCGAGCCCGAGCAGATCGAGCCGCGCCTGCGCGCCGGGGAGATCGACCTCGCGCTGCTGTTCGAGTTCGGCGCCCCCTCCCCCGGGGACGAGCTCGCGCGCGTCGAGCTGCTCGAGGACCCCCTCTACCTCGCGCTCCCCCTCGAGCACGCGCTGGCGCGGAGGCGCAGGCTACGCCTGGAGGATCTGCGCGAGGAAGCCTGGGTGCAGACCGCGAGCGCGAGCCCCTGCGCGCGGGAGGTCGTGCGCAGCTGCCACGCGGCCGGGTTCGAGCCGAACGTGGCGTTCGAAAGCGACGACTACCAGACAGTCCAGGGCCTCGTGGCGGCGGGGGTCGGGGTCGCGCTGATCCCCGAGCTGGCGCTCAACCCGGTCGTACGCGAGGACATCGCGATCCGCGCGCTCTCCCCCGGCCCGCCGACGCGCCAGGTGGTCGCGGCGACACCTGTCGGCGCGCGCCTGCAGCCGGCGACCCCGACGATGTTGGCGGCGCTCGAAGAGGCCGCCGGGCGGTATCAGGCGCTCACCCCGCCGCACGCAACGTAGTCGGCTCGTGTCCGAGGCGCGTGTCATTTTTGTTGGTCGCGCTCGTTGCACCCAAACAACTGCCCCGAAAGGCGATGACATCGTGCTGCTGCTGCTCCTCGGACTCCTGATTGGCCTGACCCTCGGCGCCGCCGGCGCGGCCGCCGCAATCAGGCCCAACCGCGAGCGACTGCGCGACGAACTGAAGTCGGTCTCCGCCGACGTGCTCGCCCAGACCGGCGACTCGCTCGCGCAGCGGCTGAGCGAGGCGCGGCGCGCCGAGGAGGAGCGCGCCGCCGGGGAGATGGCGCTGCGCTCGGAGGAGCTGAGGCAGATGGTGGGGCCGGTGCACGAGAAGCTGACGAAGGTCGAGAGCGAGCTGGGACGCCTGGAGCGCGAGCGCCGCGACGGGCAGGTCAAGCTATCGGAGATGGTGCGCGCGCTGACGCTCGGCACGGACACCCTTCGCAAGGAGACCGGAGAGCTCGTCACGGCGCTGAAGCGCCCGGAGACGCGCGGCTCCTGGGGGGAGATCCAGCTGCGCCGGGTGGTCGAGCTCGCGGGCATGGTGGCCCATTGCGATTTCGTCGAGCAGGCGACGATCCACACCGCGGACGGCCGGCTGCGGCCGGACATGCTCGTGCGGCTGCCGGGCGGGAAGCTGATCGTGGTCGACTCGAAGGTGCCGCTCGACGCCTATCTGGCCGCGCTCGAGTCCTCCGCGGAGAACGCCGGCGAGCTGCAGGCCCGCCACGCCAAGCAGACGCGTGATCACATCACGAAGCTCGCGTCGAAGGGCTATCAGGAGCAGTTCGACTCCAGCCCGGAACTCGTCGTGATGTTCGTGCCCTCCGACGGCATCTACCAGGCCGCACTCGCGGCCGATCCGGCGCTGATCGAGTACGGCGTCGCCCAGCAGGTGCTGATGGCCACGCCGACGACGCTGATCGGGCTACTGCGGGCCGTGCACTACGGATGGGGCCAGGAGCAGATCGCGGAGTCCGCGCGGGAGATCGCGGGCTCGGCGCGCGAGCTGCACCGCCGGATGGGGAAGTTCGCCGACCACCTCGCCAAGGTCGGTCGCCAGCTCGGCTCGGCCGTGAACGCCTACAACGACACCGTCGGCTCGTTCGACCACCGGGTGATCCCCCAACTGCGCAGCATCGAAGCGGCGGGCGTCTCATCCGAGCGCGAGATCTCCTCACCCGCGGCGATCGAGCCGACCGCGCGCCCGGTCACTGCGCGGCTGGAGACCGAGTCCGACGAGCCTGCCACGGCGATCGCCGAGACCGCCCCCGCCGCGGAGACGGGCACTCCTCCGATCACAGCCCGGCGGTTGGCGTCCGAGGCGGGCGCGACCGAGGCGGCCGAGCCACAGGTCGCGTCAGCGGCTCGGTAGCGCTCACCGCACCGCCCCGCCCTCGCGAGGATCCCCGCCGGCGCGCCGGCACGACGACGACGAGCGTCAGCGCGATCGGCACGGTCGCCGGCAGCTCGTCGAAGAAGAAGAACAGCAGGTCGAAGGCCCCCGCGAGCAGCGCCGCGAGCGCGGCGCCGCGCAGCTGCCACCGCCGCCCCGCGGCTACCGCGAGCAGCGCGCCGAGCAACGCGGCGACGAACAGGTCGCCGTAGCCCATCACCGCCGTGCCGAACACGGCGCTCTGCAGCTGCGGCAGACCGGCGGCGGGGCGCGCGGCGTTGAGCGCGTTGTTCGGCCGTTGCAGCAGATCGGAGACGACGAGCGTCGTGTCCGCCACCGCCATCGCGACGATCCCCCCGGCCAGCCAGCGCGGGGGCGTGACCGCCGCGAGCAGCACGCCGAGCGAGACGCAGCTGAGCACCGACAGCGCGAGCGCCGCCGCCTCCCCCGCCAGGCCCGTGCGGTCCGCCCAGGCGAGCGCGAACAGAGGCACGACCAGCAGCGCCCGCGCGGGACGCGGCGGGTGGGCGTTCCAGGCCAGCCAGCCGAGCGCGAGCGCCGCCAGCAGCGGCACCGCGACCAGCGCGAGATAGGTGAGGCCCTGCGCGCTCGCCGCTTCGGCGCCGCGCGCGACGAACACGAAGCCGACGATCGAGAGCGGCGGGATCACCGCCCAGCGGCGGCCGCGCAAGCGCCTCAGCGCGCCCAGCCCACCCGCGCCCGGACCTGCGACCGAGAAGCCCTGGACGAGCGAGAGCACGCCGATCGAGATCCAGAAGGGGGGCACGCCGCTCAACATAGATCCTCGCCTGCACGCCCGATAAGCTGCTCGGCCCTTACGGGATCTTTCTATGATGATCGAAGACCCCAAGCGGCCTCAGGACCATCGACGCCATCGCCGCCATCGCGCGATCACCGGCCTCGCCCTCGTGGCGGCGATCGCGCTGCTGATCACCGCGCTCGGCGCTCGCGGAGGCGGCGGTCACGGTCACCCGGCCTCCGCCTCGAACCCAGCCTCCCACCACGCCGCCGCCGTGCGACTGACCCCGGCCGAGCAGGAAGCCAAGACCCACGCGGCCGAAGAACGGGCGATTGACTCCGTGCTCTCCTACACGCCCGCGGTGACGAGCGGCGGCAGCAGGGGCCACGAGCTCGCGCTCACCTTCGACGACGGCCCCGGCCCCTACACCCAGCAACTCGTCGGCGTGCTCAACCGCCTGCACGTGCACGCCACCTTCTTCGCGATCGGCGAGGAGGAGCGCTACTTCTCCGCCGGCACGTCGCTCGCGCTGCGCTCGGGCGACGTGGTCGGCGACCACACCGAGACGCACCCGATGATGGCCTCGCTGTCCGCCCACGACCAGCGCGAAGAGCTCGCCGAACAGATCGCCCGCATCGAACTGCTCGGCGGCCCGCCTCCACGCCTGTTCCGTCCCCCCTACGGCTCCTTCGACGCCACCACGTTCCACTTGCTGCACCGGCTGCACCTGCTGATGGTGCTCTGGTCGACCGACACCAGCGACTACACGTTGCCGGGCGTCCCCGCGATCGTGCGGAGCGCGCTCGCGGGCGCGCATCCGGGCGCGATCATCCTGATGCACGACGCCGGCGGCGATCGCTCGGAGACGATCGCGGCGCTCCCGGCGATCGTCAAGGGGCTACGCAAGAAAGGGCTCGAACCGGTGACGATTCCCCGTCTGATGCTCGACGACCCGCCGCCGCACGGGCAGCCGCTGCCGACCAGCCTGGCGGGAGATTAGCGCCTGACCTTGCTTGGTGGATGATGTGGCGCTAATGCCCGAGCTGGACGGTCTTCACGACCAGCAGCAGCACCGCCACGACGAGATAGCCGCGCAGCAGCAACATCCCCGCCTTGCGCCCGGGGGACCACACCGGGCGCTCGAGCAGCGCGAGCGGGGGCATCGTCCAGGTGTGGCGCTTGTCCTTCGGGATCTCCGCGACCGCGTCGATCCCCGCCCGGGCGGGGGAGCGACGGCTCGCATACAGGACGTAGCCCCCAGCCCCGGCCAACGCCGCACCCAGCACAATCGTCAGCTCCACAAACAGGCGCGTAACGTTGATCTTTGGGAACATCGTGCTCGCCATCAGGATCAGCGACAGCTCCACGAGCACCCCCACGATCACGGCGGCGACCGCGTTCAGCCAGGGCGCGTTCACCCACGGCCCCAGCACCTCGCGGTCGTTGCAGAGCAGCAGCAGGAACACGGTCGCGCTCGGCAGCAGCACGCCGGCCAGCGCCTGCACCGAGGTCGTGATCAGGCCCAGCGGCGCCCCGGGGATCAGCACGATGCCGGCCGCCGCCATCACCATCAGCGCGAAGCTCGCGTAGAAGAGCTTCGCATCCAGCGGTCCGCGGTTGAGCGAGTGCGAGGCCCCGAACACATCGCCGAAGGCGTAGGAGGTGGCGAGCGTGACCGCCGCGGCGCCGATCAGCGAGGCGTTGAGCAGCACGATCGCGAAGAAGACCCCCGCGGTTGAGCCCAGAACATGCCCCAGCTCCGTCGCGACGCTGCCCGCGTCGGAGAACTGGCCGAAGTAGGGAGTACCGGCGAAGGCGAACGCGGTCACCCCGATCAGCGCCCCGGCGCCGATCACGACCACAAACGCCCCGATCACCGTGTCCGCGCGCTCGTAGTTGATCCAGCGCGGCGTGATCCGCTTGTCGATGATGTTCGACTGCTGGAAGAACAATTGCCAGGGCGCGACGGTCGTGCCGACGATCGCGATGATCAGGAGCACCGCAGTCGAGTTGGCACCGCCGTAGATGCTTGGAACAAAGGTGTGATGGACCATGTCCCCCACATTTGGGTGAGCGAGGATCAACAGCGGGATAACGAGGAAGTTGGCGACAACGAACACGTACATGAAGCGCTCCCAGCTGCGGAAGCTGCCGGTCGAGGTGATCGCGATCAGCGTTGCCGCGGCGACCGGGACGGCGACGTCTTTGCTCATACCGAAGTAGCCGAGCGCCAGGCTGACGCCGATGAACTCGGTGACGATCGTCAGGAAGTTCAGAAGGAACAGGTCCCCGACCGAGAACGCCCCCCAGAACTTGCCGAAGCGCTCGAAGATCAGGCGCGCGTGCCCGACCCCCGTGACGGCCCCCAGGCGAATCACCATCTCCTGGTTGACGACCAGCACCGGGATCAGCAGCAAAAGCACCCACAGCAGGCTCGTGCCGTAGTTCTGCCCCGCCTGCGCATACGTCGAGACACCGCCGGCGTCATTGTCGCCGACCATCACAATCAGGCCGGGCCCCATGATTGCGAGCAGCGCCAGCGCCCGTGAGCGCCAGCCGTGGCGCTCACCGCTGTCGTGCATGCTGATCGTGCCCAGCGCCCCGCGGATGTCGCCGATGTGAGCCTCGTCGAGCACTGGAGGCACGCCCTCGGGCCGCGACGGGGCATCGGTCAACGTCGTCTGGTCATCGGCCATCTCAGGTCACCTCCTTTCCTGCTCTCGGGGTTATGTCTCGGGACTGTGCGCTGCCAGGTCAGTCGCGCACGAGCCCGAATCGCCGTCGCCACCCGCTCGGGAGCGTCAGCTCGAGCACGTCGTCGACGGTCACGACTCCTACCACGCGCTCCTGCTCGTCGATAACCGCGAGCATCACGAGGTTGTAGTCGGTCATCGTGCGCGCGACCTCGGGCAGGTCGGCGTCGGTGTGCACCGACACCGGCTCGTGCTCGGCGAGGCCCTCCAGCGTGCTCTGCGCGGCGGCGCGCAGCACGGTGACAACCGCCACCGAGCCCGACAAGCGGCCGTCGGCGTCGCTCAACAGGATCGTGGTGAGCGTTTCCGGCGCGATCTCGCTCGCGCGCACCCGCTCCAGCGCGCTCGCCGCGGTCTCGCCCTCGGCGAGGCTGATGAACTCGGGGCTCATCAGGCCTCCGGCGGTCGAGGGGTTGTAGCCCAGCAGCCCTTCGATCTGCAGTCGCTGCGCCGGCGGCAGCAGCGCGAGGATCCGCGCGCGCCGCTCCTGCTCGATCTCGACGATCAGATCGGCGGCGTCATCGGCGGCCATCCGCGCGATCACCGCCGCGACCTGCGCGTCCGGTCGCTCGCGGATGAACTCCAGCTGGTGGTGCTCGTCGAGCTCCTCGAAGACGTCTGCCTCGAGCTCGCGGTCCTGCCCGACTGCCTCGATCAGCTCCTCGCCCTCGTCGTGGGAGGCGGCCTCGACCAGGTCGGCGATCTCCGCCGGATGCAGGTTGGCGAGCTTGCGGTGGGAGAAGCGCAGGCGCGCGGTCGGGACGTGACCGACGAACGGCTCCAGGTCGGTCCAGTCGAGGAACGGCCGGTCGGCGACCGTACCCTTCAGCGGACGCGGGAGCAGCCGCCGCAGCTGGGCGCGCGCGTTGTGATCGACGCCGACCACCCGCCACCAGCCGTCGATGCACGCGAGCTCGATCTCGTGTGCGGTGACGAGGCTCGGCGGCTCGGCCTCGACGTTGACGAGCTTGCGTCCGAGCACGTCCTGGCCGAGCAGCACCTCACCGGCGCGGCGCTCGAAGCGGCCGAGGCTGAGCTTCTCCGCCGAGAGCCTCACCGCGCCGGGCTGCAGCGTCGCGATCCGGTCGGTCGGCACGAACAGGTCGCGCCCCCCGATCCGCGCCTTCAGGCCGGTGACCGGCGGGTAGCCGCCGTCGGCCAGCCGCACGATCAGATCCTCGACGCGGCCCAGCCGCTCCCCGGCTCGATCGAGCAGCGGGCTGCGCAGGATCGTCGATAGGTGCACCGTCGGCTCGGGCAAAGCGCTCACAACGTTACGCCTCCGGGCGGAGCAG
Source organism: Solirubrobacteraceae bacterium (assembly GCA_036509655.1). GTDB lineage: Bacteria > Actinomycetota > Thermoleophilia > Solirubrobacterales > Solirubrobacteraceae > Palsa-744. Next base: position 27,024 of record DATCFG010000147.1, on the reverse strand, counting down.
CAGCGAGGCGCCGATCGCGCCGCCGAGATCGCCGAGCGCCGCGACGTGCACGTGCGGGGGCTGGGTGTCGTTGAACAGGTGTGGCTGCATCGCCGCGGCGATCCGCTCGGCGTAGGGATGTCCGAGGCGCACCCCCAGCCCCCCGCCGACGATCACCCCTTCGACGTCGAGCACGTTCACGACCGAGGCGATACCCGCGCCGAGCGCCCGCACCGCGCGGTCGAGGGTGTGGATCGCGAGCTTGTCATCGTGCTCCAGCGCCCGCGCCCAGATGCCGCTCGTCAGGCGCGTACGGTCGCGCTCCTTCATCAGCTTGAACAGGTCGGTCTTGCGGCCCTTCTCGACCTGCCTCGAGACGTGCTCTTCCATCGCCTTGCGGCCCGCGTAGGCCTCCATGCAGCCGATCCGCCCGCAGGTGCAGCGCGCCCCGTCGATCTCCACGACCACGTGACCGATCTCCCCGGCGCCGCCCCGTCCCGTCCAGGGCCTGCCGTCGAGGATCAGCCCGCCCCCGACCCCCGTACCCCAGAAGACGCCCAGCAACGAGCTGTAGAGGCGGCCGGCGCCGAGCTTGAACTCGGCGCCGGTGGCGACCTGCACGTCGTTGCCGACCCTCACCTCGCAGCCGAGCGACTTCTCGAGCGTCTTGGCCAGTGGGAAGCTCCCTTCCCACCCGGGCAGGTTGCGCGCGCTGGTGACGTTGCCCCCGTCGATCACCCCGGGCGAGCCGATCCCGACGCCGACGAGGTCCTCCGTCTTCAGCTCGGCGGCCGAGGCGGCGTCGCGCATCGCCACCTCGATCTCCCTCGCCACGTCAGCCGGCCCCCCGCTCGTCGGGGTGGGACGGCGCGCGGAGCCGAGCACGCTGTGATCCTCGTCGAGGACCGCCGTCTGAATCTTCGTGCCACCGAGGTCGATCCCGCCGTACGCCGCCATTACGGCGGATCATCGCAGACGGTCTACCCAGCACAGGGTAAAGCCGCACAGGGGGTCGTCCAGTCGACCGTCTCGGGCAGCGGCGGTGCCCGCAGCGGAGCTGCCGGCACCGGTGGCGGCAGCGGCGGGCCGGCCCTGTTCGGCAACGGCGGATAGCGCTCGGCGCGCTCCACCCCGATTAAGGCAGCGGTTATGCCGATCTGGTTACCTAGCCTTGCCGATCGGCCCCTGATCCTGCCCAACCCCACCCAGACCAGATATCTGACCATCGAAAAGGAGCTCCATGCCTCACTCTCACGTCAACAGACGCAAACCCGCGAAGGTGGCATTGGCCCTCCTGACTCTGCTGCTCGTATCGCTGGGGCTGGCGGCCTGCGGCAGCTCGTCGAGCGGCTCGTCCTCGACCACGACCACGGCCACGACGAGCGCAAGCACGGGGACGAGCGCCAAAGCACCGACCGCCGGTCGCTTCGCGGCGGTGCGCGAATGCCTGAAAAAAGACGGCATCACGCTGCCGCAACCTACCCCCGGCCAGAAACATCCTCCCGGTGGAGCCGGTGGCTCTCTCGGTGGCGGTGGCGCGGGTGGGGCCGCCGGGGCGGGTGGGCCTCAATTACCGAAGGGTGTGACGCGCGCGCAGTATGAAGCCGCGTTGAAGAAGTGCGGCGGCGGCACCTTCGGCCGTGGCGGCGCCGCGCGCTTCGCCGGCCCCACCTTCAAGACCGCGCTCGCGAAGTTCGCCACCTGCCTGCGCCAGAACGGCGTGAACGTTCCTGCCCCGAACACCTCGGGCAACGGCCCGGTGTTCGACACGAAAGGCATCGACACGAGCAGCGCCCAGTTCAAAACAGCCGAGGCCAAGTGCCAGAGCGACCTGAGCGATGCGTTACGGCGCGGAGCCCGAGCCGGCGCCGGCGGCCCGGGCGGCAGCCCCGGAGCGCCTCCCAGCAGCGGCGAAGCTCCCGGCGGCGCGGCCGGCCCGCCGCCGGCCGGGTAGCGGCTGGGCTGCCGCTATTACCCGCCGGAGGCGGGCTGACTCACTCCCAGGCCGCGGTTGCTCGGTGCGGCCTGGGGGTCGCGGATCGCGGCGGAGGTCGGCTTGGCGGCCAGCTTCGGCGCCGGGATCGCGCCGACGCGCGCGAGCAGCTCGTTCCACTGCGTCAAGCTCAGGCTGCCGCCGCTCGCCAGCGGCGAAGGGGCGGCCTTCGCAACCGCTGCGGAGTGCGCCGCCTTGGATCCCCTCTTCGGGGTCGATGCAAGGGCGGCGGACGCGGGCCGGAAGTCGATCTGGATCGCGTCCGCATGCGCTGTCGTGGCAAGCGTGTTGGCGGCGTCGGGGTACTTCATCAGGCTGACGATCCGGCTGGGGACGAATTCACCCTGGAGAGCGAGCAGCGTGCGAATCGTGCTATCGGCGATCGAACCGGCGCCCTCGTGCCCGGCGATCGGGATGCCGTTGACCGCGGAGATGTCGACCGCGCCACCGGTTTCGGCGTCGGCCAGGCGACGGGCGGCCGCGGACAGCCTGGGTCCACGGTGCAGCGCCTGCACCGTCGGCTTCAGACCGCTGCGCGACATGAAGGCCAGTACCGCCAGCAGGCGCCTGTCGATCGCCCCCGAGGAGATCTCGTGGCGCGCACGGGCGTCCAGCTCGATACCCGGATCGGACAGCACCGCGAGCTCGAGCTGGCTCTTGGAGAGCAGGAACACATCGCTCGCGGTCGCGCCGAGCAGGGCGGTCTTGGCCTTCGCCCCCTGCGGATGCAGCGCCTCGTCGAGCCCCCTCCAGTTCGCGAGCACCGGCCGCGGATCGATCGATCCAGGGTCGCCCGCGGGCTGTACGGCGAAGCGCAGATGGCCGTCTTTCGCCCCCTTCGGAACGAGCACGTGGCCGAGCACCGTACCCTCGGCGACGAGCGATCCACGCCCCAGCGCCAGACCCTTCCCGGAGCCCTTGGCCGGCGTGGATGTGGCGACGCGCGCGGCGGCCGCGAGCGCGTCGGGATTGCCGGGGTGGGCGAACAGCCGCACCTTGCCCGTGGCGGCGGGGGCCGATTCGGCCGTGCCCGCCGGGGTCGAGTTCTGCGAGCTGGACGTCTGGGCGTGCGACCGCTTCACGTGCAGCGTAAGAGGCTCTTCGCCGGTGGCGCCCGCGGCGTGAGGATGACTGCCGGTGGTATCGGATACCGACGGTTTCGCCGCCGCGACGAGCGCCGCGGACGGCACCTTCGGCAAGCGGTAGCTCGGCGCGATGCTGCCGAGCCCCGCGTACGTGAACACGTCGCCGTAGATATCGCGCAAGATCACGTACCTGCCCAGCCTGTGGGAGTGCCCGAGCCCGAGCACGCGACCGTCCTGCACCGCCACCACGGAGGCGTTCGACGCGCTCAGCAGTTCCACGAACTGCGGCGCCGGGTCAGCCGTGCCGGCGGCGGCCCCCGTCGCAGCGGACCCGCCGGCCGCATCCGCCGCCACGGCGGGCGCGGGAGCCGGCACCAAGCCGGGTGTGGGTCCGGCGGCCGTCGAGCCGCTCGCGCCGGCCTGCGCGGCGGAGTCCGCCGTCGCCGCCGCGCTCGACCCGGTCTTCGCGGCGCCGGTGACGGCCTTCGCGTTCGCGGTCGCGCTCGAGGGCGACGGCGCCGCCGGTAGCAGCGGGCCCCAGGAGACCTGCTTCCCCGTCACCGGCAGGCGCGCGTCGACGAGACCCGTCAGCGTCGCGATCACGGACTTGGGGTAGCTGGAGATCAGCTTCGCGCGCAGCAGCACCGATTCGGCGTAGGCGTCGGAGTGGTTGTAGGCGAGGATCGCCGTGCGCAGGTTCGTCGAGGCGCCGGCGGCGTGCAGATAGCGCGCGGCGGCGAAGATCGCGTCGACCGGGTTATATGGATCGGCGTAGCCCGCGTCCAGCGCGTCCACCCCGTACTGCAGCCAGGTCGAGGGCTCGAACTGCATCCAGCCCTCCGCGCCGGCGCTCGAAACCGAGAGATCTGAGCCGTAGTCGGTCTCGACTTCGTTGATCGCGGCGAGGATCTGCCACGGCACGCCGTACTGGATCGCGGCCGCCTGGTAGATCGGCAGCAGGAACAGCGGAATCCGGTAGAAGCCGAGCGCCTGCACGGACGCCGCCGAGGTGGCGAGCTCAGCCGCGAGCGCCCCGGCCTGCGCGGCCACGACCTGCGGCGATGGCGCGACGCCGTTGGGGCCGGAGGCCGTCGTTGGGCCCTTCGCTCGATTCCCCGCCGGCTGGCTGTCGGTCGTCGGCTGTGCCTGCGTGGTGGTGGTCGTGGGATTGCGATTCGTGTTCTTGCTCGGAGTCGTTTTCTGCCGGCGCTGCACCACCACCGTCGGGGCTTCGACGACGGGCGGCGCAGCCGTCGGGGTGGTGACGGGCTGTGAGGTGGCCGGCTGCGTGGTCGTCGGCTGTGCGGTGCTCGGCGCCGGGGTCGTGGTCGTGGTCGTCGAGGTGTTCGCCGGCGCTCCAGCCGCTTCGGTGGTGCCCGCCGCGGGGGTGGACGGCGCCGGGGTGGTGGTGACCGGCGCCGTGGTGCCTTCGCCCGGCGACGACGAACTCGCGGGCGTATCGGCTGCCAGCGCCCCACCGGCGAGGGGGCCGCCCAGGCCGGCGACGGTCAGCCCGCTCCCGGCGAGCGCGGACAGCATCGCCCGCCACGCCCAGCCCCGCGCGCGCATCATCGGCCGGCTGCCTCGAAGTTGGTCATTTGTGCGTTCCCATATCCGTGCTCGGCGCAGCTAGCCCACGCTCGTGGGGCACGCCCGCTGAGATTCATATCGGCAGGGAACCAGAAACCCGTAAAGGATTCGTAATCATGCCGCCAAATGGCCTAGGAATCAGCATTCGCTGCCTTTTCGTGGGCATGGACGATCCTCCTGCTCCTCATCGACGATAACCTGCACCCCGTGGAAACGATCCTATCTGTCCTCCAGGTCGCGATCGCGGTGATCGTGATCTTCCTCGTGCTGATGCACTCCGGCAAGGACTCCGGCCTGTCCGGCGCCTTCGGCGTGGGCAGCGGCCAGGGTCCGCTCGGCGGCGGCTCGATGGTCGAGCGCAACCTCAACCGCTGGACGGTCTTCTTCGCGGTGCTCTTCCTCATCAATGCAATAGTCCTACTCAAGCGCCCCTGGGCGTAGCGCTTCGCGTTCCCGCTCCAGCGCCGCAAGCCGGTCGAGGATCTCGATTGCCTCTACCCGCAGGGCACGGTCGGTGACCGCGAAATCCTCTTTCGAGAGCTTCCCCGTGCGGTAGTCGAGATCGGCGTCGCGGATCTCGCGGTACTTCGCCTCGCGCGCCGCCTCCAACTCGGTGCGGACTTCTTCCGGCTTGCAGTCCTGCGGTCGCCTGACGGCGCGCAGCGGAGCGCTGACCACGAGGATCACCACCACGAGCAACGCCAGCGCAATGATCGCGATCGCGATCTCCACTCGTATCGCCGCCCGTTACCAGCGCGCCGGGCTCAGGCTCGTGCCAGACCGCGCTCGGCGCGGGCCCGCGAGCGAGCGGCCACACGACGACGGACTACGCTCGGCGCCGGCCAGATCGCGATCAGCGCGCCACCGACCACGATCAGGCCGCCGATCCAGATCCACATCACCAGCGGCGAGACGATCAGGTGGAACTGGGCCTGCGGCGGGCTCTTCATGTAGGCGGCTGCCAGCGCCGCGATCGCCACCATCCCCTCTCCGGGATGGACGTAGGGGAGCGTCTTGTTGCCCAGCGCGACGATCCGCTTCAGCCGCGGCGTTTCGATGTTCGGCGCGATCGCCGTCCAGACGTCGCGCGTGACGCCGGCGTCGACGGCGACGTGGCTGACCGGCTGACCGCCGATCAGATGCCCGACCGAGCCCTGGGTCGGTTCTTCGGAGGCGTAGTAGCCCTCGCTCGGATACAGAGTCGTCACGTGACGACCGTTCTTGCTCACGTCGAGCACCGCGCCGAGGCTGAGGGTCGCGCCGGTGCGCGCGGTGTCGGGACCGAGCGTCACGCCCGGCTCGGCGCGGATGATCGCGCTCAGTTCGCGACCTCCCTGCGTGCTCGAGGAGTCGTAGTCGGGGGTCACGCTCGCCGTCGGGCGCACGTATTTGATCGTGTAGGCGCCCACGCGCGAGGACTGCCCGGCCGAGAGACCGAGCTCGGACTCGTGCTGGAACGAGGTGGAGGCGGCGACGCCGACGAACAGGACCGCGATCCCGATGTGCACGATGTAGCCGCCGTAGCGCCTGCGGTTGCGCCGCACGAGCGCCACCAGCGCGATCGGGGGCGCCTCGCCGGCCATCGCCGAGCGCGCACGCATGCCGCGGAAGAACTCCTGGCCGATGCTGCCGGCGACGAACGCCGCGCAGCAGAACATCGCCAATGCAAACGGCTTCACGGGCGCTCCCGCCGCCAGCAGCACGACGAGCGTCGCCAGCGCGATGGCGATCGGCACGATGAAGTTGCGCCGCGCGTTGGCCAGCGTCGCGCGGCGCCACGCGATCACCGGTCCGATCCCGCTCAGCAGCACCAGGATCAGCGCCAGCGGCACCGTGTAGCGGTCGAACCAGGGCGCCCCGACCGACGCTTCCCGGCCGGTCAGCGCCTCGGAGATCAGCGGGAAGTAGGTTCCCCAGAGGATCACGAAGACCAGCGCCACCAGCACCACGTTGTTGGCGAGGAACGCGGCCTCGCGCGAGAGCAGCGAGTCGATCCGATGCTCGGTGCGCAGCATCTCGCGCCGCGTGACCACGAGGTAGATCGAGCCGGCGATCAAGACCGCGATCAACACCACGAACGGCACGCCCAGCGTCTGTCCGCCGAACGCGTGGATCGAGTTCAGGACCCCGCTGCGCACGAGGAACGTGCCCATGATAGCCAGCGTCCCCGTGGCGAGCACGAGCGAGATATTCCACACCTTCAGCATCCCCCGCTTCTCCTGAATCATCAACGAGTGCAGGAACGCCGTCCCCGTCAGCCACGGCAGCAGCGCTGCGTTCTCGACCGCGTCCCAACCCCAGTAGCCGCCCCAGCCGAGCTCCGAGTAGGACCAGCGCGCGCCCAGCAGGATGCCGATGCCGAGGAACAGCCAGGCGCCGAACGCGAAGCGGCGAATCACCCTGATCCACTCCGCGTCGACCCGCCGCGCCAGCAACGCACCCATGCCGAAGGCCAGTGGGATCGTGCAGAGCGTGTAGCCCGAGTAGAGCACCGGGGGGTGGATCATCATCGTCGGGAAGCGCAGCAGCGGGTCGAGGCCAACGCCTTCGCTGGGGGCGGGGCTGGTGGTGGCGAACGGCTGCGCGTATAACACCATCAGCGCGATGAAGAACGCGCCGAAGCCGAGCATGATCGCCGTGGCGTAGGCGGCCACGTCGCGGATACGACGGCGCGTGAGGAACAGGGCGAGGCTCGACCACAGCGACATCAGCCAGGCCCACAGCAGCAGCGAGCCTTCCTGCGAGGACCACACCGCGGCCGCCTTGTAGAAGGTCGGCGTCGTGCGGCTGGAGGTGTCGGCGACGGCGTTGAAGGCGAAGTCGTCGCGCAGGAACGCGATCTCCAGGATCAGGAAGCCGACGGTCAGGATGCCCGCCAGCGCGTACACCGAGCGCCGCCCCGACACGGCCCACTCCCACCGTCCGCTGCGCACGCCATAGATCGAGGCGCCGATCCCGTAGGCACAGACGACGAGCGCGAGCAGCAGGCAGACGCGGCCGAGCAGGGCCATCAGCGCGCGCGCTCGCTAGGGGTGAACTGCACCCGGGCGCCGGACACTCAGGAGCTCTGCTTCTTCGCGGAGGCCGGCGTTTCCTTGTACTTCGACGGGCACTTCGTGATCAGCGAGTTGCGTTCGCCGACGTACTCAGAGCCCTGCTTCTCGACGGTCACGATCACCTCGCGCCCTTCCTTGAACGGGTCGGGCACCGTGCCCGTGTAGGCGACCGGCACCGCGGCAGCCGCAGCGCCGCCTGCGCGGTCGGCGACGCTGAAGTTCAGCACGTCGCCATCGCGCGAGACCGAGTGCGCGAGCACCGTGCCGGTCAGCTGGTAGCTGCGGCCAGGCTGGACCTCGTGCACGAGCTGGCTGGGCGTGAGGGCCGGGGAGGCGGCGCTGAAGCTCGTGTAGATCAGCGCGCTCGCCAGCACCACGGCCGCGCTCAACGCGACCACCAGCCGCACCGTTCGCTTGCGGGCGGGGTTCATCTCCCCCAGTATCTCAAACCTGATTCCACGCCGCGTGGGTTAGCCCGATCGCGCGGCGATCCCCGCGCTCGCGATGCCGGCCCGCCCCGGCATCGGGGCGCCAATTCCCCTTCCTCGGCGCTCGAGGCGACCCGCATACCAGTCATTCCGCCAGGAAAACTTGCTCCGAGAGCGAAACATTCACCCGTGGGCCGAGTTCCTAAAGGTACAAGATCATGAGCCCGCGCCTCCTCCTCCACCCCCTCGCCGAGCGGCATTCGCGCCGGCCCCGGCCCGCGCGCCGGCGCTCCTCGCTCTACAAGCGCCAGGTCGAGCCTGCTCGCGCTCCCGAGCCTCGGGACATCGCCGTCGAGCGCGTGCGCGCGGCCGGAGGCCCGCTCGACGAGGCCTCCTACACATGCCAGTGCGGCTATCTGTTCGCGGCGCCAGTCTCGACGACCGTCGCCTGCCCTCTCTGCGGGACCTCGCAGGCCTGGTAGCCCCGCCCGTTGCCGCGTGTCTGGCGGTCCGCGGTGGAGCGATACAGCCCCAGAGGGAGTCCTTGTCCGCCAGATCAACCTGCGGCTTTCCCATGCGCCTGGTCGGCCAGCGCAACCGGGACAGCTTCTGCGGTGCGCTCTCTCCCAGGCCGACGGCGGGCCGCTCGGACTTCACCTCCGCCGCCGGCGGCGAGGATCAGGGACCTTGGCTCACCCTGCTGTGAGTGCGGCGATGTCTTCGAGATCGACGGGGCGCCCGCTCGCGCGCTTCATGCCGATCAAATCGTCGCGGCCGGCAACAGCGAGCTTCAGATCGCCGAGCCGAATCTCGAGCGCTTGTCCCCGGAGCTCGTCATACGGCGGGGCGCCGGGCGCATCGTGCAGCACGTCGACCGCGCCGTGTCGGGTCGCGAACTGCCACAGCCTCGCGCGCGGCAGCATCGTGGCATCTATTTTCATACCCTCACTCCCCGGGTTGAGAACCTGGGCGTCGAGCGCATTCAGGGCATCCGCCAGTCGTGCCAGGTTGGATGGGTCGGGACGGGGGAACACGTCGATGTCGACCGTCGTGCGCACATGCCCATGGGTTTGGACTGCCAGTCCACCGACGATCACATAGTCGACTGCATGCTCGGCAAGCGCATCGAGGATGCGCTCCGCGTCAAGCGGGGTGTCGCGCTCCACCGATCGCCTCCGCTCCCGCCTGCCGCAGGCGTCCAGCCAGACGGTTAGCGGAAACGGCGAGTTCGAATCGTTCCGCCGGGAGGCGCTCGCGCAGCGCAGCCAGGTGCACGGGGTCCCATCTCCCGGACAAGCGGTTTGCTCGCAGCTCGGGCTCGCAGCCCAGCGCCAGCAGGAGCGCACGCACCGTCTCCCACGTCGGCGCCGTCAGACCACGCTCGATCCGGCTGACGGCGGCCTGCGTCGTACCCGCCCGGCGCGCGAGCGAGTGCTGGCTGATACCCGCTTGTTCGCGCTGCTCGCGAACCAGAACCCCAAGAGTATTCATATAGAAAAGTATATCAACTTAGGCCACAAGACCCGCCATCGAGACCCACGATCGGTACCTCAGCGTGCGAGCACGTAGGCGCCCATTCCGGGGATCGTGAACCGCAGCTCGTCGCCGTCGACGGTGAGCGTTCCTGCTTTGATGAGATCGTCGCGTACGCTGGAGAGCTGTTTCGGTGTGCTGTCGAGCTCGTCGGCGACGGCTCGGGCGGTTGTGGGGTTTGTGGTGGCGGCGATGGTTGCGAGGGCTGTGAGGTAGCGCTTCTGGGTTGGGCTCGCCGCGCTCCAGCGGGCGGCATAGAGTCCATCTTCGAGCGCTCGATGGGCGCGGGGAAGGGCGGCCTGCGCGGCCGCCCGGTCGATCTTGTCGTGGCCATTGGCGGCGCGCCAGGCGTGGTGGCCATAGAGCTGGATGGCATAGGGGTAGCCACCCGAGGCTTCGGCGAGGACGATCGCCGCGTCCTCGTCCATCGGTCTTCCGCCCGCCTCGGCGGGGAGGCGCAGTGCCCGCACCGTCTCCTCGCTGCTGAGCAGGCCCAGCTCGTGCCATGTGCCGCGCTCGAGGTAGGTGACGGAGTGCTCGGGGGCGCGCATCAGCGGGAGGCCGGCGATCACGACCACCACCGGCCAGCGCTCGCCGGTGCCCTCCTGCAGGAGCGCGGCGAGCGCGGCAAGCTCACGGCGCGTGGCGAGGTGCGCCTCGTCCAGGGTCAGGACGAAGCCGGTCTCGCGTGCGATTGCGAGCTCGGCAAGCCCGGTGAGCGCCGGGCGCAGGGCGGGTGTGGGGTCCTCCGCCGAGCCGGCGCCGCGAGCGAACCGAACCTCGCCGCCGATCCCCGGCACGCCGGCGCGCACGGTAACCGACTCCGTTTTCAGCGCACGTTTGGACGGCGGCTGCTCGACCAGCTCCCGCACGCGCCCGATCGCATCGATCAGGTCCCCGATGAAAGGCGTATCGGGTCTCAGCTCGGTGTGTACACGCGGCCATCCAAACTCCGATCCTGCGATCGCCGCGGCTTGCGCGAGCAATACGGTCTTGCCCACGCCGCGCGCGCCCACGAGCAGAGTCGGCCGCGGCGTGCGGCCCTCGAGCGCCGCCACCTCGACTGCGTCGGTCAGATCCTCGAGCACCGCCTCGCGACCCGCGAGCTCCTTTGGAGGCTCGTTGAATCCGGGGCGGTAAGGATTCTCCATACGCGTCATAGACCAGAGTCTAGCGCCGTCTAGCTCGTCTAGCGTCGTCTAGCTCGTCTAGGACCGTCTAGCGTGGTGCACAGCCCCGAGCTCGCGGCCAGGATCGAGCGCTTGCCCTCCGGCAGCACCAGGTCCAACCGGCGGATCGGGACATCGGGGATCGTTCGGAACGCCACCGAGGTGACGTTCTTCGCGCTCACAAACAGCGCGCCCGTCAGGTCAATCCTCACACCCTCACCCTGTAACACCAAAATCATGCCGGGGAACGCCGCTTCTTCCGAGCTTCAACGCGCACATGTTCGCCTGGCCGGCCGAAGTGTCACCCGCCGGAGTGGCGATCGCCACGTGCAGGCTCGCGCCGTGGCCCTGAAATTCACCGTTTGCGCGGGTGAGAGTCGTCAGCTTTGGGGTGAACTTCAGGTCCTTGCAGCCGGCGGCGGCGACCCGACGAACCGCTCCCGCGTCGCGTCGACCTGCATGCGGATCTCACGGACGACGACCGTGCCCGGATCCAACCCCTCCTGCGCCATCGCCGCACGCAGCTCGTCCAGCGCCCGCGGATGCGAGGGGCAGCCATCCAGAACAAAAGCTCGACCCGCATGACCGTCAGGCTAGAACACGAAGCAACGGTCGCAGGAAGCCGTCGTCGGGCGCCACGACCCAGCCCACCCCAACCTCCTGTCCCGTTTCATCTCGCCCGTCGGAGTAGGAGGTAATGAGGATTCCTGCTTTGGCGACCCTGTCGGTCATCGCGCTCGCACTGTGCGGGTGCTCGACACCCACCGCCCCCAGCACGGGCGATGGCGGCACGACCGTCCGCAGCGGCGGGCTGCCGCGCCCAGGTGCGTACCTACCCCGAAAGCGCCGCGCTGTACATCCACGCAAAGCTCATCCGCGTCGACGAGAGCACCGTGCTCATCGGCTCGCAGAACCTCTCACGCCAAAGCCTCACATACAACCGCGAGCTGGGCATCATCACCGACAACCCCCGGATCGTCGCCGGCACCGGACACACCTTCAGCGCCGACTTCGCGAAGCACTGGTCAGCACATCCGCGCCATCAACATTGAGAAGTCTTGACTTCTACAAGTTATGCCTTATACTGATCGGGTGTGGGAAGTCGAGTACACCGAAACGTTTGGGTTGTGGTGGGATCAGCTCTCAGAAGACGAGCAGAACCGGGTCACCTCAGCGGTCGAGCTGTTGGAGCAGAGCGGTCCGGCGCTCGGTCGTCCGCTGGTGGACACCCTCAAAGCCTCCCGCCATCCGAACATGAAGGAGCTGCGCCCCCACGGCGGACACATGCGCGTGCTGTTTGCCTTCGACCCTCGCCGCATGGCGATCCTGCTCATGGGCGGCGACAAGAGCCACCGCTGGAGCAGCTGGTACGCCGAGGCGATCCCAGCCGCTGACGCCCTATACGACGAGCATCTCAAAACACTTCGCGACGAAGGAGCAATCCCATGACCCCCACCAAGACCACAAAGAGCCGCAAAGGCTTCGACGAGCTACGCAAGCAGATCGACGCCAACCCGGCCCGCCGCGCGAAAGTCGAGGAGCACAAGATGGCGATGCTCGGCGAACTGCGTCGCGAGCTCGACCTCACCCAGGCGATCGTCGCCGACCGACTAGACGTTACGCAGGAGAACGTCTCTCAAATCGAGCGCGGTGAGGCCGACGTGCGGCTGTCTACGCTGAACCGCTACGTCGAGGCACTCGGCGGACGCTTGGAGGTTCGAGCCGCGTTTCCTACGGAGACGGTCGCGCTGAGCGTCGGTAAGACGGCAACCGTACGCCGCCGACGCACCCGATCCAAGGTATAGATCTCGGCTACTCCGGCTGCTCAGCCGGCCGCCGCGACGATCAGGGCCAGTCGATCTGCTTGGCCAACTCGCCCCGGCCGAGATAGATCAGGGCGCTACGCTCGATCGGCCCATACGCTCGCAGAGCCACAACCGCCCGCTGCTGCACATCCCCACGCAGACGGTCTCGACCGCGCGCTCATGACCCGTCTACCGCTTCCCAGCCCGCCGCTTGGGCTTGTGCCGCTTGGGCTGCTTCTTCGGCCGCTCGTGCTTGCGGGTGGGTGGGCACCCCATCACCGCCACCGTCACCCCCCGTTTCACCCGTGCCCCGTTCTGCCCCGTGATCGCCGTCGCCATGCGCAGAGGCTTCTTCGTGCACAACCCCGAGCTGGCGGCCAAGATCGAGGTCTTGCCCTCGGGGAGGATCAGGTCGAGGCGGCGGATCGGAACGTCGGGGATTGTGCGGAAGACGACCGAGGTGATGTTCTTTTCACTTACGAACAGGCCGCCCGTGAGGTCGATTCTCACGCCGTCTGCCTGCAACACAAGGATCATGTTCGGGAAGGCCGCTTCTTCTCTTTCGAGCTTCGACTCGCCGGGGTGGGAAGTCCCAGAGCCGCTCTTGGCTACCAGGTAGGCCGGGCCCGTCATCGTGGCGGCCAGGATCGGGGTCCGCACGGACGCCTGGCCGATCACCGACGCCTTCGGGCAGGCGGCGGGGTTTTGGGTGAAGGTGCTTTCCGGGCAGGCCCGGCGAATCGTTTCCAGCCTTGCCGGCAGGCGCTGGGGGAGGTCGAGCTTGAGCGCGCGCATGTTCGCCTGGGCGGTCTCGGTGGGGGTCGAGGTCGCGCGGGAAGTCGAGGCCGAGGTGGAAATGGAGCTGGGAGTGCCTGTGATGATCACCACGTGCAGGCTCGCGCCGTGGCCTTGGAATTCACCGTTCGCTCGCGTCAGCGCGGTCAGCTTCGGGGTGAACTTCAGGTTCTTGCAGCCGGCGGCGGCGAACGGGCTGGAGACCGCGGCGCCGGAGCCGGCGGTCGAGGCGATCGTCGCGGCCACCGTCATCGCGGCGCAGTTGGTGGGGTTGAAGATGAATGGAGCCCCGCCCGGCCTGTCGATTTCGATGCTCACCCGCTGCAGGCGCAGGGGGACGCCGAGCACGATCTGGGGAAGGGAGTCGCTGGTGATCGTCAGCGCCGCGGTCCGCGGGTCGATGTCGATCCGCGCGCGGATCACCATCAGCCCGAGGTTCAGCGGCCCGGCGGCCGCGTCGGTGACGATGCTCAAGCCGAACGGAGCGCCCTCGTAGCCCCCCGTCAGGTACACGCTGCCCCCCATCTGGAAGGGGTGCGACCCGGCGCCGGAGGCGATCAGCGTGCTGCCGATGCGCGAGGCCGCGGGGCAGTGCCCCGTGTTCGCGAGCGCTTCCGGACAGAGCGGCACGCTCGAGAGCATCGCCGAGAGCCCCGGCGGCGCGCGTAGCTGGATCCCGTCCAGATACTGTTCGCGGTCGCCGCGCGTGACGCTGAACGTGAACGCGCTGAAGGCGCCGGCCTGCGGCGTGAGCGTGCCCGCGAGGAACCCGGGGTGAAAGGCGCCCGCGCCGGCGCAGCCCGTCACTTCGTAGAACGAGGACGGTGTGGCGTCCGGCGTTCCCGCCATCAGCAGCCCTTCCGGCGTGCTGCCCGGCGCGCTCCACGGCCGCAGGTCGGAGGTGGTCGTCGCCGGCCCGCACGTCGCGGGGCTGTCGAGCAACGCGTGCGGGCCGCCGTCCAGGTTGATGCTCAAGCGGCTGAGCGGCAGCTGCGGGAGGTCCATGAGCTGCACGCTGAGCTGGCCGGTGGCGGGGTTGGCCTGCACCCTGCCTTCGAGCTTGATGTCCACGCCTTCATCGTGCGGGTCACCGCGCCCACCGAGTTCGATGTACATGCGGTAGAGGTTTCCGTCCGCCGCGTCTTCTTCGGTGCATTGCATTTGACCGGGACCGCCACATCCGGGGCTCGCCAGATATACGCGGCCCTCGAGCGGGTGCGCCAGCAGCGGCGTGAGCGCTTCGGCGGCGCCGACCGTCGACGCCGGCGGGCAGTGTCCGGGCGCGAGCCGCGGTTGTTCGTTCGGACCGACTTCTTCGCCTTCGCCCAGTTCCCCGGGCTGCAGCGGCTCGCCGCTCGCGCCCAGCCCGGTGGGCATGTCGATCCCTTCCGGGCCGCTCGCCGGGCACGCCTGCAGCCCGTCGGCGACCGCGGCCGACAGCGAGACGCCCTGGGGCAGTGTCACGGTGGCATCGCGCAGCGGTGGTGTCGCGGCCGCCTGCACGCCTTCTGATTGCGGAGCTTCAACGTCCAGCCCGAGGCCGAGCGGCTCGTCCGCCAACCCCGTTTCCGGGCGCGCTTGCAGCGAGGGCCCGAAACCCAGCAGGTTGCAGCCCGTGACCCCCGGCAGCGTCGCCTGCGCCCGCACCCAGCGCCCCGGTTCCTCCCACGAGTCGGCGCGCACGCTCGCGCTATCGGGGCCCGCAGCGCAGGCGGCGGGCATCGTTAAGAACGGTGCCGGCGACCCGCCGTACGCCACGCCACCGCCCGTGCAGTCCCACGGCTGATTCCCTTCGGAGCCGTTGCAGAAGAAGCCGCGCTGCGGATCGTGGCCGGCATCGCCCGGCACGCCCCACAGCGTCACCTGCATACCTGTCACTCCCAGCGGCGGCAGGCCGTTGGCGGCGAGCGCCAGGCCGTAGCCCCGCGCCGTGCGCACGAGCTGCCCGTCCAGCAGGAACGAGGGCCCGGACGCCGCGGTCTCCAGGCCGAGCTCGGCCGCCACGCCCCGTTCCGGGGTGAGATCGACGACCGGACCGAACAGCACGCCGCTGCCATCGTGCAGCACAAACACGCCGACCTGCGTATCGCTGGGACAGGCGGTCCCAGCCAGGAGCCGCGGGGTGGAGCAGAGCGGCACCGCCTGCGCATCCGCCACCAGCCCCGGCGGCAGGTCGATGACCACGTCCTTCGGGTTGCGCGTCGGCACGACCTTGTGATCTTCGCCGACTTCTTCGCTGTCAAACCCGACCTCGCTCGTGAGCGCGTAAGGGTGCCCGGCCGCCTGTGTGAACGCATACGGTTCTTCTGAGAACCCGTCGCCGGGGATACCCGGACCGTGCGCCACTTCGCGCGTCCGAGTGGTCTGCATCGAGAAAGACGCGATCCCGAACGGCCCGCCTTCGTCCGCGCTCGCGCGGGCCGGGGCAGCGCACACGCACGCGAGCAGCGCAGCCACCGCAACGCCCACACAAAGACCAGCCAGATCGCCGATCCGCGGGGACGCCCGCCGGGACGCCCGCTCCCCGCGAGAGTCCACCCCCCTTTCCCGCCGGCCCGAGCCCGTCACATTCCCCTCCTTCGCCGCACGCAGGCATCTCGTCGCTCAGACCGAGAATACCCGATCGACCGCGGCCGTTTCCCTGGGCCGCGCTAGAATCGCCTCATGAACGACACGCTGAATCTGACGATCGTGTACGAGCCCGGAGAGGACGGCTGGATCGTCGTCTCGATCCCCGAGGTGCCAGGTGTCCTCAGCCAGGGTCGTACGCGTGAGGAAGCTCGGGAAAACGTGATCGACGCGCTTGCGCTGATGCTCTCGCCCGAGCCCAGCGAGGCCGGTGACGAGCGCGAGCGCGAGGCCCTGCAGCTGACAATCGCTGCATGAAACGGCGCCAGCTCGAGCGCCGCGCCCGCGCACACGGCGCGCGACGAGGGCGGCAATCACACTCGTTGGGCTGCTCATCCCCAACGAACTGCGATGACAGAGCAACGAGCCGGGTGTCACCAACCCCCAGCCAAGGAGGGCCGAGACGTCCTTCCGGCCAGGCTTTTGCTGGCCGGAAGGAACGTCCGGGTCCTGCGCTTATTCGCCTGTCACCGCCCAGGAGCCCGCTATGTAGTGGGGCTTTCCTGGCTTGCCTTCAATATCGAGCAGGGCGCCCGCGGTCCCCGCGCCACTTGCGATCAGCCCGTAGGGCGTGTACGGGCCTTCCACCGACACGCCACCGAGCAGGTTTTCTCCGATGTAGATGCAGAGATTGCCTTTTTCGGCTTCTGGTTTCTTGGCGCTGGCGCCTTCGGGGCAGCCCGGGGGGTTGCCGGCCTTCAGCGTATCGCCGGTAGCGGTAGCGGTAGCGGTAGCGGTCATTTCGATTTCACTGGGGCTCACCACATTGAGGATCGTTGTTCCGGGGGGGATCGCCGCCGGGTTGGTTGTGTCTTTGATCCCGGCGCCGACCTTGAATTCACCCGAGGTCGCGTTGATGGCCTTGACATCTACCGAACCGCTTTCGAGGTTCCCGGTGCCGGTGGCTTCCGGTTCCTGCGGGACGAGATGTACCTTGGCTTGTTCCACTTCTTGTGCGAGCGGGATCGTGAAG
Organism: Solirubrobacteraceae bacterium; assembly: GCA_036509655.1. Taxonomy (GTDB): domain Bacteria; phylum Actinomycetota; class Thermoleophilia; order Solirubrobacterales; family Solirubrobacteraceae; genus Palsa-744. The sequence continues at coordinate 9,990 of DATCFG010000147.1, read as the reverse complement.
TTGATCGACGAGTATTCTTTTTTGTTTTCTTCCGGCTGTCCGCCCCAGGTGCCGGTCTCGGTCGCGCCGGATGGCAGCACGTTGTTCGGAGTCCATGGCTGGCCGGGCTGGCCGGGGTTGCCCTGGGGGCCCTGTCCGCCCGTGTCGCCCTTCGGGCCCTGCGGTCCGGTTTGGCCTTCGGGACCTTCGGCGCCTTCGGATCCGCCGGCGCCGGGGTCGCCCTTGGCGCCCGTTTCGCCTTTGGCGCCCGGCGCGCCCTGCGCGCCGGCCGGGCCGGCCGGGCCCGCGAGACCCTGAACGCCCTGCTTGCCCGCGGGGCCCGCGGGACCTCGCGGACCCGGCTTCGCCTTCGGCTTCTTCGCCTTGTGCTTGGCCGCGCTCGCGGTCAGACCAGGAGCATTGGGACCACTACCGCCGCCGGTCGCGGCGAAAGCGCCGCCCGTAGCGGCGAACACCAACGCGATCACCGCGATCGCCGTACTCGGTGTGAAACGTATCCTTCTAAACATCGCTAACTCTCCCTTTTAGATGAACAAAACAACGAACCATGCTTCTCACCGCTTGGCCTTCCGCGAACGACTCGCCCTCCCCGCCTTCCTGGCGTTCCTGGCGTTCTTTGCGTGCTGCTTGCGCTTGGCCGCCACGCACCTGCCGCGCACGCGCTTCTTGCCGCGCTTGCACTTCACGACGCTCGCTTTCTTCTTGACCGTCGTCGTGTGGCTCTGTGCTTCCCTGGGGAACGCGATATTCGGGACCGCCAGCATCGCCAGCGGCGCGGGCACCGCGAGGACCGCCGGGAGACCTTCGGTCGTAAACGTCAAGGTTTGACCGACGGCTTCGCCGTAGCCGCTCTTCACGACGATGCGGTACGCGTATATCGTTCCCGGTTGCAACCCCGAAAGCGGCAGGCTCTCAGCGACAGGTGTGCTGCTCGCACCGGCGGATCCTGAGAACACGATCCCGTAATGCGTGCCCGCGCCCTCGTACACGCCCAATTCGAACACATACACCGCGGGCTGACCGTCAGGGTCTGCCAGGCCGGAGATCGTCGCGCCACCCACACCAACACCGCTCGCCAGGCCGGTCTGCGCAACCGGGACCGGGGAGGCGCCGGTCGTGAAATGACCTTCCACCCCTGCCGTTTCCCCACCCTGCAGCACGTGCCCCGCTTCTTCGTGTTCGTTATCGGCCACGAGCCGGTAGCTGTACGTCGTCCCGGGCTGCAACCCCACAATTTCCTGGATCGCGCCGACCGTCCCGTACACCGAGGATTCCTGCACCGGGGTGCTCGCGAGCGCCGCGCAGCCCGCGAGGGCCGCGCAGGGACCGTACTGGAAGTGGTAGCGCGCCAGCGCGTGCTCCGGGTTCACCGACGCGGTCAACAACGCGAACGCGTCAGTAACATCCGACGCCGACGGCACGCCCGCAACTTCCGGCGGCGGCGTCGCGGTATGAAATGAGACCGATTCGCCGGCCGCGGTGGCCCGTTCGCCCGCGACTTCCGCTTCGCCGACCATCTCATACCCATACGTCTGGTTGGGCTCCAACCCCGTCAACAGCCACGACACCGCTTCCGGCGTCGCGCCTTCCCCTTCGAACACGACCGGGGACCGCGCACCCGACGGCGGAGCGTAGGCAAAGAACCCACGCGCCGGCGACCCGTTCGCGTCGATGCTCCCGCACAATCTCGCGCTCGTCGCCGACACTTCGCTCGCGGCACACGTCACGACCTCCGGGAACAACGCCGGCGCATACGCTTCCACTTCCTGAGAGGAACCTCCCGCGACATACAGGTCATCCGAGGAGGAAAACGCCAGCCCATTCGGATTACCGGGGATCGAACCCGACGGCGGCACGAATTCGGCGAGCCTCACCCCCGCAGTGCTGTAAAGAGCACCACGGGTGAACTGTTCTTCCTGATGCGTTGTTTTGTGAAAGATACTTTCTTGCGTGGCTACCCCGAGCCGTCCATATGGATCCAGCGCGAGCGTTTTGATAGAGAAACCTTCCCGTTCGGGGTTCGCTTCCGCCGGGGTGACTTCGAATTCCCCGGACTGCACACCACCAGGGTTGAACACGTGGATCGTGTTCCGAGGACCGGCATTGTAGATGAGGTACACATCGCCCGCTTCATCGACGGCCAGCGCCTGGACACGACTTTCCGGTGCCGGGGAGATCGACGAAAGCGGGATTTCGCCCTTCCATGCACCGGTGCTGGCGCTGAACTCCTGCACACGGTGTTCGTCACCGACATACAACAGGTCTTCCGGGCCACCGACAGCCAGCAGGTTACCCCGGCTCGTTTCCAGGTTGAACGCGCCGTGTTCGCCGCCCCATTCATACGGGGTGTTGAACAGCTGTTCCTCTGGGCCCTTGCACTTCGCGCCCTTTTCGACTTCTTCCTCGGTACAGAGGTTGCCCTTGGTCGTGTCGTTGACTTCCTTGCCGATCTCCAGCACGAACTTGCCTTCGGCGGTGAACTCCTGGACACGCCAACCAAAACCAGTGAATACACCTCCACTATCACGATAAAAAACTAGGTCGGTGGCATAGACATTCCCGCTCGCCGGGTCGATCGCCACGCTCTGCGGATCGCCTTCGCCGAACTGTCCCGCGGCGGATCCCTCGACGCCCGCCTTGCATTTCACACCAGAAGCCATGATTTCTTCCTCGGTGCAGATGTTGCCCTTCGTCGTTTCGTTGACTTCCCATCCGAACATGCTCACGAACGCGCCTGTCGGGCTGAGCACCTGCACACGATTGTTGTTTTCGTCGGCGACATACACGTCGGTGTAGTAAGGACTGGAGGGGTCATTGTCGACAGCAACGCTCTTGGGGTAGCGGAATCCGCCCGGCTGACTGCTTTCCGTAGCGGGCTGGCAGGTGTTCTTGGATGCGACGGTGCAGACGTTCGCGCCGGTGGTCTGGTCGACTTCCCAGCCGAAGTGGCTTGTGAACACGAACTTGTTCGCGACCGCCGCATGCGCCGCCGGCGCGCCCGCGAACAGCGACAGGGCCGCGATCAACATTACGGGAGCCAGTCGTGTGGGTTTCATGATCTGCTCCTCCGGTCGGCGCTTGCTTTCTTGGCTTTTCGTGGGTGCTTTCGCTTCGTCTTCTTGGCTGTCGTGCAGCCGGTGACGGCGATCTTCGTGTCCTGTTTGAAGACAGCGCCGTTCTGCGCGACCATCTCCGTCGGCATGATCAAGCTCGCCGGCCGAACGGTCCTCGTCTTGACGGTGCGACGCACCTTGTGTCCTTTGATGTTGCGGGTGGTGGTGTGCTTGACGGTCACGGTCCGGGTGGGGGCGCAGAGGTTTCCGTTTGCCGCCAGCGCGGAGTAGCGGCCCTCGGGGAGATAGATCTCGAACGTGCTGACGGGCACGTCGGGTACGGTCTTGAACGTGCTGCTGGTGATCCCGGCGTGGCTGATGAACGTGCTGCCCGTCAGATCGACCCTGACGCCGTCGCCTTGGAGGACGACGATCAGGCTCGGGAACGCTTCGCCGCCGTGGGAAACGAAGTACACCGGGCCCGTCAGCCCCACCGGCAGCAGCGGCGTGCTGGCTCTGACGGTGCCGACGATCGACGCCGTGGGGCAGCCGGCGGGGTTGGCTTCGAACTGCGCGGCGGTGCACGCTTTCTGCAGCGTCGTCAACCGCGACGGGAGCTGCTTGGGCAGGTCGACCTTCACCCATGCGATGTTCGCCTCGCTACCGACGGAGCCCGCGGGGTAGGAGAGCTTCGCGTCGAGGCTCGCGCCGGCGGCTTTGCTCGTTTTGCCGCTCGTGGAGACCGCGAACTGGGGTTTGAACGCGAGGCTCGCACAACCCGCAGCCGCGAACGGTGTGCTGACGGTCGCTTTCGCGTTACCTGACCCTGAGAGTACGGCGGTGATCTGCTGGGCGGCGCAGTTGGTGGGGTTGAACATGAACCCGGGACGGTCGATGTCGACCGTGATCCGTTTCAACCGCAACGGCACACCATCCAAGATCTGCGGCAGCGCGTACGGCCCCGTTTCGTCGGTCGTGACCGTCAACGTGCTATCCACGGGGTTCACGGCGATACTCGCGCGCACGACGACCAGGCCGAGGTTGAACGGGCCCGCGACCGCCGGCGTCACGACCGAGAGCCCAAACGGCGCACCACCGTGGGGGCCCGTCAAATAGACGGTCCCTTCGATTTCGAACGGGTGTGACCCCGCGCCGGACGCGACGCGGGTCGTGCCGATCTTTGAGGATTCGGGGCATGTCCCGTCGTTGGCTTGCGGTTCGCCGCAGAGCTGGACGCTCGAGAGCATCCCCAGGAGTCCTGGGGGGGTGTGGATCTGGATGCCCTTGACGAACTGTTCGCGGTCCTGACGCGTCAAATTGAGCGTGAAGGAGCTGTACTGCCCCGCCTGCGGGGAGACCGTGCCCGCGAGCAGCCCCGGCGCGAACGGCGGCCCGCCGGCTGGGCAGCCGGTGACTTTGAAGAAGCTCGACGGGGTAGCATCGGGCGTCCCCGACACCGACAGCGCTTCCGGCAACGGCGTGACCCCCGGCTCGCTCCACGGCGTCAGATCGGTGCTCGTCGTCGCGGGCCCGCAGACCGTGGGGTTATCCAGGGGGGCTCTCGGGCCGCCGTTGAGATGGATCTTCACTTCGTTGAGGGGGACCTGCGGGTTTTCATCGACGACCGTCGTGAGCTGCCCCGTCGCGGGATTCGCCTCGACATACCCATGCGCCTTCACATGAATACCCGTATTTCCCAACACGCCTTCACCGCCGAATTCCAAGTACAGCTGGTACAGGCGGCCGTCCAGCGCGTCCTGCTCAGTACAAGGTTCCTGCCCCGCGCCACCGCACGCCGGGCGCGCGAGATACACGTGGCCGTGGACCGGTTCGTTCAGATCGGGCGTGATGGCTTCGGTCGTGCCGACGGTCGACGCGGCGGGGCAGTGCCCCGCCGCGAGCTGCCATTCTCCATCCGCGGCTACTTCTTCGGATTCAGGGCCCGTGAAGTTGATCCCTTCCGGACCGGATTCTTCACACGCCTGGATACCATCGACGATCCCGGGGCTGATCGACATGCCCTCCGGCAACGTCACGACAGCGTTGCGCAGGTGCGGCGCACCATTCGACGCGGGCGCCTCCGGCTGGGGCATCTTGATGTTCACACCCAACCCCACCGGCTCATCCGCGACCTGCGATTCCGGCGACACTTCGACCCCCGGATCGAACGCCAACAGGTTACAACCCGTCAAGCGCGGCATCACCCACGACGCCGTCTTATAACCAGCGCTGTACGCGCCATCCACACCCACGCTGCCCGGCGTCTCCCACGAATCCGTCCGCACTTCCGCGACCTGCGGCCCGGCGGAGCAGTCGGTACCCATCGTCAAGAACGGCACCGGTTCCACACCCGCACTCTTACCGCCGCCGCCCCCGAAGTGACCGCACAACGGTTCGCCGGTACTGGCTTCCGTATCGCTGCAGTGCAGTCCGCGCATCCAGTCATACCGTGCTTCCGCGGGAACACCCCAGAACGTCAATTCCGCTTCGCGAATGTTGATCGGGGGAATACCGTTATCGGCAACCGTGAACCCGTACCCCTGCGCCGTGTGCACGAGATGCGCCGTCAGGAAGAAATCGGACCCCGATACGTTCAACGCGAACTCAGCCGACTGGCCCGCTTCCGGCACCATGTTATAGATCGGGGAGAGATTTTCCCCACCACCGAATTTGAGTCTGATCAGCCCGATCTGGGTGCTGGGAGAGCACGCCGCGTTCTCCCCCGTCAAAACCGTCAACGAGCAGCGCGGCACCGCGGTCGGGTTGCCCAGCAACCCCGGCGGCAGCACCGTCACGATATCTTTCGGATCCTGCGTCACGATCGATTCAATTACATTTCCGCTGTTGCGGGCCTGTTCGCTGGCGAACTCGATATCGAACGTCAGCGCGTCAGGATGCCCACCGGCCTGCGTAAACGCGTACGGTTCGTTCACAACATTGAAATAGCCGTTGTTTCCTATCATTTCCTGTCGCGGCGCGGTCGTCTGCAACGAGAACCGTTCGATCCGGAACGCCTTGCGCGCCGACGCGGCACCCACCGAGAACACCAACCCAAACAGACAGATCGCAGCGACGCTCACACCGCCGAGCACCGAACGGGGCCTCGAAAGCTTCAACATTACCTGGCCCTCCCGTTGGACTTGACAGCACGATGACCCTTACGCCGCCCGGCTCGCTTCACGCACCGGCCCTTGCGCCGTACACGACCCTTCCCGCATTTCACCGTCCGCGGTTTCGCCTTCGACTTCACCACCGCGGGCGCGACCGGCGCGGCGAGATTCCCACCCGGCGCCTGCACCGCGCTGCCCGGCACCAACAACGGCGCGGGATTCGTCAACGGACCCTGACACCCATCGCCAGAGCATTCTTCCTGCCCAGCGGGCGGTAGCGGAAACCCACCACCCAAACGCGCATCGTAAACATCGGCCGCACCATCCGTGTCGCCCGGCACCAGTTCCGCCGTCGTGTCGAAGAAGATATCGCGCCCCGACGGCGTGATCACCGGTTCACGATCCGGTTCAAGCGCACAACCACACGACACCATCGACACCACCCCGTCGTGCCATTCATACACGTTCTCCACACCATTGATCGCCAGTGGCGACAACGGCTCCGCCGAAACGAACACGACACGCGAACCATCTTCGCTGCTCGCGCGCCGGACACCACCACGTTCTTCCTCGCCTATAACATTCTGGGTAGCCGGCTGTATCCGGGCGTCAGCAGGCCCCCCGGGCCCCCCCACACCGATACCATTGATCTCGCCTATGACCTTTCCTTCGTCGCTGGCGTTACCGTTACCGTCAGCGCCCGCTTCACCCAACGACACGCGCTGCAACACACCCGTCTGCGCGTCATAGCGATACACATCCTGCGCATCGTCCGCGTCCGCTTCCGGCCCCGACACGATCAACCGCGCATACGACGAGAACACCAAAAACCGGCCATCCCCACCAGCGGTCTGCGCCAACGACAAAGGAAAGTTCGACCACAACTCCGAATCGTTGCGAGTCGTATGTGCCCCTTCTGCTTCCAGATCGTCGGGGCACGCCGCGCTCGCCACCACACCCGACAGTTCCGGCCCCGAACAGAGATCGCCCACGAACGCGGCCTGACCCGTCCCAGCGTCATACACATACAGGTTATCCGCACCATCCCTCGCCACCAGACCCTGCTGATTCGCCGCTTCGCTCAACACGCCCCGCGCGACGAAATACACCCGCGAACCATCGGGCGCGACACCGACCACACCCTGCACTTCAGCGGCCTGACCAACACTCGAATCACTCGAGACCTGCACGAGGCCCGTCACGACACGCTGCCCCGCTTCACAACCCTCCGCTTCACCCGGACAGCCGATCCTCGCCATGTACAGATTCACAGACGTATCCGTCCCACCCGTCAAAGGCGCGGCGGTCGAGAAAAACACCCGCGACCCATCTTCAGAGGCGCCCCAAAACCTCGCCCCGGGACGCGACGCCCCACCACCACACGGCACTTCCCCACCCGCACATTCACCCAACGGCTTCGACACTTCAAGCGTCCGCACCCCACCAACACGCACAAACACCTGTTCATGCCCATCAAGACACTTAGTTTCGTCGGTCCCGGGCACCACATTGAAGAAGACCTCGCTCCCATCCCCCGAAACAGCATTGAAGCCATTTCCATAGCTATACCCCACGTGGGTTTGGCAAACATCAGACAACAGCCCCCCCGCACTATTCAAACCCACCACACGCTGATACGACGGTTCACCATGACAACCAGCGGACAGATCATATGCCTGAAAGATGTTATCGCCACCTTCCCCCGCCAGAGGGAGGAGGGAACGAATCACGACGTGACAAAGATCGGCGCTGAAGCCTTCCAGACCGTTCTGCTCCCCGAGCGTTTCGCCGTTGAGCGATTTCAAGACCGGGCCGACCGCCTGAAACCCAGCCTGCGTGACCGGCGCCCCAGACGCATGCGCCGAATACTGAACTTCGCTTGTATCGCCGCTGGTGTTCTTGGCCCCGACAGTCAATTCCCACAGCGAAGCACCAAGCGACGGCGAGAAACCCAAAAAGCCGCCGCTGGGCGCAAAGCTCGCCGCGGGCATCAACGACGCGGTCGACCAGCCCGACCCCGAACGAGACGCCTGATAATAGACAAAGCCTTTATCGCTGGCAGCCCCCGAGAAAATCCCCGCCGAACCGAACGCGACAGCTTCGCCACCCGGTTCGACACCCAGAATGTCGGCCGCGCCGTACCCGCCCTTGAACTCCGGCGAGACCTGCTCATACACACGGCCTTCGGGGAGGGCGAGGGCGGGGGCGGCCGTGAGGGCGCTGCCGAGCAGCGTGAGCAGCGCCGCGAGGATCGCCAGGACCGGTGTGCGTGAAGGCGCACCACTCCCTTGGCTGCGGGGTAGACCACGGAGCGTCGCGAGCAGGCCGATCCGCGGCGTGGCAACTGACTTCGCGATGTGCGCTGTGGTTCTCACCTGTTCTCCTCGGTTGGTGTGTTCAAACGGTTGTGGGTTGTGGGGTTATTGGGCTGGCTTGTGGACTGGCTCGCAAAGAGAATCTCGGAGACCGTTCCCACTACAAGGGCTATTGGGCTCATCGGCATTTCCTCTCCTGCACCGAGGATAGCCCGATTAAGGACCCACCCACCCGCGGGATTAAGGACCCGCCCACCCCGCGAGGAAGAAGCGCGCTTTGGCTGGGCTGGGCTGCGAGGTGGCGAGTGCAAACAGGGTTGGGCGCCGCGGCCGAGGGGACAGCCGCGACGCCCTGGAGGCCAGGCCGGAGAGGGTATTGAAGCCTTGGCCTCCTTGACCGCCCTCCAAGGGGTATGGGGAGAGCGGCCAATATTTAAATCGAGTCCCACCCACCCTCGGCGGCGGGCGAAACGATCGAGCGTGCGCTCGCAAGCACGGTGCACAGCGCTCCTTGTGAGCTCGACTTCGGCCATCAGTCCCTCTCCCGATTCTTCGTTGAAAACCCGTTGCATTGCCGACGCCTTCACTTCTGCGAACACGAACCTAGTGGAGATGGAGCGGAGATTTGGCGTTATGCCTTCGAATTGGGCGGAGCGGAACGGCGCAGGACCCGGACATTTGCCCGGCCGGCCCGCTAAAGCGGGACTTATCGGCCGTCCAAATATCCGGACCTGCTTGGCTGGAAGGGCGGTCATTGCCCCGCCCCCAGCCACCCGAGGCGGGTTGAGATTCGCTCGGCGGTGCCCAGCAGCTCGCCTTCGCACCAGCGCACGAGCTCGCTGCACTCGACCACTCCGTGTGCTGCGACCACGTTCACCGCGGCGATCACGTCGCCCGACTCGTCTCGCACGGGCGCGGCAATCGCGTAGGCGCCGGCCGCGAGCTCTTCCTCACTGGTGGCGAATCCATCCTCGAGTACCCGCGCGAGCACCGCCTGCAAATCAGGCTCGCTCGTGACCGTACCTAGCCTGTACCTCTTCAATTCCATGTCCGAGACCAACGCCCCCCGCCGCTCGGCCGGCAGGTACGCCAGCAGCACCTTGCCGAGGCTCGTGCAGTAAGCGGGCAGGCGCGCCCCCACCCGCGCGTCGCACCCCGGCTCGCGCTGATCGCGGCGCTTACCCGCCAGCGCAGCTACCAACAGCACCTCTGGGCCATCCAGTACTCCGATCTGCACCGTGAATCCGGTGCGTCGTGCGAGCTCCTCGATGTAGGGACGGGCGTGCATGCACGGCCCCGTGGCGCTGAGCGCCGCCATCCCCAGATCAATCGCGCCGAGGCTGAGCCGGTACTTGCTGCTCGCCGGATCCTGTTCGAGATAGCCCTGGCTCGCCAGGGCGCTGAGGTACCGGTGCGTCGCCGTCGGACTCATCTCGAGCATCCCCGCGACCTCTCTGACTCCGAGCTCCGGACGCTCGGCCGTGAAGCACGCCACGACCTGCAGGCCGCGGT